>JBOHMN010000737.1:0-7003 GCA_050730175.1 Acetobacteraceae bacterium | reverse complement strand
ACGCTGCAGCGCGGGCGCGTAGTGGATGCTGCCGACCTCGATGACGCCGTTCGCCGGATCGATCCGCATCAGCGCCGCAACACCCAACGCGCGCCTGCGGTCGCCCGCGATAATGGCGTAGTAGAATGGATCATCGCGTTGCGCCGAAGCCGCAACCCAGTTCTCGTACTCGGCGAAATCAGCCGGCGGATCCTGGTGCAGGTAAATCCAGTTCTCTGGTGCGCCGGCGCAGGCGGCGAAGAGTTCGGCGGCGTGTCGCTCCGCCGAGAGCCGCTCGAGCCGGCAGTAGCGCCCGACCATCGTGGTGGCAGGCGGGTACGGGCGCGGGCGCCATTGTGGAATCGGAAAACCCACAGGGCGCACGTCGCCTTGCATTCTTTCGAGCCCTTTTTCGTCCAGCCAGCACATCATCCGCTGCCCGCGCGCCCTGGGCCAGCCCGGGCAGCTGCGTCGCGCGGCGGCCGGCCGGGTTGCCATCGCGCCGCGCTCTGCCAAGTTCGGCGCGGTCAAGGTGGAGGAAGAAGCTCCCCGATGCGCCTCAATCATCCTTCGTTCACACTGGTTGGCCGTCCGGTCAGTTTCCGCTTCGACGGTCAGGAGATTCCTGCGCGCGAAGGCGAAACCGTCGCGGCGGCGCTGTCGGCGGCCGGGCAACTCGTTTTCCGCTGCACACGCTCGGGCACACCGCGCGGGCTCTTTTGCGGCATCGGCGCCTGCTTCGACTGTCTGGTCACGATCGACGGGCGCGGCGGCGAGCGCGCCTGTCTTGCCGCCGCCACAGCCGGGATGGAAGTCAGCAGCAGGTTCCCGGTGGATCCCGCACCGCTTGCGGCGGCCCCTGCGGCCGCCGAACCCGCCGAGCGGGCGCCGGACATCCTCATCGTCGGAGCGGGCCCCGCCGGGCTTTCGGCCGCTCTGGCAGCGCGGCAAGCCGGCGCGGCGGTCACCGTGCTCGACGAGCGGGAAAAGCCGGGCGGGCAATATTTCAAGCCTCTCGCGCCAAGCTATGTGGCCCGCGCGCCGGATGCGCAGTTTCGCGCCGGCGACGCGCTGCGTTCCGCGGTCTCCGCGGCAGGGGCCGTGTTCGAGAGCGGTTTGGCATGGGGAGCTTTCGCGCCGGCGGAAATCGCGGCACTCGTCGGCGGCAAGGAAGTCCTCTTCCACCCGCGCCGTCTCATCCTGGCGCCCGGCGCGCACGAGGCGCCCGTCCCTCTGCCCGGTTGGACATTGCCCGGCGTGATCACCACCGGCTGCCTGCAAGCCCTGGTTCGTGCACAGCGCGTCTGCCCGGCCGAGCCGGTACTGATCGCGGGCAACGGCCCGCTGAATTTCCAGCTTGCAGCCGAGCTTCTTCGCTCCGGCGTCCGGCTCGCCGGCGTTGTCGAGTCTGCCCCGCGCCCTGGCTCTCCACAACTTGCCGAGCTCATGGCCCTTGCCCGGACCGGGCCCGGTTTGCTCGCCCAGGGTGCAGCCCAACTTCTGCGCCTGAGAAAAACAGGCGTGCCGGTATTCTGGGCGAGCGAAGTCATCGCTATCGAAGGAGGGGCTATCGAAGGAGGGGCCATCGAAGGCGAGGACCAGGTCGCCGCGGCGCGGATCGCCACACCATCCGGCGAGGTGCGTATGCCCTGCGGCGTCATTGCGCTCAATGCCGGGTTTCAACCGGAAACGACGCTCGCCCGTGCGCTCGGCGCCGCACACCGCTTCGTGGATGCCGGACGCGGCTATCTCTCGACCGTGACCGACGAAGCAGGGCGAACCAGCCTTCCAACTGTGTTTGCCGTCGGCGACGGCGCGGCGTTCGGCGGCGCCCGCATCGCCATGGCACGCGGCCGGCTTGCCGGCCTTGCCGCAGCCCGCGATCTCGGCTTTTCGCCGCCGGATGACGCCCCGGCGCGCCGTGCCCTCGCTCGTGCAGCTTTGTTCCAGCAGGCGCTGTGGCGCGTATTTGCACCACCCCGCTGGGATGCCAAAAGAATCGATGATGCAACTATCGTCTGCCGCTGCGAGGAGATCACCGCGCAGCGCCTGCGCACGGAAATCGCGCGCGGCTTTCGTTCCTTGCCCGCGCTCAAGCGCGCGACCCGTGCCGGCATGGGGCCGTGTCAGGGCCGCTTCTGCGCCGCAACCATCCAACTTCTGTGCCCCGCTCCGCCCGAGCCATTCTCGTTCGCCGCGCCCCGGCCGCCCGCCCGACCGGTGCCGCTCGCGGCACTGATGTTCGATGGTGCGGAATTCACGGCGACGCATATCCCGAGCCCGACCTTGCCGGCCCAGCCCACGTTCCCTCACGCGCCGCCCGCTGAAAGCATGCGCCGCTCCTGCGATGTCCTGGTCATCGGCGGCGGCATCGTCGGATTGGCGAGCGCCTTCTATCTCGCGCGCGAAGGGATCGACGTCGTGGTGGCGGAGCGGGACGATTTCGCCATGGCAGCCAGCACCGCGAATGCCGGCAGCCTGCATGTTCAGCTTCTCGCCTATGATTTTTCCGAATCCGGGCCCGCCGATGGCGGCCCTGCCGCGGCGGCCCTCCCGCTGGGTCCCGAGAGCATCGCGCTCTGGCGCGAAATCGCCGCTGCGGCCGGCGAGCCGCTCGGCCTCGTCACCGCCGGCGGCCTGATGGTCGCCGAGGACGAGGAAGGGATGCGCTGGCTCGCCGCTAAGGTGGCACTCGAGCATCGTTACGGGATTGCCAGCCGGCTGGTCGGCGCGAACGAACTGCACGCACTCGCTCCTGCCCTGGCGCCCACCTTGCTCGGCGCCGACTTCTGCGACGGTGAGGGCTACGGCGATCCGCTGCGCGGCAGCGCCGCGCTGCGGCATCTTGCCGAAGCCGCCGGGGCGCGGCTGTTGGCAGGGGCTGAGATCACGGCGCTCGCCCGCGATGGCAATTCCTGGCTCGCGCAATCGGCGCTTGGCCCGATTCGTGCCGGCCGCGTGGTCAACGCCGCCGGCGCTTACGGGGGCGCGGTCAGCGCGCTTGCGGGCATCGAAGTGCCGGTGACAGGCACCGTCCAGCAGGTGATCGTAACGGCCCCCGCGCCGCCCTTGCTCGGCCATCTCGTGCTGATGGCGCAGCGGCATCTCTCGCTCAAGCAGCAGGCAAGCGGCGGCTTCCTGATCGGCGGCGGATGGTTCGGTGATTACGACAATGCAACGGGAAGCACACGCAACATCCGGCGCAGCATCGAGGCAAACTGCGCCGTTGCCGGCCGCGCGCTGCCTCTGCTCGGCGGGCTTCGCGCCATCCGCGCCTGGACCGGCCTCGCACCCGAGGTCGATGCCGCGCCCATCCTCGGCGCGGCGCCCGGGCATCCGGCCTTCTTCAATGCGCTGGCTGCCAACGCCTATACGCTCGGCCCCGTCCTCGGCCGCATGACGGCTGAGGCCATCCGTACCGGCCGGCCAGTTCCTCGCGCCTTCACCCTCGAGCGCATGATCCCGCATGCCAGGGAGGCTTGACCAAGGCCGGGCACTGCGATCCGTTGGGCGACGGACGACGAGGAGACCGGCATGGGAAGCGACATCAGGGAGCGTCTGATCGTCGCGCTCGACGTGCCATCGGTACGCGAGGCCGACGCCATCGTCGAACAGCTCGACGGCATCGTCTCTGTGTTCAAAGTTGGATTCGGCTTGCTCTTCGCGCCGGGGGTCGAGACACTGATCGAGCGTCTCGTGCGCAGCAAGGCGGTCTTCCTCGACTGCAAGATGTATGACATCGGGGAAACGGTCAGGCGCGGCGTCGCACGCGCCCGCGAGCGGGGAGTCCGCTTCCTGACCGTGCATGCCGAGGAAGAGATATTGCACGCTGCCGTCGCCGGGAAAGGCGGATCGGATTTTCCCAAGATCCTCGCCGTTACGGTGCTGACCAGTGTCGATGATGCCGCGCTCCGCCGCATGGGCTATGCGCTGACTGTCCACGATCTCGTGCAACGAAGAGTGCAAAGCGTCGTTCGCTCTGGATGCGACGGCATCATTGCCTCCGCCCGCGACCGGCCGGACGAGATTCGCAAATCCGCCGGCGCCCCGGCCTTCATCATCGCCACGCCAGGCATTCGCCCCGCCGGATCGGCGGTCAACGACCACAAGCGGGCGGCCACCCCTGCCGAGGCGATCCTGAACGGCGCCGATTATCTGATCGTGGGGCGGCCAATCGTCGCCGCGGCGGATCCCGCAAAGGCCGCCGCTTCGATCATCGACGAAATGCGTGCCGCTCAGGCACGCCGCGACGGCTCCGCGCCGTGACCGGCTGACCCTCGCGCGTGTTGCGCACCAACCGCTCCTGCACGCCCGACTGTCGGCTCTTCGTTTTATTGGTGACGTCGTTGCCCGGCTGACGAGATGGCGCCAACCATCACGCAAACACGCTCCCGACGCAAAGATGTCACATCAGTGGCGGCGCGGCGCCGAGATCCGTTGGCATTGCTGCAGCGGCAGGATTCGTGTTGACCCGTGGTCGGCGCCGGGGCTAGGCGAGGAGCGTGTCCGCCTCGCAGTCCTTGCCCCCGATTCGCGTCCGTGGTCGTTCGCTGATGGCCCGTGCTGGCCCCCGAACCGCCCGTGGACGCGTGGCTCGCCGCATTCGGCGCCCAGATCGCGCACACACCGGGCTTTTTCGATTCACGGCCGGTGATCCTCGATTTCGGCCTTTTACCGCCGGAGCAGCCGGACGTTGCGCACCTGATCCAGACCATTGCCGATCAGGGTGTGCGGGTCATCGGCACCGAGGGAGCACACCCTTCCTGGCCGGGAGTTGCCAAGTGGGGCGGCCCGATTGGCCCGGCCCCGCGACACCCCGCGGCCAACGGCCGGGGCGGCGTCCCGGTCCCCGATCCGCAGGAGCGTGCTCAGCCGGCGCCGGCTGCGCGCCAGCCCGTGGCCACGCATGCCAACGCAGCGACGCTGCTCGTCGAGCATGCGGTCCGCTCCGGCCAGCAAATCCTGCACGAGGCGGGCGACGTGATCGTGCTCGGCACCGTCGCCTGGGGCGCCGAGATCATCGCCGGCGGCTCGATTCACGTCTATGGCGCGTTGCGCGGGCGGGCCATTGCCGGCTTCTCCGGCAACCGGCGCGCGCGGATCTTCTGCCGCCGGCTCGAGGCAGAGCTCTTGGCGATCGACGGCATGTATCGCACTGCCGAGGAGTGGGACCCCGCCCTGCAGGGCCAGCCGGCGCAGATCTGGATCGATGGTGAAACCCTGATGTTCGCCCTCATGGAGTGAGACGGACGGAGTGGAAGGGAGCTGAGCACGATGGCGCAAGTGGTAGTGGTGACATCCGGCAAGGGCGGCGTGGGCAAGACCACTTCGACCGCCGCGCTTGGCGCCGCGTTGGCCAAGGGCGGCGACAAGGTCGTGGTCGTGGATTTCGACGTGGGCTTGCGCAACCTCGACCTGATAATGGGGGCCGAGCGCCGGGTCGTGTTCGACATCGTGAACGTCGTGCAGGGTGACGCCAAGTTGCCGCAGGCGTTGATTCGCGACAAGCGATTGGACAATCTGGCCCTGCTGCCGGCTTCTCAGACCCGCGACAAGGACGCGCTGACCGCGGAGGGAGTGGCGCGCGTGATCAGCGAGCTCCGCGAGAAGTTCGACTGGATCATCTGCGACAGCCCGGCGGGGATCGAGCGCGGTGCGACACTCGCCATGCGCCATGCCGATATCGCCGTGGTGGTGACCAACGCCGAAATCTCTTCGGTCCGCGATTCGGACCGGATGATCGGGCTGCTCGATTCCAAGACGGAAAAAGCCGAGCGCGGGCTGAAAATCCCGAAGCACCTCCTGCTCACCCGCTATGACGCCGCCCGCGCGGGCCGCGGCGAGATGCTGAAGTGCGAAGACGTGCTGGAAATTCTCGCGGTGCCGCTGCTCGGGATCATCCCGGAAAGCCAGGAAGTTCTGCGGGCCTCGAACATGGGCTCGCCGGTCACCCTGGCGAACCCGGACTCCGCGCCGGCCCGCGCTTATACCGAAGCAGTGCGGCGTCTCAAGGGCGAGACGATCCAGGTGACCGTCCACGCGGAACGGACGAGCATCTTCGGCAGGCTGTTCGGCCGGAGGGCTGTCGCATGAACCTGTTTAGCCTCCTCCGTCGCCAGCCTTCGGCCCCGGTTGCCCGCGAGCGCCTGCAAGTCATACTGGCGCACGAACGTGGCGGCGGCTCCGAGCTGATCTCCGTGCTCCAGGAAGAGATCCTCGCAGTGATCGCCAAGCATGTGAAGGTCGATCGCGACAAGGTCCAGGTGAAGCTCGATCGTGGCGATCCGATCTCAACGCTTGCGATCGATGTCGAGCTGACGAGCCTGCTGCGCCCCGCCCTTGCCGCGTCTGCCTGAACCCGCCCGGCCACCCTTTTGCCGGAGTTCTGCTTGCGTTTGATTTGCAGGCCTGGTCTTTTTTCCGCTGATCGGCGGCGCTCGGCTTCGTATTTTATGCCTATGTCGAGATTCCCAAATCGGCTGACCGGTGATTCGCTCTGGGCACGTTCATCGGGACCGTGCCCAATCGTACCTCGGCCCCGGCGGTGCCGTTGCGGGAGTGCTACCGCGACGAACGGGGGCGCGCGCAGAAGCGGACGCTCGTGAAGCTGAGCAAGCTGCCGCGCGGTGTGATCGCGGGCCGCAGACGCTGCTGGCGGGCAGCACGGTGATTGGCACCGGTCCCGACCGAGGCGGACCGAACGCTCGATCGCGCGCGGGCACGTAGCGGCGACGCTCGGGATGCTGCGCAAGGGTAGTGTCTCAGTTCGAATTTCCGCTCACGATCCAACATCGCCATACGGTGCCCCATCGGGCGATCCAAGAAGCGGACGTTCACCGGCGCCTGGCGCGGGCTCGTTTCGCGCCCTCGCCGTTCCCGGGCAAAGTGAGCCGCCCCGAAAGCGGCCATTCGTTCCGATTGCCCGTTTGCTGCCTTACGGAGATCGACGGGCGGCCCCGGATAAGGTTGCGAGCAGCCGGATATCTCCGAACCTGATACGGAATGGTTCTGTTGCATTGGCACG
>JBOHMN010000736.1:0-4960 GCA_050730175.1 Acetobacteraceae bacterium | reverse complement strand
GGATGGAGGAGCCCACTCACGTGATCCGAGTCCGAACCCTGCGATCGACTGCGGTGCTCAGCACCCCAGAAACTCACATACGGTCGCCGGCGCCGCCGGCTGCACCAGGAGCCCTCATGCGCGAGGTGACGGGTTCGGGAGGCGAGACCATACTTTTGGGCGGCTTCTTGCAGCCAGTGCCGTATCGCGGTTCGCCTGCCCGGATCCGACGAGGCTGATCAGGCCCCGCGGATGGCTTCAAGAGCGGTAGGATCAACCCTCCTTCAATACGGCTCCTTCCGGAACCTGCCCAGCGGTGACGTAGCGCCACAGCGCAACCAGCAGCTTGCGCGCGAGCGCGACAATCGCGATGCGCCGCGGCCGCCCCCGCTCGGCCCGGACCCGCTGCCGGAACCATGCCGCCAGGGCCGAGGCCGGTTGATAGCGCAGCCACAGCCAGGCGAGTTCGACCATCGCGGTGCGCAGCCGGCCATTGCCGGCCTTGGAGATCCCTTGGGTGTGCTCGACGCGCCCGCTCTGCCACGGGCTCGGCGCCAGGCCGGCATAGGCCGCGAGCTGCCGCCGGTTGTCAAAATGCCGGAAGAAACACTCGAGCGACAGCACCGCGGCAGATTCCGGGCCGATCCCGCGCAGAGCCAAAAGGCGCGCGGCCGGGAGGCACGGCCCCGAGGTCGCATGGACGAGCGCGTTGCGCTCGGCTTCCAGCTCCGCGATCTGGCGCTCCACCAGTTCGATCCGGTCGAGGGCGCGCGCGATCTCGGCCCGGAACCGCTGCGGCAGGGCACGGCCGTCTCCGGTCCTCAGCCCCTCAAGGCGAACCCGGCAATCGCGGCGCAGCGGGTCGTAATCGACAACACCCTGGCTCGCGAGCAGCCCGCGAATGCGGTTTGTCTCGCGGGTGCGTTCCGCGACCAGCATCTTGCGCTCCCGCACCAGACGCCGGCGCGCCTCCTCTTCCGGTGCGGGCGGCACGACCATCGAGCAGACCCGCGGCTCGCCCCGCTTCCAGGCCATCAGAACGCGCAGCAATGTCTCGCCATCGATCGCGTCGCTTTTCGGGCGGCGCTGTCGGCGCGGAACCGCGATGGATGCGGGATCGACGACGTGGCTTTCCAGGCCCTGACTCTCCAGAAGTCGGTGAACCCAGAACCCGTCCAGTCCCGCTTCCTGGACGACAATGATCTTCCCCGCCAGATGCTGTGCCCGCTCGGCTCGGGTTCGGATCTGCGCCAGCAGCGCGAGCAACCCCGCCCCATCGCCTGCCCTCACAAACGTCTTCGACATTTTGCTGCTGCCGTGAAAGGTCCAGGTGACGAGCCACCGCACCCGGCTCAGTTCCACAGACACAAAGATCGGAACCGGACTCTGCCGCGCCGTAGAACCCGGCTGATCATTGATCCTCGCCATGCCAATCCTCCTCTCGCAGGTGCCGCGAAGAGGGGACTATCAGCGCCCCGAAGCGCCGCCCAGGCTCATAGAATCTTTTGGCACGAGCGTTACGACAAGGCCGTTCAGGTTGCATATGCGGGTTGCAACCTCGCCGACACGATGATGCGGGTTGGGGAGCATAAGGATCTGTGGGGTGCGTGTCCCCCGCCGGGCGGTGGCGCCTACGAGGGCCATCCGCCGCAACGGGGTGATATGATGGGCTACCCCACGGGTTTTTATGCTCCCGGAAGACTCAAGGAGCGAGGATTTGGATCAGCTGCGGGTCGTTGCGGATGATTTGCGAAGGACCCTCCAGCACGAGCCGGCCACGATCGAGCACATAGGCATAATCGGCCACCTCCAGCGCCAGTTCGAGGTGCTGCTCGACAATGACGACCGCCATCTCGCGGACCAGTTGCTTCAGCCGGCTGGCGATCTCCTCGATGACGCCGACCCAGACGCCTTCGGTCGGCTCGTCGAGCAGCAGCACGCGCGGCTTGAGGAGCAGCGCGCGTGACATCGCGAGCATTTTGCGCTCGCCTCCGGACAATGTGCCTGCGGCTTGACCGAGCCGCTGCCCGAGCTTGGGAAACAGCGACAGGACCTCGCCCATCGCCTGATGGCGCTGGCTCAGCCCGCCCACCGCCAGATTATCGCGAACCGACAGCTTGGCGAACACCGCATGCTCCTGCGGCACATAGCCGAGTCCGAGCCGGATGCGCTGTTCCGTGCGCAATCCGATGATGTCGCGCCCCGCCAACAGGACGTGACCGGCCATCGCCGGCAGCTCGCCGATGATGGTCTTGAGCAGCGTCGTCTTGCCGACCCCGTTGCGGCCCAGCACCGCAATTGCCCCGGTCTGCGGCACGCGCAGCCCGACCTCGAACAGGACCTGGCTGCGGCCGTAACCGGCGCATAATTTGCCGACTTCGAGAAGAGGATGCTTTGACGTGGCGGGATCAGACACGGGTCAGATAAACCTCCTTGACCTTGTCGCTCGCCTGGATGGCAGCGACCGTTCCCGTCTCCAGCACCTTGCCCTGATCCAGCACCGTGAGGACATCGCAGATATCGCGAATAAAGTCGAGATCATGTTCGACGATGACGATTGCGCAACGCTTGGCGAAGGGGCGCAGCAGCTCGCCGGTGACGCGGCGTTCCTCGAGGCTCATCCCGGCCGTCGGTTCGTCGAGCAATAAAAGCCGGGGTTCGGAGGCGAGGGCCATCGCGATCTCCAGCCATTGCTGCTCGCCGTGCGAGAGCGTTCCCGCGATCGCGTCGGCGCGGCCGGCGAGGCGGAAATCGGTAAGGAGACCGGCAGCGCGGTCGGCCAGCTTGCGCCGGGTGCGCGACAGCACGAGGTCGAGAAACCTGTCGCGCGCCTGCAACGCGAGCAGGACATTGTCAAATACGCTCAGCCCGGGCAGCACGCTGGTGATCTGAAATTTGATGCTGATCCCGGCGCGGGCCCGCACGTGCGCGGCGGCCCAGGTGATGTCTGCGCCGTCGAGACGTACGCGGCCGGCAGTCGGCAACTCGGCGCCAGCGATGCACTTGAGCAGAGTGCTCTTGCCGGAACCGTTCGGGCCGATCAGCCCGTGGATTTGCTGTCGCTCGACGCTGAGATCGGCACCGTCGAGCGCACAAAGCTTGCCAAATTGCTTGCGGATCGCAACCGCCTCAAGAAAGGCCATCGCGCCGCCCGGCAAGAAAAGGGGTGCGCCGCCGATGCAGCCCCGGGCGCAGGCCGAAATCGCCGACGCGCTCGCGCTCGGACACGACCAGGCTGATCAGCCCCGAGGGGCGCAGCAGGATCACCAGCAGCAACAGAAGACCCAGCAGGATGGGCCATATCTCCGGATATTCCTGAGAGAGGACATAGCTGAAACCCTCGATGACGACGACGCCGAGGATGGGGCCGACCAGCGTGCCGATCCCGCCGAACAAACAGTAGAGAACGATCTGGGTTGACAGATCGACCCCGATCACGCTCGGCCACACAAAGCCCTGCTGATAGGCGTAGAGACCGCCGGCGAGGCCGGCGATCGCCCCCGCCGCGGAGAAGATCACCGCCTTGAGCACCGGAGCGCGGTAGCCGAAAAAACCGACCCGCTCCTCCTGCTCGCGGATCCCGACCAAGGCGAGGCCGAATTGCGAGCGTACCAGCACCCGGCATCCGAGATAGACAAGCACAAGGATGGCGAGGGTGAGATAGAAAAACGGGATCGTAGAGAATTCAAAACTGCCGAGCGACAATTCCGGAATCGACGGGATCCCGTTCTGGCCGCCGAGATAGTACCAGGAACGGACGAGTTGATCGCCGGCGACGGAGGCAGTCAGCGTCCCCAGCGCGACAAAGATCATGCTCGGCGGATGTCGGCCGAGGAGCAGAAAAGCGGCGATGACGGCGGCAAAGGCAAAGCCCACGGCGATCGCCACCGGCACGACGACCAGGACCGAGCAGATGGCGAGATCGCGGGCCAAGAGGGCCACGGCATAGCCGGCCCCGCCAAAGAAGAAAGCCTGACCAAAACTCATGATCCCGGCATAGCCGAATACCAGATCAAAGCTCAGTGCGAACAAAGCCAGGATCAGAAGGCGGGAGGCAAAGTCGGTCAGATAATCGGGTACGATCGCCGGAACGACAAGAAACCCGATCAGAAACACCGCCTCGACCCAGGGGATGACGGTCTTGCGCGCGGAGGGGGCCGGGATGTTGAGGGAGACGGTGGTCCCGATATCATCCATTGGGATTTTCTCCCCGGTTCGGAGATCCCGAAGCGTGCCGGCTCTCAGCACTGCTTCGGGTCGAGAAGACCTTTGCTCTCTTCGACAATCTCGAAATTGCCGTTCTTGGCGACCGCGATGTACATCTTCATTTTGCAATGCCGCTTGCCCGGCACCATCGCAGCCGGACCGCCCGGCGCCAGCTTGATCTCCGCATGATCGAGTTCCGCGATCACCGCATCCTGGTCGAGCTTGCCGGCGCTCTTGACCGCCTCCGCCCACAGCATCATCCCGCGATACATGCCGGTTGCGGCGCTGCCGGCCGCCAGCAGGTATTTGGTGTCGGGGAACATGGCGTCATATTCGGCCTGGATCTTGGCGCTGCCGGGATCGATCCTGGTGACCGCGCGATAATAGTCGAGACAACTCGCAAGACCCTCGATTTCCGCCGGAGTATTGAGGCTCAGCGCGTTCTCGTCATAGGCCACTTGGCAGAGCCGGCCGCCGCGCTTCAAAAACCCGGCCTCGTAAAGCTGCTTAAAGAACGGTCCGACCCCCGGGGGGATGACGGTCGCAAACACGACGTCGACCTTTTCGGTCATGATCCGATTGACCGTGGCGCTGTATTCTATCTGGGCGATCGGGTAATACTCCTCGAATATCACCTCGCCGCCGCCCTTCTCAACCAGCGCACGCGCGTACTTGTTCAGCACATGGGGCCAGATGTAGTTGGCTGCCGGGAAGGCAAACCGCTTTCCCCCGTGCGTGATCAGCCAGGGAATGAGGCGGTCGCATTGCTGCGGCG
>JBOHMN010000735.1:0-1977 GCA_050730175.1 Acetobacteraceae bacterium | reverse complement strand
CGTCAGAACACCGCGCTCGACGCGCGTCACCATGTAGGCGCCGCCGTCCCATAGCCGGAAGCACTCCAGCCGGCCGGCGTTGACTGCCGCCGCGATCAGCTCGCTGTCATCTCCTACCGCGTAGCAGAGGCCCTCGGCCGCTTCACTGTTCCACTGTCTCATGCGCTCGATCCTCACTTGCGCAGGAGCATGTAGGCGCCGACCGCGGCCGCGATCAGGAGCAACATTGTCGGAGACAAGCTGCTCGGGACGGCCGCGCTCGGCGTTGCCACGGCGTTGGGATAGCTCGATGCGCTCCCAGCCGAGTAGCCGCCCGTCGTGATTCCCTGAATGGAAATACTCAGCCCGGAGCTGGCCGGCCCCGAACTCGAAGGCGAGAGCGAATCGCCCGTGAAGTTGAAGCCCAACGGCATGTCGGTCCCCTTACCGGCGCAGCAGGACCACGGCCACCACCAGGCCGAGGCCCAGGAGCAGCATCGTCGGACTCAAGCCCGCAATCGTGCTGGTGCTCGCTGTCACCTGGCCTGTGCCGGCGAGCCCGTAGGCGGTTCCCGGTACCGGCTCGGTGATGGTCACCGGCTGATTGTTCTGGCTATCGATGTAGCCCAACGAGGCGCCCGCCAGGATGCTGCCCAGCTCGCTCGCCGTGCTCCCCGTGGAGGTATTGGAATTCCCGCTCATAGCGGCGGACCTCCGGTGTTAGATTCCGCCCAGTATGCTGTAAACGTCAGCGTACACCTGGAAAGTGCCGGCGCCGCTCGCGGTCAGGAGCCACTGGTAATTGGCCAGTGTTCCATCGGCGTTGCGGGTCGGCTGAGTGTCCGACTGGTTCCCGTCCATGAGCCAATCGACCACGTACATGTTCGACTGCGGATGTTTGCCATAGTCGGACTGCATCCAGCTCGCGAGCGCGCCGGCCACGACCTCGAAGACATCCAGGCTGTTGCGCTTTATGCGCACGCTCGTGAGGATGGTCGAGAAGATCACCAGGCGCTTGATGAGCGAATTGCCGCCCGAGCCGTAGTTTATTTGGTACTGCTGCTCGGCCGCCGCGGTGCTCGTGAGGCTGGTCGAGATGAGCGCTCGAAGGAGCGGCCGCAGCGCCGGATTGAATCCGTTTGCGGCCGTGACGCTCGCCACGTCGCGAAGCTGCGCCCAGGAATCGAGCGTCGGCGCCGTGGCGCCCGCGACATCGCACTCGACCGTGAACGTGTTAACTCCCGCGGCGTTTGTATCAAGCGCGCCGAGGATTTCCCCCTGCATGCTCTTACTGTCCGGCTCGATAAAATCGAGCGTCAGATAGCCGGCCGCAGTGTTGCCGAGCTGGTACGTCTGGAGCAGATCCAGATTGGTGCCGCTGATATCGCCGAAGGTGACCTTGCCGTTGAGCTTCACACGCAACGCCGAAATCATGGCCTTGGTGAACGTGGTTCCACCTAACACCAGGTAGATACGCTCGATGATGTTCCCCAGCACCAGGCTGGAGTTGAGAACCGCTCGGCCCGTCGGTACGACGTTGACGAACGGCTCCAGATGTCGGATGAAACGCATTGCCCTGCCTCCGAAAAAAGAGACGCTGGCCGGGACTGCTCCCGGCCCGCGTTGCTCAGGTCGTCCCGGTGTAAGACTTCACGCTCGCCGGCGCCACCATGTGGAGCACAACCAGCGTGGCGACCACGATCAGGACGGATTTCACGATATTGCCCATGACTCTCTCCGCGGCACAGACGGTGCGCCACTTGCGAGAGCGAACGCTAGAAGCAGCCGGCGCGCGCCGGCAAGATGAAGCCGGCTTGAGCCGGCTCAGCCGGTCCGGCTTTGGTCGGCGATCACGGCGCGGGCGCGCGCGATGTCGCCTTGGATGGCTGCGACGCAGTGACCGCGCGGAGTCGGGAATTGCCGCAACGCCCACATGGTCACATCGATTGCCGGGCAGAAAATGCGGCCGCGCAGTCGGCCTTGGAGCCATGCCGAGCC
>JBOHMN010000734.1:0-1530 GCA_050730175.1 Acetobacteraceae bacterium | reverse complement strand
ATCTTGACGCTATGTTGGGCAGCCGTACCAGGGCCTATTAGCCACGATCACAGTCACGGAGGCGGGGCTCGTGGCGGCCACGCACCGGGCCGGCGCGACGCAGGTCGCCGGCTATCTTGCGGCGCTACAGGCCAGGGATTGGACTGATGAAGGGATTGCACTTTCCGATAAGGAGAAGTGGATCGAGACGCGGCTCAGGACATTTCAGGATGTCCCGTATTAGCGCCGCTGCGGCGACGGTCCCGCGGATGATCCTGGCTGCCGGCGTGGCCGCGGCGCTGCTGCTCGCCGGGGCAGGGCCGGGCGCGCGGGCGGACCAGATCCTGGCGTTGAAGACGACGGACGCTCCGGCGCCGCTCATGGAATTCGCGCGGCAGCAGTTCGGCAAGTGGGGCAAGTTTTTTCCACCCGGCATGACCGTCGACAAGAACGTATGGAAGGGCGAGGCCATGATCGACGGCGCGCCCGCGCGGTTCTTCATCCTGGTCACGGGATTGACTTGCGGCACGGACGGGTGCGAGTTTCACATCTATCGCAAGGAGGGGACGGCGTGGCACCAGATTCTCGACGGTCCCGCGAACCCTGACCAGCGCCGCGACGTGCCCGGTTCATATGTTCATATCCTCGACCAGAAAGACATGGGGTATCCGCGTATCTGCGTGGGGTATCTCTATCACTGGACGGGAATCCAGTATGATTTCGTCGAGAAGGGCGTCCCGCCGCGCGACGATCCCTATTACACCGATCCCGTCCGGTGCCATTAGCGATGGCTAAGGGCCGTAGCCAGAGCCGGTAGCCCTCGGCGCGGCGCGATAAGTCGCGGCCGAGGCGGCGGGAGATTGCGTCGCTTGCGCTCGCAATGACATTTCTTCGCATCATTGCGAGGAGCGGCGGCGACGAAGCAATCTCGTCGAGCTTTCAAGTCGCGGGCCGGTACCGCTGGGTGCGGCGCGATAAGGCGCGGCGAAAAGCGGCGGGAGATTGCTTCGCTTGCGCTCGCAATGACATTTTCTTCAGCGGCGAAGCCATCGCGTCGGGCTTTGGGGAGAGCATCATGCTCAATCTCTTCTGGCCGTTGCGCAAGATCGATGAGGATCGGCGCGAGGTCTATGGCTATGCCTCGACCGAGGCGCGCGACAGCCAGGGCGAGATCGTCCGGCGCGAGGCGCTGGAAGCGGCGCTGCCGGCCTATATGCGCTTTGCCAATATCCGCGAGATGCATCAGCCCTCGGCGGTGGGCGTGGCGCTCGACGCGGCGGTCGATGACAAGGGGCTCTATTTGAAGGCGCGGATCGTCGATGACGACGCCTGGGTCAAGGTCCGGGAAGGCGTCTACAAGGGCTTCTCGATCGGCGGCCGGGTGACGCGGCGCGACCCGGACGATGCGCGGATCATCACCGGGGTCGAGCTCGCCGAGATCAGCCTGGTCGATCGCCCGGCCAACCCCGAGGCGGTCTTCGCGCTGTGGAAATGCACCGACGGCAAGGAGCGGATCGACATGAGCGTGCTCAATCCCGAAGCGATCAAGGC
>JBOHMN010000733.1:0-13486 GCA_050730175.1 Acetobacteraceae bacterium | reverse complement strand
GCCGGGAGCAGTCGGCAACGCCGGCACGCCGGCGCCACCGCCGCCCGCCGAGAGCGGGCTTTCGCCGACCGCAGCCTTGTTCGACGCCATCAATCGTGGGGATCTTGCGGCCGCGCGTGTGGCAATCGGAGAGGGCGCTCAGCTTGATGCGAAGAACCTGCTCGGCATGACGCCACTGGAACTCGCGGTCGATCTTAATCGCAATGATATCGCCTTCCTGCTGCTGTCGATCGAGCACGAGGGGCACGCGGCCGCCGGCAGCGCCGGCGCTTCGCCGGCGTTGAGCGTGCCGCCTGCCTCAGCAGCGGCCGCAGTCGCTCGCGGTACGGCCAGCACCAACGGATCGGTGGCAGCATTGCTGCTGGCGGGTCAGCCGGCACCAGGCGCGTCGACTGCCAGGCCGGCGCCGCAGCACCGGGTGGATCCTGCGGCTCTGCCACTGGCCGCAAGCGGTAGTCCGAACCCGGCGGTCGGGTTCCTGGGCTTCGTCCCAACGGCAGGCGCGCCGGCACAGAACTGACATCGGTACCTGCTCGGGAGCTTTTCGACGTTGGCGGCGACATCGAAGGGTCGGATAGCAGGCAGGCCTGATCCGCACTGCTCGGACCAAGCGAAGAAATCCGTCCAGGCGCAGGCATAAGCGCCGCGCGTGTTCGGGTTGCAGATACTGGCGATGAAGAACTCAACGTAGCGCCAACGGACTTGCTCTCCGGCGCCGGTAAGCAGCGCGGGCGCCAGGGGCATTGCTATGGGACACCAGACTGCTCGAGGGGATGACGGCGGAAACACGGTAACTCATGCGAACCCGCCACGCTCGGCGATGGCAGCGATGTCGCAGGAACCGTGGATAATGCGTACGATCACGATGGCGCCCGGCTCAACGACGTAATAAATAGCATAGAGGCTTCGGAACACGACCCGGAGACTGGGCGCCAACTGCGTGCGAGTGGAGCCGGATAAAAGGGAAGCGGCGCAACGGTTCAAATGCGGCCTCGATCGCGTGGACGAAGCGCGTCGCGATTCCTTCCGAGACCTTCGTGGCCAACGTCGCCCGGATCTCAGCAAGGTCGGCCTCGGCCGCCGCGGTCAGGTAGAGCGCGAGCGGCGGGCCAACAGCGTCCTTCCGCTCTCGATGATCCGGGCGGCGTCAAATTCCCGAGTTCGGCCCTCGCTCAGATCCGCGAGGCCTTGGTCGATGTCCTTCTTGAGCGCAGTAAGCTCTTGCGGCTGAAGAACTCGTTTGGTCTTCCAGTCGCGCAAGGCCTCGCGTACCACCTCGCTGTTGGACGCATAGTCGCCGCCCGCGACCGCGCTCTCGACGACAGCAGCCATATCGGGCGGCAGGGTGATGGCCGTGCGTTCGATCTCGGCCATAGTGGGTCTCCCGCGGCTCGCGCGCACATGATCATATTGATGAGCGCAGGCAAGAGCCGCCATGCTGGGACGTTGGGCATAAGCGTCGGGTGAGCCTTGCCTTCCCTTGATGGTGCCGAATGTGCCGCGTCTGGCGACCTTAACGCGCTCTTCAAGCCGGACTCCCCGGGAGCCGGACTCAGGCGGCGGCCAGGGCCATGGCGTCGAGCGGCGTTGCGAGACCGATCCGAAAGCTGTCAGGCTGAGCGAACAGCGCTTCGAGCAGGCGGTGGTTGAGGGTGTGGCCCGAGCGCTGGGCGCGGAAACGGCCACGGATCGAGAGGCCCGCAAGCGCAAGATCGCCCACGGCGTCCAGAAGCTTATGGCGGACAAACTCGTCTCGCATGCGCAGGCCGGCCGGATTGAGCACGCGGGCGTCCGATACAACAACCGCATTGTCGAGCGTGCCGCCCTGTGCGAGGCCGGCCGCACGCAGTCCAGCGATGGCGTCGGCCGTGATGAAGGTGCGCGCGGCGGCGAGCTCGCGGCGGAAGCTGTGCTCCGTCAGCGCAAGCGAAAATGCCTGCCGGCCGATCGCAGGGGCAGCGAACGCGATCGCTAGCTCCATCGTGATGCCGGGCGCCGGATCCGGCGAAAGCTCGACGAAAGAGTCGCCTTCCGTGACACGAACACGCCGCAGGATGGTGATTTCCCGCCGGGGCGCCTCCTGCAGCATTGTGCCCGCGCAATCGATCAGAAACACAAAAGGAGCCGCCGATCCGTCCAGCACGGGCACTTCCGGACCATCG
This sequence comes from Acetobacteraceae bacterium, assembly GCA_050730175.1. Lineage (GTDB taxonomy): Bacteria > Pseudomonadota > Alphaproteobacteria > Acetobacterales > Acetobacteraceae > JAKAWQ01. Next base: position 11,324 of record JBOHMN010000733.1, on the reverse strand, counting down.
ACGCTGACACGTGCATTGTCGATCCCGAGTGCCGCCAGAGCCGCCATCAGATGCTCTATCGTCGCAATCCCGATATCCGGCGCGCCGATGGCGGCAAGCCGTGTCGCCAGGTGGCCGTCGACCACCCGGTCGAAGCGGGCAGGGATGTCGACCCCGGCATCGCAACGATAAAAAACAATACCACTGTCGGGCGAGCCAGGCTCGAGCTTCAGCGCGATGCGCAGCCCCGAATGCAAGCCAACCCCGGTGCAGCCGATCGGATTGCGCAGCGTCCGCTGATGCGGCACCTCGCTCCCGAACGAGTAGATCGATCCATCCATGCGACGATGCTAGGCGGCACCGAAGCCGCCTGGGAAGACACAGTTTATTTCTGCGTATTACCGTTTAAGTGACTCAATTTAAGAGATTTTTTGCATTGCCAGCCGTTTCATTTCAGGACATTTGCTTGCGCAGGAACGCGGGGATATCAAAGCCGAAATCATCGCTTCCGGCGAGTCTGACAGAGGCTTTTGGCGTCTCCGGCATCGCCGGGTCGGCCGGCGGCTCATTGACCGGCGCGACGGACGATGCAGGCGGGCGCCCGAGCAGTACCCCCGTCACAGCCTGGAACAGGTTCGTCTTGCGCGGCGCCGGCGGTGCCTGAGGGGCCAGCGCGCCGCCCGCAAACATCGCAGCCGGATTGGTTAGCATCCGGCGGCCGCGTGGCTGCTCTGCCTCGGAGAACACCAGGCCCCCTGGTAGCGCGTTGGCCGGCGTTGCTGCGGCGCTCCGGGCCGTGGGCGCGGGCGGAATCGCCGGGGCCGTGCCCGGAGCGGGAGCGAGCGCCTGCGCCGCCGGCTGCAGCGGCTGGACCAGACTGAGCTGCCTGACTTCCGCACTGCCCGCCAACGGGTGCTGCCCCGGCGCCAGCGGGAAGCTCGCAGACGGGAGGCCGATCGGGCGGGAACCCGGTACCGGGCGCGGCCCTTGATCCGCGCCGGGCGATGCGCCAGGGCCGCTGAAGGTCCCCTCGGGAGCGATCTCGTCGACGGCAAAGCCGCCGCCGACGGCCACGAGGCGCGGGCGTTCGGCCTGTTGCCGGTCGATCCCGGTCGCGACGACCGACACGCGCATGCGCCCCTGAGCCTCCTCGTCGATCGCCGAGCCGAACAGGATATTGGCGTCCTCGTCGACCTCTTCGCGGATCCGGTTCATCGCCTGGTCGACTTCGAACAGGGTCATGTCATCGCCGCCGGTGATGTTGATCAGAAGCCCCTTGGCTCCCGACATGCTGGTGTCCTCCAGAAGCGGATTGTTGATCGCAGCCTCCGCCGCGCGGGCAGCGCGATTCTCTCCCTCGGCCTCGCCCGTTCCCATCATCGCCTTGCCCATCTCGGCCATCACGGTCCGGATGTCGGCAAAGTCGAGATTGACGAGGCCAGGGGCGACAATGAGGTCGGTCACGCCGCGCACGCCCATGTAGAGGACGTGGTCGGCCATCTTGAAGGCCTCACGCCAGCCGGTACGCTCGTTGGCGAGTCGGAATAGATTTTGGTTCGGGATGACGATGAGGGTATCAACATATTGCTGCAGTTGCTCGATCCCGGCCTCGGCAGCGCGGGCACGCCTGACGCCCTCGAAGGTAAAGGGTTTGGTGACAACGCCGATCGTGAGAATGTTGCGCTCGCGCGCCATCCGCGCGATCACCGGCGCGGCGCCGGTGCCGGTACCGCCCCCCATGCCGGCTGTGACGAACAGCATGTGTACCCCTTCGAGGTGACGCTCGAGTTCGTCAGCAGCTTCCTCGGCGGCGGCCCGCCCGATTTCCGGTTTGGCACCGGCGCCAAGGCCTTGCGTCAGATGCGGGCCGAGCTGGATGCGCCGGTCCGCCTTCGAATGCATGAGCTGTTGGGCGTCGGTATTCGCAACCACGAAATCGACGCCTTGCAGGTTGAAGGCGATCATGTTGTCGACGGCATTGGTGCCGCCACCACCCACACCCATCACGGTGATGCGCGGGGTGAACTCGGTGTGCAGCTGCTTCGGGACGGTGAGATTGAGGGTCATTGCGGGGTTCTCTCAAAGTCAGTGGGCGCTGGCGCCCGGGTTGCAGGGGAGGGCAGCCATCAGACACGCTGCCTGAGGAAGTCGATGATGCGGCTGACAAAGCCGCGGGAGGCTTCGGGAGTAAGGTCGATGTCCGGCATCGCCTGGCCGGCGCCCGCCGCCCAGGCGAGCAGCCCGGCGGCGGTCGCGAAGGCAGGGCCGGACGCCGCCTCGGGCAGGCCGCGCAGCCCGTGCGGGCGGCCGAGCCGGACCTGCCGGCCGAACATCCGGGTCGCCATCTCGCGCGCGCCGGAAAGCTGGGCGGCTCCGCCGGTGAGCACGACGCGCGCTCCGCCGATGCGGGCGAGCCCGCTCGCATCGAGCCGTTCCTTCACCATTTCGAAGGTCTCCTCGAGCCGGGGTCGGATGATGCTGACAACCATCGCGCGCGGCACGCGCGCGATCTGATGCTCTTCTTCGCCAACCAGCGGCACCGGCAGCATCTCACGCTCGTCGTCCGGGCTCGGTTCGGCGTTGCCGTAGAGCGTCTTCAGACGTTCTGCGTGCGCAACAGGAGTCGAGAGCAACCGCGCCAGGTCGTTCGTCACATGCGCACCGCCGACCGGCAGGCTCGCCGTGTGCAGGATTTGCCCCTCGCCGAATACCGCCATGCCGGTCGTGCCACCACCCATGTCGACAACCGTCGCACCGAGCGTTCGTTCGTCCTCGACCAGTACGGCAAGGCCTGCGGCTAGCGGCGCAGAGACCATCTCGGCGATTTCCAGGTCGGCACGCGCGAGGCAGATGCCGAAATTGCGCAACGCCGAGGTCGCCGCGTCGATGATGTGCAGCCGCGCGGTCAGGGTCTCGCAGAAAAGGCCGCGCGGATCGGCAACATCGCTCGTTTCGTCGACGGCGAAGCCGAGCGGAAGCGCATGGATAGTTTCGCGGCCTTCCGAGAAAGCGCGGGCGCGCACTTCATAAACAACGCGTTGCACGTCCTCCACGCTGACCGCCCGCCCGCCAACCGGCCATTGCACATTGAACAGTCGGCTTTCCGGCTGCCCGCACGACAGATTGACCGTGACGCTGCGCAGGCTGGTGTCCGCCATGTCCTCGGCTTGCCCGACCGCAGCGCGGATTGCCTTTTCCGCCACTGCAAGGTCGGTGATGCCGCCGCCGCGCACACCACGGCCTTTCTGCCAGCCGAAGCCGATCACGCGCAGCGCGCCGTCCGATTCGGCGCGACCGATCAGGCAGGCAATCTTGGTCGAGCCGACGTCCAGCACGCCGAACAGGCCGGAGCGCGCAAGCTTGCGTGGCGGCTCGGCGGCAGCGTCGGGTGGCAAGGTGCGGCGGGGAGAAGATTCGTTCATCGCTGAGCCTCAGCCCGACGAGTCCAGGCGCGGCCGCGCCGGCGAGGCCGAGTGCGCGGGCCATGGCCTCAGCACAAGCCGGTCGGCCAAACGCATATCGACGACGGCAAGCGGTCTCTCGAGGAGAGCGTATCGCGCCTCGAGCGCGGCGAGCCTCTGCAACGCTTCTGCCGCATGCCCATCGGGCAGTTCGACGGTGGTCCCGTCCTTCAGCACGAGGTTCCAGCGCAACCGGCCGACCCGCACCGCGGCTGCCAGGCGCTTGCTGAGCCCCGGCAGTTCGGCCAGGGCGTCGAGGAGGGTTGCCGCGTGCTTCGGCGCACCCGGGCCAACCACCAGCGGCAAGTCGCGGAAGGCGCGCACGTCACGTTCCTCAACCGAGTCCCCGACCCGATCGATCACGGTGAAATGGCCGTCGTTCTGCCAGATCGCGAACGGGTGCCGCTCAGTCAGCGAAACGACGATCGTTCCCGGAAGGCGACGCTCGATCACGGCGCTCTTGACCCACGCCAGGCTTTCCACGCGCTTGCGCGCTGCGGCGAGCGAAAAGCCGAAGGTCGGGTCACCTGCCCGCACGCCGAGGGCAGCGTGCAGCAGAGCAGGCGGCGTGTGCACGCGGCCAAGAATGATGACCTTCTGCACCCGAAACCCCGCGAGCGCAGCGAGACTGCCGAGACGTTCACGCATCCCAACCAAACTGGAAGACGGTCCCGCGTGCAGCGCCGACGAGAATGCAAAGAAGGCGAGAATCGCTGCGGCGAGCAGTATCAACGCGCGGAAATGGCCCTTCACGCGACGCAGCAATAGCGCGAGCCGCCGCGGCCGGTCCTTGATGCTGTTGCGCGGGGACCGTTTCACGCGCGGCACGACGCGGCCTCCACCATCCAGGCGCAGAGCGCAGGAAAACTCATGCCACAATGGGCCGCCTGCTCGGGCAGAAGAGAGGTCGGCGTCAGTCCCGGTTGGGTATTGATTTCCAGCAAGACGAGCCGGCCCGGCTCACCCTCGGTGTCGTCGTAGCGAAAGTCGGCCCGGGAAGCCCCGCGGCAGCCGAGTGCATCGTGCGCGGCGGCGGCGATTTCCATCGCCCGGGCGTAGGCGGCCGGGTGCAGGGACGCAGGGATCACGTGGCGGGAGCCGCCGGGCGCGTATTTTGCTTCGTAGTCGTAAAACCCGTCCGCGGGACGGATTTCGGTCACTGCCAGCGGCTCGCCGCCCATCACGCCGACCGTCAGTTCCCTCCCTGGAATGAATTCCTCGACCAGGGCAAGCGGACCGAAGCGCCAACCGGCAACGATCTCGGCAAGCCGGTTGCAGCCTTCGTTGACAATGGCGACGCCGACCGAAGAACCTTGGTTCGGCGGCTTGACGACAAAGGGGCGCGGCATCGGATCGCCATCGGCAATCCGTTCGACGGCGATCAGAACATGGCGGGCGACCGGCAGGCCGGCGGCAGCAAAGGCGGCTTTGGCAGCGACCTTGTCCATCGCCAGCGCCGACGCACGTACCCCGGAGTGCGTGTAGGGAATGTTAAGCCAGTCGAGCACGCCCTGGATCGCGCCGTCCTCGCCGAAACGGCCATGCAAGGCATTGAACACGACATCCGGCGGCGGGCTGAGGGCGGCAATCAGCGCCGAAAGATCGGGGCCGACGGTGATCGGCACCACATCGAACCCGGCCTCGATCAAGGCGGCGGTGACTTCTGCACCGGACGAAAGGCTGACCTCGCGTTCGGGCGAAATGCCGCCTTGCAGCACCGCAACGCGCCTCATTGCACCAGCTCCCGGGCCGGCACGCCGAGGCGGCGGATCTCCCATTCCAAGGTGATGCCGCTTGTCGCGCGCACGCGCTCCTTCACCTCTTCGCCGAGCGCTTCGAGATCGGCGGCCGTGGCCCCGCCCGTGTTGATCAGGAAATTGCAGTGCTTCTCGCTGACTTCCGCCGCGCCACTTTTCATGCCGCGGCAGCCGGCGGCGGCGATCAGCTCCCACGCCTTCATCCCGGGAGGATTCTGGAAAGTGGACCCGCCTGTCCGGGCGTGCACGGGTTGCGTGGCCTCCCGCGAGCTCTTGATGGCGGCGATGCGTGCGACAATCGCCGCTTGGTCACCCGGCTCAGCGCAGAGCCGCGCCCGGACCACGACGGCGCCCGCCGGCAGCGACGACCGGCGGTAGACGAGTGCAAGCTCTGCGCCGGTGAGCCGGACGACTTCGCCGGATCGGCTGACGATCTCAGCCCAATCCAGAACGTCTTTGATCTCCGTGCCGTAGGCGCCGGCATTCATCACGGTGGCACCGCCGATGCTGCCCGGAATGCCGGAGAGAAATTCCAACCCGGTAAGACCGGCGAGCGCGGCGGTCTCCGCAACGTTCGCATCGAGCGCCGCGGCGCCCGCAATGACCCCGCCCCGATCGACGGAAACGCTGCCGAAGCCGCGCCCGGCGAGACGGATGACAACCCCGGGAATGCCGCCGTCGCGAATAATGAGATTGGAGGCGGCGCCGATCACCGTAAGCGGCACCTGCGACGGGAGCGTGGCAAGGCAGCAGGCAAGATCGTCGGCATCCGCGGGCCTGACCACCACTTCCGCTGGCCCGCCAACGCGAAACCAGGTGAACGGCGCAAGCGGCGCAGCAACGCTCAGGCGGCCGCGCAGGCCGGACAGCGCCTCGATGAGGAAGGCGGAGCGCGAGCCCGCGCTCATCGTCTGGCAGCTCCGGCGACGCGGGGCGCCGCCTGCAGGAGCGTCAGCTGCGCCGGAAGCGCATTCGCCCACTGGGTGATCGAGCCGGCACCGAGGCAGACGACGAAATCCCCGGCATGCGCGATCGCGTGCACCATCTCCGCGAGATTCTCCGGGCCCGAGAGCGGAACGACACTCTTGTGGCCGCGTGCGCGGAGACCGTCGACCAGAGCGTCGCGCGTCACACCCGGGATCGGCGCCTCGCCAGCCGGATAGACATCGGCCACGATCACCGTATCGGCGTCGTTCATGCAGGCGCAGAACTGATCGAACAGCGAGGAAAGGCGCGTGTAGCGATGCGGCTGGACAACGGCGATCACTTCGCGCGCGCCCGCCTGCCGGGCGGCCTTGAGAACGGCGGCGATCTCGACCGGATGATGGCCGTAATCGTCGATGACGGTGATGCCGCCGACTTCCCCGGTCTTGGTGAAGCGGCGCTTGACGCCTCGGAAGGCGGCCAGCGCACTCTGCAGCGTCGCCTCCGGTATCGCCATTTCGAACCCAACCGCGAGAGCGGCTAGCGCATTCTGCAGGTTGTGCGCGCCGAGCATCGGCAAGCGGAACGGGCCGTGCCGGCGCGCGCGTCGGCTCTGGCGATCGGTTGCAACAACTTCGAAGGTGGCACCGAGCCGGTCGGTGATAACGCGCTCTGCGCGCAGATCGGCCTGCAACGAGAAGCCATAAGTGATGAGGCGATGATCCGCGAGGGTCGGAATCATCTGCTGTACACCCGGATGGTCGAGACACAGCACGGCAAAGCCGTAGAACGGGATGTTGGCCACGAACTGCCGATAGCCTTCCTGCATCGCCTCCACGGTGCCCCAGTGGTCCAGATGCTCAGGGTCCATGTTCGTGACGACCGCGATCACTGCCGGCAGGCGCAGGAAGCTCCCGTCGCTTTCATCGGCCTCCGCGACCATCCAGTCGCCGGCACCGAGACGGGTGTTGGTGCCATAGGCGTTGACGATCCCGCCGTTGATCACGGTTGGATCGAGGCCTGCACCTTCCAACACAGCCGCAATCAGGCTGGTCGTCGTGGTCTTGCCGTGCGTGCCGCCGATCGCAATCGACCAGCGCAGGCGCATCAGTTCGGCGAGCATCTCAGCGCGTCGGACAATCGGCAGAAAACGCTCGCGGGCAGCAAGAATTTCCGGATTGTCGGAGGTCACGGCACTGGACACCACCACCACCTGTGCCGCGCCCAGATTCGCCGCGGCGTGGCCGATCGCAAGCGGGATTCCGGCCACGCGCAGCCGGGCAACGTTGGCGTTTTCGGCAATGTCGCTGCCCTGCACCGAATAGCCAAGATTGTGCAGCACCTCGGCGATACCGGACATGCCGATGCCGCCGATGCCGACGAAATGAATCGGGCCGATCGAGAGCGGCAGTCGCCTCATGCGCGCGACCTCCGCCTGCTCAGCGCGAGAACGAGATCGGCCAGCGCATCGGCAGCGTTTGCGCGCCCGAGATGGCTGGCTGCGTCGGCCATCGCGGCGAGCCGTTGGTGATCGCCGAGCAGGGCAGCAATTTCGCATCCGAGCCGTTCTGCGGTCAGGCCGTGCTCGTCGAGTACAACGGCCGCGCCCGCCGCGGCGAGCGCCTCGGCATTCGCACGTTGATGCCCGTCGATTGCTCCAGGCAGCGGTAGAAGGATGGAGGGGCGGCCGATCGCAGCAAGCTCCGCCACCGTAGAGGCTCCCGCCCGAGCGATGACAAGGTTGGCACGCGCAATGCGCGCCGGCATATCAGTGAAAAAGCGCGCAAGTTCCGCGCCGACGCCGGCCGCGCCGTAAGCTGCTTCGACGCGCGCAAGGTCTTCCGGCCGGCATTGTTGGACGACGCTGACCGAAATCTGGATCGGCAGCCCGACAAGCGCCGCCGGAACCAGATCGGCGAACACGCGCGCGCCAAGAGAGCCGCCAAGAACGAGCAGGCGCGCCGGCTCTTCCGCGCGCGGCAACGCATAGCGTTGCGCGGCGCATTGGACGACGGCCGCGCGCACGGGGTTGCCGGTCAGTATCGCGTCGGGCGGCGCGCGTCGGGTCCGCGCGAAGCTCACGGCAACGCCGTCGGCGATGGCCACAAGCAGACGGTTGGCACGACCCAGCACGGCGTTCTGCTCGTGCAGAAGGATCGCGGGGCGGCGGAACAGCAGGCGAGCGGCCAGAACCGGCGCGATCGAGGGATAGCCACCGAAACCGACGACCGCGGCTGGCGCAACGCCCCCAAGCCGCAGCCTGGCGGCAAGTGTTCCGCGAGCAATCGCCCCGAGCCCGCCAACCGCGCCGAGCGGGCCGCGGCCGGCAACACCCGCCCCCGGAATGACATGCACCGCCGCGCCGGCAAAATCCTGCGCAGCGGCGCGGGTGTCGGTCAGAACCATGGTGCGGACGCCACGCGAACAGAGCACCGTCGCCAAGGCCTGCGCCGGGAAGACGTGCCCGGCGGTACCGCCGGCGGCAATGACGATCGGGCCCAATGCCTCCGCGCGCTCGGCGGCACTCGGCCGAGCGCTGCAACGAGCGGCCTCCTGGCCGCACGGAGCGGGCGGCAACGTCCCTCGCGCGCGGCGGGCCATCGCGATCATAGGTCGGCGTGATGCCGCCGGCGCGTCAGCGCAAGCAGCATCCCCATTTCGAGACCGATCGCCAGCATCGAGGAACCGCCATAAGAGATGAAAGGAAGCGTCATGCCCTTGGCGGGGATCAGCGAGAGCGCAGTCGCCATGTTGATGAAGGCTTCGAGACCGAAGCTCATCAAGAGGCCGCTGGCGGCAAGCAGAGTGAAGAGATCGTGCTCGGCAAGCAGGCGCAGCAGGCCGCGCAGCACAATGAAGGCGAAGATGCCGATGACGAGGAGGGAAATGATCAGCCCGAACTCCTCGCCGACGACCGCGAACACGAAGTCAGCGTGGGCGTCCGGCAGAATGTCCTTGATCCGCCCTTCGCCGGGCCCGGTGCCGAGCAACCCGCCGTTACCGAAAGCTTCGAGGGCCACGTGCACCTGGTACGCCCCGACCGCGTTCGGATGCAGGAAGTCCTGCACGCGCTCGCGAACGTGCTGAAAGACGATGTAGGAGCCGACGCCCCCGGCGCAGAACAGCGCACCCCCGACTGCGACCCAGGCGAGGTTGAGCCCGTTGAGAAAAAGCTGGGCCAGAAAGATCGCGCTGATCAGCGCCATCATGCCGACGTCGGGCTGCGCCTTGAGCAGGAATATGATGATGGCGAACAGAAGGAGCGCAATCAGCGTGCCGTTGAGACCGGGCCGGCGCCGCTGCTCGGAGAGCAGCCACGCACTGACAATAATGAAGAAGATCTTCACGAATTCACTCGGCTGAAGGGAAACGCCGAAAATGTCGATCCAGCGCACCGCGCCTTGCCTCTCGACCCCGCGCACCAGGGTGAGGGCCGTCAGCAACAGCGCGATGCTTCCGCCAATGCAGGCGAGGCGGCGGATGTCCTTTGCCGTGAGCAGGGAAACGACGATGACCTCGACCCCGGCCAGCGCGAGAAAGATGATCTGTTTGACGATCAGGAGATCGCGCGGATCGCCGATACGGACAGCGACCGATGGACTGGCCGAGAGCACCATCACATAGCCGAAGCCGAGCAGCGCCGAGACGGCAAACAGCGTCCAGCGATCGACCGACCACCACCACCGACCGAGCAGGGAATTGTCGGGTCGTGCGAGGGCGGGCATCAGAGAGCCCTCTCGGTTGACTCGGCTTCCGCCGAATCGAGCCGCGCGGCGAGGGTCGCGAAGCGCTCTCCGCGCTCTTCGAAGTCGCGGAATTGATCGAAGCTCGCGGCGGCCGGAGAAAGCAACACCACCGGGACCGCCGCCGCGCGGGCCGCGGCGAAGGCTAAAGGAACCGCCGCCTCGAGGGTGCCGACGATCCGGTGCGAAACGTGATGCCGCGCCAGCGTCTCCGCAAAGAGGGGAGCGTCACGGCCGATCAGGAACGCATCGGCGATGCGCGGAAAGAACGGCACGAGAGCCGCGATGCCACCCGCCTTGCCGATGCCTCCCGCGATCCATACGAGGCGCGGATAGCAGGCGAGCGCGCGTGCCACCGCGTCCGCATTGGTCGCCTTGCTGTCATCCACGAAGACGATCCCGTCGGCCGAGCAGACGCGGCTTTGTCGGTGTGGCAGACCGGGGAAAGATCTGAGCGCAGCCGCAACACGCGCGCGGGACACGCCGAGGTGAAGCGCTGCCGCTGCCGCTGCGGCGGCGTTCTCCGCGTTGTGGGCGCCTGGCAGTTGAGGCGCCTCATCCATCGCGAGAATGGGGCCTCGGCTGTCGCGCAGCATTTCCCCGTCGCACCACAAATCGGCAGGAAGGCTGCCGGAGATACGTATCGCCGGCGCCGCGAGTTGGCCCGCGATCGCGCGGCAAGGCGCGTCATCGATTCCGATGATGCCAAGACCACCCGCCGCGCGATGGCGGAAGATGCGCTGTTTGGCAGCGACATAGCCGGCCATGCCGCCATGCCGGTCGAGATGATCGGGCGAGAGGTTGAGCAGCATCGCGACATCGAAGCAGAGTGTTTCGATTCGCTCCAACATGTATGATGACTTTTCGAGAACGTAAGATCCGTCATCCGTAAGCAGCGGCAGCGCAAGCGCGGCCGGGCCGAGATTGCCGCCCGCGGCGTGCGCGAGCCCGCCCGCGGCCAGGAGGTGCGCCAGCAATGCCGTCGTGGTGGATTTGCCGTTGGTGGCAGTGATGCCGACGAAGCGAGCGCGCGATCCTGCGCTGCGCACCGCGCGGAACAGAAGTTCGGCATCCGATAGGATGGGTATCCCAAGGTCCTGAGCCCGGAGAGCTAGCGGATGCGGCGCGGGCAGAAGGTGCGGAATGCCAGGCGAGAGCACGAGCGCTTCTGGATACGGCCTCTCGAAGAGGTCGGCGGAGAGCGGAATGCGCCGGGCCGCCGCAGCCTCCCGGGCGGCTTGGCTGTCGTCCCACGCAGTGACGCTGGCCCCCATCGCCGTCAGCGCCGCAGCCGCGGCCCGGCCGTTGCGGCCAAGTCCCATCACGGCGAAACGCTGGCCCGCGAACACGCGGGGAAAGGCGCGCCCCGTTTGTCCTTGATCGCTCATCGGATTTTCAGCGTTGCCAGCCCGACCAGCGCCAGGATCATCGAGATGATCCAGAAGCGGATCACGATGGTG
>JBOHMN010000732.1:0-8429 GCA_050730175.1 Acetobacteraceae bacterium | reverse complement strand
ATGTGATATGTTCCACCCCGCCCGCTCCCCATGCATGAGGCTCTGCGCCGGCCAACCCGGCACAACCCTCGACACTATGCATGCTGAGGAGCGGGCCGCCGATCACGCCGCGGACATAGGGTCTAGCGATCGGAATCCGGCTTTGCGATCGGCGATCGCCGCGAGGGTGTTCAACAGGTCGCGGGTGGATCGCGCCAGCCGGTCAAGCCGCGTCACGGTCAGCACGTCGCCGCGTTCAAGCCCTGCGATCGCACGCCGAAGCTGCGCGCGATCGGTCTCGGCTCCGCTCACGTGCACGTCGCGGAAAACCTTCTTGCATCCGGCCTTGGTCAGTTGCCGCGCCTGTGCGTCCACCTCTCGCTCTTGCCGCCCGGCGATACCCGCGCATACCCGTATTTCATGGGGCGCATTGCGAACCGGAAGTATGGACCAGAAAAGCCCTTTGATCTCAAGGCTCTGATTTTGGTTCATAATTCTCGATTTCTGCGCCCGCCCTCCGCCTCGCACGCCTGACTTCATCTCACTTTATCCGCATTTCTATCCTGCATTTTTGAAACAACACCGCGTTTGTCGACTACTGCGACTCGCTACGCGGGACGACTAAACTACAAGCAGTTTTCTGGGCATCGCCACGCTTGGTGTCGCGTCGGGGTCAGGTTTGCCCACGCAACCTGGCACCCTTGGTACTACGTTCCCCGCCGTCGCCATCTATGGGGGCCACGTGGCGTCGCCTAGACTTGCGTAATGAACCTCGATTTGAGTCAGAACTACTGGGCTGGAGCCGCTTCTGCCGACGTAGCCGTAGAAGCCTAGAATATACATTCGAGCAGGCGGCCTCCATTCCGGAAATGGATGGCCTCCGGCCCCGCCGCCCTCGATTTCGCGCCCATCTGAGATAGTCAGCTTCAGGTTGTCCACCGCCCCCCGAACGCCCGGAGATCCCCGAGATTACTTGGCCCGGCAGCAGGGTAAGCCGAGGGCTTAAGGTCCCCGGGGGCTCAAGGTGATCGGCCGGAAAGACGTTGTGGTCCGCGATGTAAGCGGCGCTGGTCGCGAGGATGTACTCCCATGTCGATTGCGGCCGTTTGAGATGGAAGGTGACGCTTTCGGGTCCGTTCGCCGTCACACTCTCGAGGTTGGAAAGCAGCGACCAGATGCCCGACGGATCGTGAATCTTGATCGCGCGTACGAAGGAAAATCTTGCGTCCTCCGGGGTGAACTAGTCGCCGTCCTGAAACGTGACCCCTTTACGCAGCGTGCAGGTCCAGTCAGTCACGGTTTCGTTGGCGGTGCAGGCGGTCGCAAGCTCGGGCGACGGCACGCTGGAGCCCGCGGGGAACGCCATCAAGTGCTGAAAGATTTCCCGATCCACCGTATCCGGGTAATAGTTGTACTAGCCCGCCGGGTCGATATTGGTGACCGTGTCGGTGGTGCCGTCGATCAACGTGTTGGTCGGGGTCGTGGCGGAGCGCGCGGGTCCACCGAAGGCGGTGAAGCCTGCCAATCCGAGAGCGGCGGCAGCGACTTTCCAGCCCATTCTTGACCGGCTTATGGAACCCTCCCTTTTGGCATGCGATCTGCCGAATAACCTATTGCCTGCTATCCTCCTGCCACGCGTTGAACTCGAGCCTGCTATCGCGGCGGGCCACCAGCTCTCCGGTTTCAATGGCCTGTCCGCTGCGTTGCGTTGCCCGCGCGAGGTGGCAAACGGCGGAGGCACCGGAGACCGCTCGTCGCGTCGCCGGGGCCGCCGCTGGGGTCGCGACGCGTGAGGACTGAGCATTTGCCGCGGAGCGAAGCGTATTGGCTGCGGCGGGTTGCGGTGTGCCGGGTGGCGCTTTTTCTCCGCTTGGTGTCTCCACCGTACGTGGCTATGCTGACCGCATGATCGCTGTTATCTTCGAAGTCTGGCCGGCAGCGGGAAAAATCCCGCAGTACCTCGACCTTGCGGCTGCGCTGAAGCGCGAGCTCGAGCGCATCGACGGGTTCATCTCTGTTGAGAGGTTCCGCAGCATCACCGAGCCAGACAAGATCCTTTCGCTATCGTTCTGGCGTGACGATCAGGCGGTGCAGGCGTGGCGGAACCATGTCGCGCATCGGGCCACGCAGCGGAAAGGAAGGGGAGGGGTATTCGCGGATTACCGGCTGCGCGTCACCAGTGTTCTGCGCGATTACGGGATGCGAGAACGTGCCGAGGCGCCGGCTGACAGCAAGGCGGTGCACGGCGCCTGAAGCAGCGTTCGGCTACGGCGCCTCAGGACAGCCGGGAGAGCAGCGCTTTGAGGCTTGGAGCCTCGGCGATGCCAACTGCCTGCTCCACTGCTTCTTCGCTGCTCCGCCAGGCCGGCAACGCGGCCAGCAGCAGGCGCCGTCCCGCTTCGGTTAATCGAAGGCGCCGCCGTCGTGCATCCGCGGGATCGGGCAGGCTTTGCAGCAACCGCCGTCGTTCGAGGGGTTTCAGGTTCGCGGTGAGGGTCGCGTGGTCCATGGCGAGCAGCTCGGCCAGGCTACCGAGCCCGGGCGGCTCAGGCCGATTGAGCGCCATGAGAAGCGAGAACTGCCGGTTGGTCAGACCGAAGGGGCGGAGCGCGGCATCAAAGCGGCGCCCGGCGAGCCGCGCGGCTCGCTGCAAGGAAAGGCAAAGGCAACGATCCCGCACTTCGAGGGTAACGGCATAGGGGAGGAGATCCGGCGCTTGCCTGCTGGTCTTACCATTCCTGTTCGCGGCGGGCTTTGACACGAAGCCATTCTGTTGATATCAACGTATCTGTCAAGCCGCCTGGCCAAACCAGAAAGTCAAAGGAAACGCGCATGCCCGATCGGCTGTTTCTCCTGCTCGGCACGAAGAAGGGCACTTTCATCCTGGAAGGGGACCGGGCGCGGCGAAGTTTCGCGCTGAAGGGTCCGTTCTGCGAGGCCTGGCCGATCGGCCACGTGATTGCGGATCCGCGCACGGGAACGATTTATGCCGGCGGCGGCAATGCGTGGTTCGGGCCGGCGGTCTGGAAGTCGGATGATCTTGGCGCGAGCTGGACCCATTCGAGCCAAGGGCTTGCCTACCCGGCCGGTGAGGAAGCGGTAAAATCGGTCTGGAGCCTTGCCATTGCCGCGGACGGCACCCTCTATGCCGGGGTCGAGCCGGCGGGCCTATTTGTGAGCCAGGATCGCGGGGCGACGTGGCGGCATCTGGGCGGCCTGAGCGCCCACCCATCGCGGCCGCGCTGGAATCCGGGCGGCGCTGGGCTCATCCTGCACGCGATCGTGCTGCACCCGGCTGATCCGGCCTCACTGTTCGTCGCAATCTCGGCCGCCGGTGTGTTCGCCACGAGCGACGGCGGGGCAAGTTGGGAGGCGCGCAACCGCGGCACGCGGGCTGATTTCTTCCCGGAGGATCAGCGCTATCCGGAGGTGGGGCAATGCGTGCATGCACTCGTGATGGCGGCGGGCCGGCCCGAGCGGCTCTATCAGCAGAATCATTGCGGCATGTACCGGACGGACGATTCGGGTTTCTCGTGGCACAGCATCGAAGAGGGGCTGCCGTCGGGCTTCGGCTTCCCGGCGGCCGCGCATCCCAGCGATCCCGACACGCTTTATTTCATTCCCCTCAATGGCGCGCTGGAGGGCCGCTACGTTCCGGAAGGCCGCGCCGCGGTCTGGCGGAGCCGGGACGGAGGGGGCCATTGGCAGGCGCTCCGCCAGGGTCTGCCGCAGCAGAACGCCTTCTTCGGCGTGCTCCGCCAGGCAATGGCAACCGACTCGCTGACGCCCGCCGGCATTTATTTCGGAACCGGGTCGGGCGAGCTGTTCGCCAGCCCCGATGAGGGCGATAGCTGGTCGTCGATCGCCCGTCACTTGCCACCGATCCATTCCGTTGAGACGCTTGCGCTCGCGCGTTGAGCGGCCTCGCCGCAGTGTCAGCTCCCGTCCACATCAGCCTGCCCGCTGCGCTGGTTGTGCTTTTTCCCGGAGCGCCGCGCGAGCTCGAACTCAGCGCCGGCAGCATCGCCGAGGCGCTCTTTGTGCTTGATCAGCGCTTCCCGGGAATGCGCGACAGGCTTGCCGATTCGCGGCCGTGCATTCGGCGGCATATCAATATTTTCGTCGACGGGGAGCGCGCCGCGCTCGGGACCAAGCTCGCGCCCGGAGCGGAAGTTCTGGTGATGACGGCGATCAGCGGCGGCTGACCGCTTCGTCGCGTTGCGTGCGCTGCCGGCAAGGCGATGATGTCGGGGTGTGGGGTGCTGTCTGCGCGCGTCTGATCGAGCGTGCTACCGGGCTGGACAAAGCGCCTTCGCCGGCAGCAGCTTGGCCGCCGCTTCTCGCGTCGCGGTGAAAGGAACCCATGGATCCGTCATTTCTGCCGGCTTGGCGCCTGGCCGAGTTGGCACGGAGCCGCAAGCTCGGCTGCCTCGAATTGCTGGAGCATTGCATTGCCCGCACTGAACGGCTGAACCCCCGCCTCAACGCCGTTGTTGCACGCGATTTCGAACGTGCGCGTGGGCGTGCCAGGCGGCTGGATCAGGCGGGGCAGGCGGTGGGACCGCTGTTCGGCGTGCCGATGACCGTCAAGGAGAGTTTCGACCTTGCGAGGCTGCCCAGCACGTGGGGTTACGAGAATCGCAAGACCCACCGGGCGGAAACGGATGCGCTTGCAGTGCGCCGGCTGGAAGCGGCCGGCGCGGTGGTGTTCGGCAAGACCAATGTTCCGGTGGGGTTGGCCGACTGGCAAAGCTACAACCCGGTTTACGGCACCACGAACAATCCCTGGAATTCGGGGCATACGCCGGGCGGCTCGTCCGGTGGCAGCGCCGCGGCTTGCGCGGCTGGACTTGCCGCGCTCGAGGTGGGCAGCGATATCGGCGGCTCGATCCGGGTGCCCGCGCATTATTGCGGGCTGTTCGGTCTGAAACCGAGCTTTGGGTTCTGCTCGCCGCGCGGCCAGTCGATGTCCAACGCGGCGGCGATGACGGACATATCGGTGATCGGGCCATTGGCGCGTTCGGCGCGGGATCTCGAGCTCGCGTTCGATGCGATGCTGGGCCCCGATCCGGTCGCGGCCGTGTACGGTTACGCGCTGCCGTCGCCGCGCATCAGCGCGCTTTCCGAATGCCGGATCGCGGTCTGGGCCGATGAGCCGGGTCAGGCGACCGATGCCGAGACGGTGGCGCTGATCGAGGAGCTGGCTCGTCACCTGGAGCGCGACGGAGCCGAGGTGAGCCGCACCGCGCGGCCTGATTTCGACCCCGTCGAGGCATTCCGCCTGTACGTTACGCTGCTTGACGCAGCGCTTTCAGCGCGCGCCCCGGAGGAGACCCTGGCACAGCGGCGCGCAGAAAAGGCAAAGCTCTCGGCGGATGATTTCAGCACCGATGCGCTGTTCGTGCGCGCGGTCGATCTCGGACATCGGGAGTGGCTCCGGCTGAACGAACGGCGGCAGCAAATCCGCCGTCTTTGGGGTCAGTTCTTCACCCGCTGGGACGTGTTGCTGTGCCCGGTGATTGCGACGCCTGCGTTGCCGCATATGCAGGAAGGAGAAACCTGGGAGCGGAGCCTGATCGTGAATGGTCGGCAGATCGCCTACAACGACATGCTGTTCTGGCCTGGCATCACCTGCGGATTCCACTTGCCGGCGAGTGTCGCGCCGATCGGTCTTTCGCGCTCCGGTCTGCCGATCGGCGTGCAGATTGCCGGGCCGGTTGGCGGCGACCGCACCACGATCAAAGTCGCTGAGCTGCTGGAGCTCGCGTTTCGCTCTTTCGTTGCCCCGCCGGGTTGGGACTGAACGGAACCGCGGCAAAGCCCGCTCGTTCGGAAGCGCACGCGTGGGAGGGCCGAACTGATCGGCGCCGGCTGCGCCGAAGGCGGGACGGGTGCCCGGTGTCCCGCCCCTTACGCTTGCTGCCCACGGCAGCAAACGTAAGGGGAAGAGCAGGCCACTGAAAATAAAGAGATAGCGGTCCGACCCGGAACCTGCTCGAAGGGCGACAAGCGGTAGAGTCGGACCACCAGATGTTGCGCGACGAAGTTGGGTTGCATAGGCTGCCTCGAGGGCGCCCGGCTCCTCGCCGACCGCGATGCGCGAGGCTGCGGGGAGGGTCCACCGGGTTCGAGGAAATCTGAGAGATTGACTGAGGGGATTGCGATCCTTGCCGCTGACGGCGTGAGCAAGTCCTTCGGTGGCGCGGCGGCGTTGCGCGGAGTGTCGCTGGCGCTTCATGGCGGAGAGGCGCACGCGCTCTTGGGGGAAAACGGGGCTGGGAAAAGCACGCTGGTCCGCATTCTCGCCGGTGTGGTGCAACCCGATCGCGGCGAGATCCTGTTGAACGGCAGGCCACTTCTGTTCCGCAATCCGGCTGAGGCACGCGCCGCCGGAGTGGCCGTGATCTATCAGGAGCCAACGCTCTTTCCTGATCTTTCGATTGCGGAGAACGTGCTGATCGGCCGGTGGCCGCGGCGCAGCTGGGGGCGGATCGACCACCGGAGGTCGGTCGCGACGGTGGCGTCGCTATTCGCGGGCCTCGGGGTAGATCTCGATCCGGCGCGCCTGGTGCGCGGACTTTCGATTGCCGGGCAGCAACTGGTGGAGATCGCCAAGGCGCTCTCGTACGAGGCGCGCGTCCTGATCATGGATGAGCCCACGGCGGCGCTGACCGGCGAGGAGACGGCTCGCCTGTTCACGGTTGTGCGCCGGCTGCGCAGCCGTAGCGTTGCGATTCTGTTCATTACGCATCGTCTCGAGGAGGCGTTTGCCGAGTGCCAGCGGCTGACGGTGCTGAGGGACGGCAGTCTGGTCGATAGCGGCCCGATCGGACGCTACACGCCGGCAGAGGTGGTGCGGCTGATGGTGGGAAGGGCGCTCGGGACGCTTTATCCGGCACGGCGCAGCGGGCGCGGTCAGCCGGCGCTTGCGGTCAGGGGCCTGGTGGCTGCGGGTGTCTATGCCGGAATCAATTTCGATGTGCACCGGGGTGAGATCGTTGCTCTTGCCGGCCTGGTCGGGGCAGGGCGAAGCGAGGTGCTGCGCGGGATTTTCGGCATCGATCCGCGCGATGGCGGAACGGTGCACGCGTTCGGGCGCGAGGTGCCTCCGCGCAATCCACGTGCAGCCATGCGCATGGGGTTGGCGCTGGTGCCAGAAGATCGGCGGCAACAGGGACTGGTGCTGGAGCTCTCGATCATCCGCAACGCGACCCTCGCCGTGCTCAGGCAGCTTTGTCGCGGTCCGTTTTCCTCTCCGGCAGAGGAGCGGGCGGTCACCGCACACTGGGCGACGCGGCTCCAGTTGAAATTCCGCAGGCTTTCGGATGCGGTGGGGACACTTTCGGGCGGCAATCAGCAAAAGGTCGTGTTGTCAAAGTGGTTGGCGACCGCGCCAAAAATTTTGCTGATTGACGAGCCGACGCGGGGCATCGACGTCGGTGCCAAAGCCGAATTGCACCATCTGGTAGCCGGCCTGGCGGAGCAGGGCCTGGCAGTGCTGATGGTCTCTTCCGAACTGCCCGAGGTTCTGGGCATGGCGGACCGGATCCTCGTGATGCGGGAGGGAAGGATTCGGGGCGAGATCGATGCCCGGCGGGCCAGCGAAGAAGCGGTCATGGCAGTGGCGACCGGCCAGGAAGGAGCGCTTGGCGCGGCGCCTGAACCGGCGTGAGTGCAGCCGTTAGCACGAACCGCGCGGGCCTGTTGCAGGCGCTGGCGCGCGTGCGCGAGGTGGGCTTGTTTGCCGTGCTCGCGGCGCTGGCGCTGGCGACGGCGGCGATCAATCCGCGCTTTCTCGGGGCGCAGGGTTTGAAGGACATCCTGGAAGATGTCGCAGTCACAGCGCTTTTGTGTGTCGGTGAAACGATCGTGCTGCTGATGCGGCAGGTCGACCTTTCCATCTCCTCGATCCTTGGCCTGACTGCTTATGCGACCGGCGCAGTGTTCCTTGCCTATCCGGGGATGCCCATTCCACTGGTGATGGCGATCGGCGCCCTGGCGGGCGCGGCTTTGGGGGCGCTGAATGGCGGGCTGGTGGCGTGGGGCGGCGTGCCGTCGCTGGTGGCGACCCTGGGCACGCTCTATGTCTTTCGCGGTGCCGATTTCGCCTGGGTGAAGGGGGCGCAGATCAATGCGACCAGCCTGCCCAAGGACTTCCTTGCGCTGGCGACGGCCGGGGTCGGAGCGGTGCCGTTCCTGGCATTGATCGTGGTCGGGCTGATTGCGCTTTCGGGATATGCGCTGCGCCACTACCCGGGCGGGCGGGAGTATTTCGCGCTCGGCTCCAATGAAGAAGCGGCGCGCCTCGCCGGCATCGACGTACGGCGCCGCCTGATGCTGGGTTTCGTCTGTTGCGGCGCGATTGCCGGTTTCGCCGGCGTGCTGTTCACCGCCCGCTTCGGGACCGTGGATGCGACTGCCGGAAGTGGGCTCGAGCTGCACGTTATCGC
>JBOHMN010000731.1:0-14852 GCA_050730175.1 Acetobacteraceae bacterium | reverse complement strand
CAGCCAGCTTCGTGAGGTCGGCCGAGCGGGCAACCAAAAGCATTCGGGCTGCGCGGTGTTGCCGCCGTCCGAGCGGTGCAGTGTCACCCTCGCACTGCCTCGCCAAGCCACTACCAGCGCCAGGAGAAGTCGCGCGCCTTCCATGCGGACCACGCCGGCACGTCATCATTTAGCCACAACCGACTTTCTTTTACGGCCCCCCTGCACCACATTTGCGTCCATGCAGACCCACGCGAGCTGTGCCGCACGCGGCGGAGCAGGGGTGTTGTTGTTGGGACCGTCGGGTAGCGGCAAGTCGGATCTTCTCCTGCGCCTTCTCGACCACGGTTTCTCCCTCGTCGCGGACGATCGGGTCGAGATCGTGGACGGCGTTGCCTCGGCGCCCTTCGAGCTTGCGGGTCTGATCGAGGTGCGGGGCCTTGGCCTCGTCCGGCTGCCGTACACCGCGAGTGCACGCCTCGCGCTGGCCGTCGAGCTGGGAGACAATGGCCAGCGACTGCCTGAGCCTGCCCGGCACGCCGCGACTGGCGTGCCGCTCATTTCGCTCGACGCGAATTCAGCCTCGGCGCCGATCCGCGTGAAGCTGGCACTGGAGTGTGCCCTCGGCCACTTAACGCAGACCGCCGGTGCTTTTGCTGCATGAGCGCGGAGACGCCATCCGGTGCACTGCAGCGTTCGCTTTGCTGCGGCGTTTCCGGTGGTGGTCAGACAACGGTTCTCCGCCCATTCGGAGATCCAAGCCCCAACACCCTCTCCAATGGTCGGCGAGCGGTAGCCGCGGTGCTGGCCAGGCGGCGAGAAGGGACGCTTGCAATCGGCATCGATGCGCGAACCAGAGGATTCGGCCCCACGCCGGTATCGGACACAATTGCAGGGCATCAGCGCAACCCGCCGGTACCCCGGACTTCAGTCTTCGCAGGCGCGCACGAGGGCAGACGGGCGGACCGCCATGCGGTAAACCGCTGCCGTCCGCTCGCTCCGAACCGCGAGCCCGCCGGCAGTGCCTTCGGGCAGTCGGTTAGCTCGCCATTGTCGGCGGCGGATCGTGCCACGCCGGAGCCGAAACTGATCTGGTCGTGGCGATGACGTCCTTCGTCTATGCGGCGAGCTTGCCGCGCGGGGCTGACCTTGCCTCGGGCATCTGGTTTTGCCGCCAACCCTCAGGCGGTACGGCGCGGAGAGACCTCGTGCGGTGCGGTGCGGCGCTGGGGGTTTCGCCCACGCCGAGGCCGAGGCCGGCCCCGGGTTGCGCAGCGATCTCTCGCGCGTTTGCGATTTGTTGGTGCTACTCTTGCCGCGCTACCAACAAGAGGGCAAGAGTTGCCCGGCTATGGCTGTCGGCTGAAGCGGCGGCAGGCACCGTTTGGTGCGCACGGCAGAACGGCTGAACGAGGTTCTGGGAAGGACGGGTGGGCGTGTGGCGACAACGCATCGCGAACTCGGCCAAGCAGAACCTCAGTGTGGTGCGCCAAGCGGTAGCCCGAGGGGGGCTGACAATTTCGTGATGACGGGTTGGTTGCTTCAGCCATGATCGGCATGGTCCTGGTGACTCACGGCCGGCTGGCCGAAGAACTGCGTGCGGCCATGGAGCACGTGGTCGGCGAGCAACGTAACGTGGCCACCGTATGCATCGGGCCCGACGACGACATCGAGCACAGGCGCACGGACATCCAGCACTGCATCGAGCGTGTCGATACGGGAGATGGGGTGGTCCTGCTAACCGACATGTTCGGCGGCACTCCTTCCAACCTCGCGATTTCCATGATGGAGCGCAAAGGCGTGGAGGTGCTTGCCGGCGTCAATCTGCCGATGCTGGTGAAGCTGGCCAAGGTGCGCTCCAACGAGCCGCTATCGGTCGCGGTTGATTGTGCTCAGGAGGCCGGGCGCAAATACATCGCGTCGGCCTCGCATGTCTTGCACAGCGGCAAGCTCAACGGAAGCAACGGATGAGCCCCTCCGGGGCAGAGCCCACGGTGCTCTGCCGGTCGGTTCTCATTCCGAATCGGCGTGGGCTGCACGCTCGTGCCGCTGCCCGCCTGGTGGCCACGGCCGAACGATTTGGCGCTCTCGTCGAAGTACTGAAAGACGGCCAAGCGGTGTCTGCGCGGTCGATTATGGGACTTATGATGCTCGGCGCGGGCCCGGGCAGCGAGATTGTCGTGCGCGCCGAAGGGTGGGATGCAAAGGAGGCGCTAGAGGCGATCTCGGGTTTGATCGAGGCCGGCTTCGATGAGCAAGACTGAGACCCGCCCTGCAGGGGTACGCGGCCCTGGGGTGGAAGCCAGGTCGGCTCGCCGTCCGGCAGACGGGCCGGCCGTCGAACGGCAGTTTCATGGTATCCCGGTCACACCCGGTGTCGCGATCGGCCCGGCCTACGGAAGCTCGGAAGCGCCGGCTGCCATCACACGCCAAAAGATCACCGCCGCCGACGCCGAGGCGGAGGGCACCCGCCTCGATGCAGCGATCGCACAGTCCCGCAAGCAGCTTGGCAAGCTCAGGGCACGCCTTGCGTTGCTACCCGAGGACAGCCAGGCCGAAATCGGCCCTCTGATTGACGCTTATCTGCAAATGCTTGGGCCGTCGCGCCTGATCCGCGGTGCACGGCGCCGAATCGCAGAAGGGTTGGTTACCGCGGAGACTGCGGTGAGTGACGAGGCGGATGCGATCGGCGCGGTCATTATGACGACCCCGGGCGACGAGGGCACAGGGCGGCGGAGGCGAGCCGAAGAGGTGCACGAGATTGCCCGCCGCATTCTCCGCAACCTGACCCGCCAGCCGTTCCAGAGCTTCGCCAGCCTGCCGCAGGGCGCGGTGCTGCTCGCGGAGGAAATTCGGCCGGCCGACGCCGCTCTGATCGATCCGGCGCGCATTGCCGGCGTGGCCGCGGCCGAAGGCGGGCGCGAAGGGCACACCGCGGTCATGTTGCGGGCGCTCGGCCTGCCTGCCGTACTGGGTATCACCGGCTTAACGGAGGCGGTGCGCCCTGGCCAGATCGCGATTGTCGATGGCACAACCGGAACGGTCACGCTCGATCCGAGTCCGGCAGGTCTCGCCGCAGCACGGCGGAGTGTTGCGTCGTTCGCGCGCGAGCGCGTCCGGCTGGGGCGGCTCAGGCGGCTGGCGGCCGAAACGTTGGACGGGCAGGCGGTCGAGCTACAGGCGAATCTAGATCTGCCGCGGGAACTGCCGCTGATTGCCAACGCGGGGGCTGCAGGAATCGGCCTCTTGCGCAGCGAATTCCTGTTCATGAATCGCGAAATACTGCCGGACGAAGATGCCCAGGCCGAATATTATCGTAGCGTCGTCGAGGCGATGGGGGGCGATCCGGTCACTATTCGGGTGCTTGACTGGGGTGGCGAGAAGGAAATCGAGGCGCTGGCAGCGGCGGGGATCGTACCCGACTTTGCCGACGCCAATCCGGCCCTCGGAATGCGCGGGATTCGCCTGCTTCTTGGTCACACGGAACTGTTCGAAACGCAGCTTGCTGCGATTCTGCGCGCAGGCGTTGCAGGCCCGGTGCGCATCCTGCTGCCGATGGTGACGACGCTGGCGGAGGTTCGGGCGGCCCGCGAAGTGTTGGAGCGCGTGGTCCGCCGGCTCCGCCGGCGCGGTGAGCGTCTGCCCGAGCCGCTACCGCCGCTCGGCATCATGATCGAAACGCCGGGCGCTGCGCTCGCTGCCGACGCGTTCGCCCTGGAGACCGACTTTTTCGCTATCGGCACCAACGATCTCGCCATGTATACTCTCGCCGTCGATCGCAGCACCGCTGAAGTGGCGTCTCTCTACGACCCGCTGCATCCAGCTGTGCTGCGCCTCGTGCAGTTCGCAACCGAGGCGGCGCTTCGAATGCGCCGTCCGGTTTCGGTCTGCGGAGAAATGGCTGCCAATCCGCGTTTCACGCCGCTTCTGCTGGGCCTTGGCCTGCGCAGCTTCAGCATGAACGCCTCAGCACTTCCGCGCGTCAAACAGGCGGTGCGCAGCCTGCGCTCCGATGATTGCGCCCGCCTGGCCCACCACATCATGGAGCGCGCTGATCCCGAGCAGATCCGAACGTTGATCGAGACGTTCCCCGCCCCCTCGCCGTGATGCCAGGCGTCCGTCACCCCGATCGGCTCGGCCTGCATCTCCGCTTGGTGCTGGGGAACGCTGCCGGCCGACCGGCCACCTTCGGACCCGGCAAGGCAGATCTGCTGGCAGCGATTGCCGAGACCGGCTCGATCGCCGCCGCTGGCCGGCGGCTAGGCATGAGCTATAAACGGGCATGGAGCCTCGTTGAATCACTGAATGCAATGTTCCGTAGCTCTCTTGTGGATGCCGCCAAAGGCGGGGCGCACGGCGGTGGCGCCGTTCTCACCCCTTTGGGAGCAAGGGTTCTCGCTGCCTACCGAGCGCTCGAGGTTGCCTCCGCACGCGCCGGTCACGACCCTCTTGCCGTGATTCGCCGCTCGCTGAGAGTCCGTCCCGAGGCTTCATGAGGGATTACAGAGCTTTCTGAGCATGAGGCGGGTCGAGGCGAGGCGGAGGAAGGCGAGTGCATTGTGGTTGCGGTTTTCCCAATCCTTGGCGAGACGACGACGATTGAGCCAGCCGATGGTTCGCTCGACGAGCCAGCGCTGCGGCTCGACGATGAAGCCTTTGGCGCCGTTGTGACGTTTGACGATGGCGAGGTTTGGCAACACGTTGGCGATGCCGTCGTGAAAGGCCGGACCGGCATAGGCGCTATCGGCGAACAGCTTGCGCAGAAACGGGAACTGTCCGAACGAGGTGGACGCGAAAGTTGTTTTCTACGAGGGCTCGCCCGATCGCCGGTGCGCAGTGAAATGGGCCCCGATTTTGGGACCAGGGGTTAATTGGGAAAGCGGCTGTTCCGTTGCTAAACGGAGCAGACGATGACGGAGTGAACGAGGCGGACGATTGATGCGGCGCTGAAGGCGAAGATTGCGCTGGAAGCGTTGCGCGAGCAGGCGACGGTTGCCGATCTGGCCCAGCGCTACGGTGTTCACCCCAACCAGATTTATATGTGGAAGAAGCGGCTTCTGGAGCAGGCGGGAGGCGCCTTCGATGCGGGTGCGGGCGGGGTGTCGGCGAAGCGTGGTCCGTTCGCCACCGCGATGATCCGCGTCTGCTCAGTTTCGCTCAGGGCGTGCGCTGGCGTCGGACGATCGGCGTCCGGCCGGCGGGGGATAAGGAACAAATGGGCCGGATGCAGCAGCGCGGTCCAGGTTGGCCGCAGGACGGTCGGGATGCGAATGCGTCAAGGAGCCAAGCGTGCTTTCTCGACGAGCTGGCGGAGTCCGAGAGCGGCCTGATCGGCAATTGCCGGGGCGACGTCCGCCCAGCTTGGCTCGACGGTGGCGGCCGGCACCTGGTTCAACTGCACGACGCGCCCACGCTCGCGCCCATTTGCGTCGGTCAGCACCCATTGCAGTTCAACACGGACCTGACCGGCCGGCGCAGGAGTTACCATGACCTCGCCGAGCACTGAAAAGTCGGCGCCTGACCTGGCGGGTTGAAGAACGAGTGTCGGGTCGGGCAGGTCCTTGCGCAGAGCATTGCCGAGCAGCATGTCGCCATCGCCCGGCGCTTTGACGACACCGGCAAAATAGACCCTGGCGGGGCGGTTCATCAGGCTTGCGGGGTTGCTGTGCTTGATGCGCGCGTCGATCTCGGTGAGCAGTGCGGCGACTTTCGGGGCGTCTTCTCGGGCTGCCGCTAGGAGCACGGCGGGTTCACCCTTGGCCCAGGAAGCCGCAGGGACGGGTTTGCCTCCTACGGAGCCCTCTTTGTGCTTGCGCGGATCGAGCACAATGTAGCGTGGGACCACTTGAGTGTTGTTGCTGACTGCCGCGATGCTGAGCTGCCAGTCTCCAGGCGCGGCTGCTTCGGCAACTGCGGGCACTGTTCTCTGGGCGAGTTCATTTGCGAGGTCGGCCGCGAAACGCCGGCCTGCGGTGTTCGTGAGCAGTGCGTTCGGCGGCGTAGGCACTGCGAGGAGCGGCGGCGGCGGCATGGCGAGGCGGGCGGCGACGGGTCCGGGGTTGCCCTGAAACGGGCGCGGGAAGTCTCCGCACGCGGTAAGGGACGGTAGCGCCGTGAGCAACAGCACGATCGCCCGCGCGCACAGCGAGACTGTGCTGGGGGGCGAGGCGCTCATCCGGCGACCCCTCATGCGATCAGGGCGCCCGCAGCATGATGAGCGAGATCTGGTGTCCGATCGGACCGCCACTCGCGCGTGTGCGCCGCCGATGGCTGAAGAATCGCTCCGGCTCGGTGGCAGTGTCCGCATTGATCGACTCGACCGCGCCGATGCCTGCGTTGGCGAGGCGGGCCTGACAGTAAGCTGGCAGGTCGAACTGCCACCGGTGTCCTGATTGAGCTGGCGCGAAGAATCGGGTATCACCGCCCGCAGCCGCGAGGACCGCTTCCCGGAGGTCGGGTCCGACCTCGTATGAGGCTTGGCGGATAGCTGGTCCAATCACCGCCCGCACCCGTTCTGGAACGGCGCCAAGCGCCTGCATTGCTCCGATCGTCGCTTCCAGGACGCCGATCAACGCGCCGCGCCAACCGGCATGGGCGGCGCCGATAACGCCTGCGCGGATGTCAGCGAGAAGGACGGGAGCGCAGTCAGCGGTGACGATGCCGAGCGCAAGGCCGGGTTGATTGGTGACGATCGCATCCGCGGTGGGTTCGCGGCCCGGCGGCCAGGGTTTGGTTACGTTTTGGACGGCGCGACCGTGCACTTGCCTGAGACCGACCAATAGCTCTGGCTTCGCACCGATGGCACGTGCCGCACGGGCGCGGTTTTCTTGCACTGCCTCAGGACGGTCGGCACTGAAAACACTGCAGTTAAGGCTTGCGAAGGGCCCTTCCGAAACGCCGCCCTGCCGGGTGAAGAAGCCGTGCGGCAGGCGCATAGAGGCAACCGTGAGGGGTTGGCAGCTCACGGGGAGAAGCCGGGAAGTTGTGTCGTGAGTGGGCTGGCCAAGGCCAAGACCTTGAAGAGCTGGCCCATGCCGTCCGGCTCGACCAGCCTTCGCCCGCCGGCGAGGAGGAGGGCCGCCTGCGCTGGGGAGCGGCCACGCGAGAGACGATCGAGGCGCTGGAAGAGCCCGAGCCGGGTCAGGAAGAGACCCTGTGGGACCGGGCCGAAGATGCTCGCTCCGCGCGCTCGAGCGGCGGCCGCGAAGGCTTGGAAATCAACATGCGCCGAAAGGTCTGCAGTACCGGGGTCGGCCAAGGGGTCGGCCGGGCGGCCGTTGCTGAGGGCCTGCAGGCTGTCGCCTGGGGCGCTAGTGGCCGGTCCGTAATCGAGGAAGAGAGCTGCTCCGGGAGAGAGCCTGCGGCGGCTGAGCGCGAACCGGGTGCCGAGGTCGGCGGCAAGCGCGAGAGCCAGCTCGCACACTTCGGCGATCGCATCAACGGGCGCCTCACGGGGAGGGGCGGCAGCGGCACGTTCCACGAATCGGTTGCTCTGGACGAATCGTTCAGTCCAGCCGGTTTCGCGATGTACGAACTGACGAATCGGAAGGGCATCGAGGAACTCGTTGGCAATCAGCAGCATCGGACCATCCGGCAGGTCGGCCCAATCCGGATGCCACTCGGCACCCGGCAGGAGGCTAGCCTGGGTGGCGCGCAACCGTGGGGAGGTTTCTACGAGGTGGAGGCGAAGCGCTGCGCGAAATGCAGGCGCCACCTCGGCAGCGGCGCGCAGCGCGTCCTGCATCAGTGTGCCGCGGCCGGGACCGAGTTCGACGAGTAGAATTGGGTCGGGGCTACCGATGCTGTCCCAGACCGTTGCCGCCCAGAGTCCGAGAATTTCACCGAAGGCCTGCGAGACTTCCGGGCCGGTGGTAAATTCCCGGAACGGGTCGCGGCTTGCATAATAGCGTGCATTAGCACGCTGCATAAATCGGTCCAGCCGTTGCGGGGGTTGCGTGCGGCGTCGCGCGGCACGGGCCACGCGGATTTTGAATTGTGGCTTCAGGGCGCGTGGTGCCCCGTCTTGGACATCATTTGCCGAATGTCGTCCATTGCTTCCGCGAAGCGTTGAGTCAGGAGTTGAATCGCTTCGTTGTTCGCTCTTTGAACGAGTTCTCCGAGCTCTTTCATATTGCTGATCGCGCGCTCGTAAGCATGTTTCATGTGTTCCACCTGCGCCGCTGTCTTAGCTTGCGGCGAGCCCGGCGCGGCGAGGGCCTGCATCGTCTGGGTCAGTTCCGAGAGGCTCTGCTGGACGATTTCCATATGCCGTCTAGCGTACGCCTGTGCGCCCTCGAGGGCTACCTTGTTCGCGGCCGCCAACGCTTCCATGTTGCGTTGATAGACCCGCATCAAGGGTTCCACGTCGGCGAACGAAGGCAGCTTCAGTTCGGCAAACAGGCTGGCAAAGTCCGATGCGGCAGATTTGCCCGACTTGGCTCCTGATCCTTCCGGTTTCGTCGCCACGCGTAACTCTCCTTACTTTATCGATGGCCGCGAGATTACCCCGAGGTCTCTTTCGGAAGACGTGTTGCGGCCTGGCTCGGCCAGCGTGCCGCGGAGCTGAGACTAGCCGGTTCGGTGGCCCGCGGACAGTCCGTCGCTGCAGGGTTTGCGCCTATCGATGAATTGGCGCTGCACCGTCAGGTGTGCGGCCCGCTGCGAGGGGACGGTTCGCTCGAGTGGAATGGTGTGTCGTCCGCAGGGTCGTCAGGGGGATCCTTTCCGGTGCCAGCCGCCTCTCCTGGGGAGGACGTGGCGGTGGCGCCGGGGCAATGCAATGAAGACAGCCATGCTGCGGTGCGCTCGGCGCGTCCGAGGGCCGCATCGAGGGTCGCCATGGTCGGAGCGAGATCGGTGGTCTGGTCTCGTTGCCAAGCCCTGAGCGTCCAGAGCCACACGGCGATAAGCCCCTTGATGCGCAGCCGTCCGGCGACGCCCACGGTGGAGGCGCCGGCGGCATCAAGGGCCCAACGCATGCTGGTCCCGGTGAGCACCGCGAGGAATACTGTCGTCTGGGGCCGGTAGGGCAGGCCGCCAAGGAGGGCTAGTACGCCGGCGCGATGCGCCTGGAACACATCCAGCCGGCGCATGAGCATTCCGAACAACCGATCGCGCACGCTCTCGGCTTGAGCCGGCTCAGCGAGGGCTGCCGCATCGGCGAGGCGTGCGAAGCGGACGAGCAGGGCGGCGCGGGACGGAAAGCGTTGGCGGGCGCGGGCAACGGAGAGGCCGACCGCACAGGCCGCTGCGCCGATCTGCACATTGCGCCAACCGAGTGCGGCGGCCTGCTGAAAGGCTGCGGAGACCAGCGCCTGGTCAAACGCCGAGTCATCGAGTGGTGCAGAGGGATCTGCGGGTTCCGACATGACGGCGTGAATATGGCGCCTCTGACGCTTCGTACCCAGACGAGATTTGCGGTCCGTGCTCCCTCTTGTGTGTGTATGTGGTGTGGGAGCAATCGCAGACATTGTGCTCGTCGGTCAGCCGGGTGACTTACGTCGTTGATTCTGCGGCGGATTTTTGAATCAATGGCTCCGGCAGTACCGGAGATACATCGTGACCGCGAAACGGAGTGCCGCGAGGAGGTAATTTGTGCGGCTCAGCGGTGAGGAGCGGGAGCGGCTCAATGCCTTGATCCGAACGGGGAAGCGGCCGCCCCGCCAGGTCCTGAAGGCGCGCGTTCTGCTGAGGGCGGATGCCCCCGAATCCGGCGAAGGCTGGAGCGATAGCGAGATTGCCGCCGCCTTGGACACCAGCGTCGATACGATCACCCGGACCCGCCAGCAACTGGTGGAGGAAGGGCGTGCGCGGCTCTGGCCCGCAAGTACTCGCCCGCCTCGGCGAGGAAGCGCATTTTCGACGGCGCCGCCGATGCCAAGCTGATCGCGTTGGCTTGTTCGGAGCCGCCCAAGGGGCATACACGGTGGATGTTGAAGCTGCTGGAGACAGCAGCCGTGGAGCTGAACATCGTTGATCGTGCCAGCAACAACACGATCGGCCGGACGCTAAAAACGCTCTCAAAGTGCAATAGCTACGATTTAATCTCACAGTTGCTGTTAATTTTCACAGACTGGAACCGGTGGGCGAGGCGCGGTTCTCACCCGCAATTGGTACGGTGGCCACCTGTCGGCGGAACGGAGAACCGACATGGCCAAGGGAGAGAAGGTCATCCGCGCCAACGTGGGGCTGCTCGAGCTGGCAAAGCAACTCGGCAACGTCTCGCAGGCTTGCAAGATGATGGGCTACAGCAGGAACAGTTTCTACCGCTTGCGGGAGCTTTACGGGAAGGGTGGGGAGCTCGCCGTGCAGGAGATTACCCGGCGCAAGTCGATCCTGGGCAACCGGGTGGCTGCCGACGTCGAGGCGGCGGTGGTGCGCTGGCCGTGGACCAGCCGGCCTGGGGGGCAGCTCCGGGTGGCGAACGGACTCGCCAAGCGAGGCATTTCGATCTCGCCGGCCGGCGTGCGCTGCGTCTGGCGGCGTCACGATCCCTCCACCATGAAGCACCGTCTGAAGGGCCTGGAAGCCAAGGCCGAGAAGGGCGAAGCCGGACCGCGGTTGAAGGCCGCGTAAGCCGGCTGAGTCACGGCACGTTCGAGAGCGAATGCCCCGGCTATTGTGACGCGCAAGACACCTTCTAGGTCGGCAACATGAAGGGAGTGTGGGCCAGGCCATCGCGCAGGTCGCCGATGGCCATGGTTGTCCACTACTGGCTCGTCGTACCGCCCTCGAGCGCTCGGTCCGGAAAGCCAGGGGCCTGCTGCCCTTGTGGCGGTTGCCAACAGACAACCTCAGGTCGTGTACGCTGCTCGCATAGCGGTTTCGTTAGATCTCGTCAGCTTGGACGAAGCATTCGGACGCGTTGCCCGCTTGGGTGCCCGGCTTGCTGCAAGGTTGTTGAGTTCCGTCGGCGCGATCCACCCTCTCGTCTTCCCGGCGCTTCCCACCGGGTGCACCGATCGGGGCCGGCGAGCCCTTAGGGACACTGGCACGTTCGCGAGATTGAGCCTTGCGCTTGGCAAGGTTGGCACGGAGCGCGGCTGCCTCACGCGCCAAGCGTGGGGTGTTCTTTGGGTTCTGCGACCGATTCGACATGTTGAATCCATTGGTGTGGATGATGTGCTGTGGTGCGGATGGTGTGCTGTCAAAGGCGACCTGCTTGCCGGGGTGGCGGCAGCGAGACTATACCGCGGCTGGCGCTGCTGTAGCTCAGTGGTAGAGCACTCCCTTGGTAAGGGAGAGGCCGTGAGTTCAATCCTCACCAGCAGCATGATTAGAGGGTGTGTATTGCCTGAAAACGAGAGTTGGCGAGCGGTCTCGGTGACACCAGAAGGTGGGTCGGTCGTGTCATATTTCGCAGTGTCGGAGCCGCGCAACACGTTGCGCGCTCCGGCCAGACCAGACAGATGGTGTCGGGGTGAATTGACTCGACGACGGAGGGGGCGCCCGCCCGCGCAATGGTCTCGGACGGGAGAACCGCACGATCCAAGCTCTGCTGGGGAAGTCGAGGCGGAACGAGCATAGCCGGGAGACGGGTTGACCATAGCAGGCCAACCGCCTGTATCCTGGACTAGAGCACGTTCAAGCTGGCTGAACACGCTCTATGCTGGTTTCCTCGAGCAATTTCATCACCCTGACTAGCATCTGGCGATTCCAGTCAGGGTGATATTACTCTAGTGAGAGCGCTCACCGCCTCCGGGTGATTCCTGCCACGGACGGTGAGGTATAGCGCGACAATCTGGGTGAGAGGGCTCTCATCTTGATTGTCGCACGGCAGTGAGGCGTGAAGTGAGTCCGGTGGGGGTGCACGGAAAGACTGCTTTGAGCGAGAAGGGAGCGGAAGACGGCTTCGAAACTAGTGACATTCAGTGGACCTGGTGTGCCCCGAACCAGCATCGTCGTGAGGCCACTGTTTCCCAGTACGGTCGTGAATGATTCCCTTGCGGGGGATTCCTGCCTTCCACCGTCGATGCTGCGACCAAGCGCCATCCGGGCGGCGGCTGCCCGATTTGCTGCTCTTGGGGCACGGCCCGCCACGGGGGTCGTCTTCCGAACGAAACACGTATTGGTGTTGGCGCTGCTCGATCGCCGAATCCGACGACTGGATGACGAGCGCGGGATGATCGAGCTTTCCGCTGAGCGCCGTGCGAGCAGTAAAGTAGTCGGGTTCTGCCTGTCGTCGTGCGATTACAACGCTCGTGTTACCAACGAATTCAGGCTCTTGACCGACGTCGAGCGCCGGTCGTTGGTGTCAAGGGTTGGAACGTCGCAACCTTCGTTGATCGCAGTAGCAAGTGCAACCTCGTTCCGCCAAACCGTTCGACGCTCTGGCATACGATTGAGGGCTGCGGCGTGCCGAGTGAAGTAGCGGAGAGTTGCTTCCGGGAAGCTGCGCACTCATACTCCGCTAGCGACGTGAACATTCCGAGACTGGAACCCGAGCAGCGGGGACCAGATGATGACTGGGATCAACATGGCAGGGTCGCTGGTGGTCAAGATCCGTGCGCGCACGAAGGAGTTTTCCAGTTCGACTTCCTTATGGCTGGCGCAGCATGCAAAATCGGTGGTGCTGGCGACGTCCGGCAATCCGTGCCCCGGGACGGCGCGGCGCGGTCGGTACTCTGACGAAGAAAGAAGCAAGATGGACCGGATCCGAATCCGCGGCGGACGGCCGCTCTCAGGCGAGATCACGATTGGCGGAGCCAAGAACGCTGCCCTTCCGCTGATGGCGGCAGGGCTCCTTACCGACGGAAAGCTTGTCCTTGCCAACGTACCACGGCTCGATGACGTTCGCACTATGACGATGCTCCTTGTGCAGCATGGATTGGACGTTACGCCTCTGGACGCCAACGGCCGCCGGATCGCGATCGGCGGGCGGATTCGTAACTCCGTGGCCCCCTACGACATTATGCGCAAGATGCGTGCCTCGATTCTGGTGCTTGGTCCACTGCTCGCCCGCGCCGGCGAAGCGCGCGTCTCACTGCCGGGTGGTTGCGCCATCGGGACGCGCCCGGTTGGCCTGCATCTCAAGGGGCTCGAGCAGTTAGGGGCTGAGATTCGCCTTGAAGGTGGGTATATCGATGCGCGTGCTGCTGGCCGGCTGCGGGGTGCCACTATCGTCTTTCCGTTCGTCTCGGTGGGCGCCACCGAGAACCTGCTGATGGCCGCCGTGCTCGCCGATGGGCAGACGGAGCTCGTCAACGCTGCGCGCGAGCCAGAAATCGAGGACCTCGCGCGTTGCCTCATCGCTATGGGTGCGCGCATCGACGGCATAGGCACTGATCATCTCGTTATCGAGGGCGTTGCGCGTCTCTCTGGTGCCGAACACACCATCATCTCGGATCGAATCGAAACTGGGACCTATGCATGCGCTGCTGCCATCACTGGGGGTGACATCTTGTTACGCCACGCTCATCTTGAGCATCTTGTGGCGGTGGGTCGCGCGCTAGCGGAATCGGGCGTCGAGCTGAGCGAAACCGACGCGGGTACGCGGGTCGTGCGACGCAACGCGCTCTCCGGCACTGACGTCATGACCGAACCCTACCCTGGCTTTCCGACGGATATGCAGGCGCAGTTCATGGCTCTGATGGCGATGGCCGAAGGGGCGGCGATGATTACCGAGACAATTTTCGAGAACCGATTCATGCACGTGCCGGAGCTCAACCGCATGGGTGCTCGCATCAACGTGCACGGAGCCTCGGCGATCGTGCGCGGTGTGCGACAATTGTCGGGTGCGCCAGTGATGGCCAGCGATCTCCGCGCCTCGGTATCACTCGTGCTCGCCGGACTCGGCGCGAGTGGAGAAACCACAGTCAGCCGAGTCTATCATCTCGATCGCGGCTACGAGGCTGTCGAACAAAAGCTGGCCGCTTGCGGCGCCGATATCGAGCGCATTCCCGGTTGATCTCGGGCAGGTCGCGTTCCACCCCTTTGGCTGGAAGGTGGCGGGTTCGTGGTGCTTCGGACGACCGGGGAGCGTGCTTTGTAGAACGCGCCGCTGGGGGCTTTTTTCGGGCGAGACTGAGTGCTGTGTGGTCGGCGACCGCGAAATCGTGCAGGACGTTGCCGAGCCTGATGGGGAGCTGGCCCGCATGCATCGTGCTCTGGAAGATTGCGAGATGCCCGTCCGGGAAGAGCCGTTTGAGGCTCTGATACTATCCACCGCGGTCTGCAAGGTGGGCGAACATATCGCCGCGTGATGAGCTCCAGCATCGCGGTAGCGCCTACCTCCTCGCCGGCTTGGCGACATGGGCCTTCGCTGATGTCTGGTTGAGAGACAGAGGCCCGGACGGGGCACCGGCGACAACCGAGATGCCACACCACACGCTCGCGGCGTTGCGCGCGATGCGCGACGTGGGCAACGCCTTCTCCGTATGCTTGTCGGTATCGGAGGCGACAGGTGTCATTGAGCGTGGGGCCTTGACGCGCATAGCGCGACAATCACGTGGGCGCGGATTCCGGTGATTGTGATTAGCCAATCCGACCGATCGTGATCACCTACACCGGTGATCATGATCACGCCGCTCGCCACGGCGGCTGATTTGACGCACGGCCGGGGCGGAAGAACGGCTCTCGCCGAGGTCGAACAGAAGTTTGTTTCGATAGGTAGCTGGTTTGCCTGTTTCGGTTCAGTCGGATCCGTAGCCGCGGGGTGGCTCGAGCGCGGCAAGCGTGTCGAGGTCCAGATCGGTGATGGTGTTCCAGGGCGGTGGCGCTGTCGCGCAGGCTACCGGGCAGAGCATTGTGCGATGGCGCTGGTTTTCTGGACAGTGGGATAAGCTGAGAGCTGACCGGTCCAAAGAGGCGTGAGACGTGGGTGTAAAGAGGAAGCAGCGCGGCGCCGACTTCAAGGCGCGCGTGGCGATGGCGGC
>JBOHMN010000730.1:0-6211 GCA_050730175.1 Acetobacteraceae bacterium | reverse complement strand
GGTCGCAATCATCGCCGTCATGCGAAAACTCATCGTCATCGCCAACGCCTTGCTCAAGGCCAATCGCCTCTGGCAAGAATCCCTCCCTTGACCATCACGGATACTCTAAGCATGTTCATCATGGGCAAGCAGCGTTGGAGCAGTCACACTGGGATCCTGCCCCGTCGGTTGTTGCTCTCGACGACAACCGTGAAAGGCTCAGAGGACACGGAAGAGGTCGGTCCATGCGGTGCTTCGTCGCACGCAGCAGAGCTGTCGTCGCCGTTCGACCCTGTCGCGGCTGCTTTTTCTGGACCGGAAGCCGGCTCATGCCGCAGCGAACTCCCTTGCGGATGTCTCCTCGGGCGGTCATGTTGAGCCGGGAGAAATGTCATGCCGGAACACGTAGGTGGATTGCGTTCAGTCGATTCGGTCATTCCCGGAGCGCGCGCGTTGCTGGGCGACCGACTCAGCACAAATCAGAATATCCGTGAGCAGCATTCCCATGGCGAGGATACGCAGCCGCATGTGCTCCCCGATGCCGTCGCATTCGCCGAAAATTCTGAAGAAGTGGCACGCTTGCTCGGACTCTGCTGTTCGGCTGGTGTGCCGGTCATTGCGTTCGGCGCAGGCACATCGCTGGAGGGTCACGTAACCCCGGTCTTGGGCGGACTGAGCCTCGATCTCTCGCGCATGCGCAGGGTGCTCGAAGTGAACGCAGCAGACATGGATTGTCGTGTCGAGGCAGGCGTGACCCGCCAGCAGCTCAACGCGCATCTCCACGACCAAGGGCTCTTTTTCCCCGTCGACCCGGGCAGCGAATGTACGATCGGCGGCATGTGCGCAACGCGTGCGTCCGGTACCAATGCGGTGCGCTACGGCACAATTCGTGAGAACGTCCTCGGCCTGACCGTGGCACTCGCGGATGGGCGGTTGATCAAAACCGGCGGGCGGGTGCGCAAATCGGCAACCGGCTATGATCTGACACGGCTCTTCATCGGCTCCGAAGGCACACTCGGCGTGATCACCGAGATCGGCCTCCGCCTGCATGGCATTCCAGAGGCGATCGTCGCGGCGACCTGCCAGTTCCCGGCGCTCTCCGGTGCAGTCGAGGCGGTAGTCGCCGTGATGCAGGCAGGCATTCCGGTGGCTCGGATCGAGCTTTTGGACGAGGTGCAGATGCGGGCCTCGATCGGCTACTCACATCTTTCCGGCCTCGCCGAGATGCCCACCCTCTTCTTCGAGTTCCACGGTAGCCCTGCCGCAGTCGCCGAGCAGGTGCGGGGGACCGAGGAGATCGCACGCGATGGCGGAGCGGAACGTTTCACACAGGCAGCGGATGCCGAGGCGCGCGCACATCTCTGGAAAGCCCGGCACGATGCCTATTGGGCGGCCCTCGCATTGCAGCCCGGCTGCCGCATTCTGACTGCCGACGCGATCGTGCCGATCTCGCACCTGGCCGAAGCCGTGCTCGCGTCACGCGCGGCGATCACCGCCTCCGGGCTTACCGCGGCCATCCTCGGCCACGTCGGTGATGGCAATTTCCACACCGTGATCGTCGTGCCGCAAGAGCCGGATGGACTGAGCCGCGCCTGGGCGCTCGACCGGAAGATCGTCAGCATCGCGCTCGGCCTCGAGGGCTCGTGCAGCGGCGAGCACGGAGTCGGGCTCGGTAAGCGTCAGTTTCTGGAAGCCGAACACGGCGCGGCCGCGCTTTCCGTGATGCAGGCGATCAAGTCGGCCCTGGATCCGCGCGGCATTCTCAACCCGGGGAAAATCTTTCCCGACCAGAATAACCCCGCCATCAGTGCGGCCGCCTGATGATCCTGACCGAACCCGGCGCGCAGCGACGCAAGCTGTGCCACGCTGTCGCGGCGCGCCCACGATCTCAAGGGCCGGCGGCGGCGACCGTGTTTCCCCCGGTGGTGTAGTGGTGTAGGAGCGGCGCCTACGGCTGCGTTCTCCGGCACGGCCTTCCCCCGTTCCATCCCGACCCGCATCGCGGGCAGTTGGCAGCCCAAGCTTGCCGTGATCTCCCTGTGCGAGCCTCTCAGCATGGCCATCCGTAACGCGCGACTTCTTCTTGTCGCAGCGCGAACGCCATGCGAAGCGTTACGGGACGAGAACCGTGCTGCCAGTCGTCCGTCGCGCCTCGAGCGCGCGGTGCGCCTCCGCGGCTTCAGCCAGTGGGAAAGTTTGATTGATCCGAATCTGCACCGCACCGCTCTCCACCACGGCAAAAAGCTCACTCGCCATATGTTGCAAATCGGCACGCTTGGCTCCGTAAGTCGCAAGCGACGGCCGGGTCAGGAACAGGCTGCCCTTGGCAGACAGAACAGAGATATCGAACGGCGGCACCGGCCCTGAAGCATTGCCGAAGCTCACCATCATGCCGAGCGGCGCCAGGCAGTCGAGGCTCGCCATGAAAGTGTCCTTGCCAACGCTATCGTAAACGACAGGCACCATCGCCCCATCGCTGATTTTCTTCACTTCCGCCGCAAGATCGGCATGGCCGATCAGTGCATGATCCGCGCCGTTGGCCTTCGCTATGGCGGCCTTCTCGGGCGTGGAAACCACGCCGATCACGCGCGCTCCGAGCTGCTTCGCCCACTGGCACAGGATGAGGCCAACGCCGCCGGCCGCCGCGTGCACGAGAATCGTATCACCGCGCTTCACCTGATAGGTCCGGCGCAACAGGTACTGTGCGGTCATTCCAGCCAGCATCATCGCTGCCGCCGTCTCGAAACCGATCGATTTCGGAAGCTTGAGGAGGCGATCCGCGGCGATCACGCGCTCGGTCGCATACGCACCCATCGCGCCGGTGCCGTACGCCACTCGATCTCCCACGGCTAAGCCATTGACCCCCGGTCCCACCGCGAGCACGGTGCCCGCTCCCTCCATTCCCGGTGTGAAAGGCAGGCTCGATGCCTTGTAGAGGCCGGCACGGAAATAAACATCCACGAAGTTGAGCCCAACCGCCGCGTGTCGCACTAGCGCCTCACCGGCCCGCGGCTCCGGTGTGGGTACTTCTTCCCACTGCAACACTTCCGGCCCCCCGGTGCGATGGATTCGGATCGATTTCGTCATGCCATTGCCTCGCTCTTTCTGTCCGTCCCCATCCGCCAACGGCAGTCTGCGAAGAGGTCATCCGCTTCCAGGCTGCCTTCGAGCTTGAGCAGTGCACGCTTGGTGTCAACCCCGCCGGGCGCCGAGAAGCCGCCGAGTCCGCGGGCAGCGACCACCCGATGGCACGGTATGATGATGGGGATCGGGTTGTGCCCGACCGCCTGCCCAACGGCGCGCGGGGATCCCCCTGACTGCCGGGCGATCTCCCCATATGTCCGCGTCTCGCCCCACGGAATCGTGCGAAGCGCTTTCCACACCCGCCGCTCGAACGGCGTTCCCGCCGGCTCGAGCGGCAAGTCGAATGCGACGCACTGGCCGGCGAAATACCGCTCGAGCAGACGGCTCGCACGCCGCAGCAGCGCGGTTGGCTGCTGCTCGCCTGAAGTCCCCCAGAACAGTGCAGTAATTGCGCCTCTCTCCTCCGCAAGAGTCATCAGACCGAGCGGAGTTTCCAGGGTGAGCGCGAAGTCTGGTTTGTGCGCCGCCGTCACGGGCAGATGCGAGACCGGTCCGCCCCCCCCTGTCAAGTGCGGCGCAACATGGCCGCGAGCGCCGTCGGATCGAACACGGGCAACCCGCACACTCCGCCACGGCACATAATCGCACCGCGCGGCTTGCCCGCAGCCGGATGGTTGGGCGGTGCATCCCGGGGGTCGTCGATCTCAAGCACTGTCACCGCCGGATCAGGTGCCTTCCGGGCCATAGAAGCCAGGGTGGGGTATCCGCCGCTGATCACCACGCTCGCCCCGTGCATCAGGAGATCCGCCGCGCCCAGCAGCCCCGGCGACTGCACCATTGCGCCAGCCCGTCCCATGAACGCTCCGATCAGACGCTCCGCCTTGACCCGCCATTCATCCTCTCCCGTCAGATGGAAAAGCCGCGTGAACACCTCGGCCAACATTCCGTTGCCGCAAGGCGTCGCATGGTCCTCGGCCACCAGCTCCCGCGCCGCGGCCCCGCCTGGCAGATCACGTGCATCATCCGCTGCACCATAGAAGGCACCATCCGGCTCCGCGAAATGTGCTTCCGTGGCCGCTACGATGCGGCGGGCCGCTTCCCGCCGGCGCGCCTCACCGGTAGCCTCATACAGCGCGAGCGCTGCCCGCGCCATCGCCGCCTGGTCCTCCAAAAGCCCGGCGGCCGAAACCCGCCCGCCGCGCCAGGCATGTGCAAACCTCCCGTCCGCTTGCCCCATCCCGTCGTTGAGGAAGTCGAACACGTCGCCGGCAAGTGCCAGCCAGCGCGGTTCGTCGAACACCGACGCCGCCCGCGTGAGCGCGGCCACCGTAAGTCCGTTCCAGTCCGCCAGCACCTTGTCATCGCGCCCCGGCGCAACCCGCTGCGCCCGGGAGGCAAAGAGCAGTGCCCGCGCTTTTGCCAGCCTCGCTTCGAACGCTGGGTCGCCAAGCGGAACCACCCGATGCAGGATCGTCCGGCCCTCCCAGTTACCCCCTTCACTCACATCGTAGGCCGCCGTGAACTCCTCTGCCTGAGACCCGAGCAGACTGGTGATTTCGTCCGTGTCCCAAACATAGAACTTTCCCTCTTCGCCTTCGCTGTCAGCGTCCTGCGAAGCGGCGAACGCGAATTTTTTCCCGTCCCCGGTGCACATCTCGCGCTCGAGCCAGCCGACCGTCTCTCTGGCGCGACTGGCGAATAGCGGGTCTGGGGTCTCCGCAAAGGCCAGCGCCAGCAGCTCGAGAATTTGCGCATTGTCGTACAACATCTTCTCGAAATGCGGCACCCGCCACTCGCGGTCCGTCGCGTAGCGCGCGTACCCGCCGCCGAGATGGTCATAAATTCCCCCCATGCTCATCCGGCGGAGCAGCAACCTGACGGCCTCGCGCTGTTCCGTTCGTCCGGATCGGAACGAGTCCTGCCAGAGGAACCGCATCAATGGTGCGTTCGGAAATTTCGGCGCGCCGCGAAACCCGCCCTGCTCGGTATCCTGTGCCGCCATCAACGAGGCCGCAACCTCGCTGAGCTCCTGATCACCCGGAAGCCGGCCGTGCTCCGTTCTGGCGAGCCGGGCGAGGTGCGCGGCCAGTTGCGCCGCATTGGCCGCAATCTTTCCAGGTTCTCGGCGCCAGGCACCGGAGATCTCCGCCAGCACCTGGCGGAACGAGGGTTTGCCCCAACGCGGCTCCGGCGGGAAATAGGTCCCACCCCAGAACGGCACGCCCTCGGGCGTCAGAAACATCGTCAGCGGCCAACCGCCCTGTTCGCCCATCGCTTGCAGGGCACTCATGTAATAATGGTCGATGTCCGGCCGTTCCTCGCGGTCCACTTTGATGTTGATATAGTGGCCGTTCATCTCCGCAGCCGTCGCTGCGTCCTCGAAGGATTCATGTGCCATCACGTGGCACCAGTGACACGCCGCGTAGCCGATCGAAAGCAGAATCGGCTTACCTTCCGCCTTCGCCTCGGCGAGCGCGTCTGCGCCCCATTGCCGCCAATGCACCGGGTTGTTCGCGTGCTGCAGAAGATAGGGCGAGGAAGCTTCTTTGAGGAGGTTCCGATCGTGCACCATACAGTCCTGCTTCCGTTTATCTAACCCTGCCTGAAGCCGTCTTCTTTGCATGCTCGCGGCACCATGTACTCATCGTTGCGCCGTTATCAATGACCGCGAGCGAGCCTCAGGTCAGCCTTCGCTATCTGGCACAACGGTAGCAGCACTCTGCTCGGCGCTTGCGGCCTGTGACGACGGGTGATCCGCAAACCGGTGCAGCATGGCGGCGAACAGACTGATAAGAGGTCGACCCCCCACCCTGGCGTTCGCCACCCGGACGTGCCGGGGGACGGAACCCGTTCGGTGCGACGATGTCAGGCTATGCCTGCGTCCGCGAAGCTTCGTCTGGCAGAGCCGTCCGGCGCTGTGCCGGGGTTCATATGGATAGGGATGTAGTCGGCTGGTGTCCTGCCCACGTCGGTTGTTGCTCTCGGCAACAACCGTAAGGGGATCGAGAGGCGACCGAAAACTGCGATGGCGCTGGTTTTCTGGACAGTGGGATAAGCTGAGAGCTGACCGGTCCAAAGAGGCGTGAGACGTGGGTGTAAAGAGGAAGCAGCGCGGCGCCGACTTCAAGGCGCGCGTGGCGATGGCGGC
>JBOHMN010000729.1:0-1553 GCA_050730175.1 Acetobacteraceae bacterium | reverse complement strand
TCAGTCAGCAGCTCCTGGACTTGCCTGGTAAAGACCGCCGATTCAATAAAGATCACACTGCCCCCTACAGCTATGCCCAGGCTACACCACTGACGTACGGTACGTCAATGACGCAGGCCGTTGATTTGTGACATGCAAGGCAAACCGCGGCGCATCTTCGACCGAAGTTCAGCGACCATGGCGAAACTATGCAAGCGCCCCGGGGCGTTGCTCAAGAGCCGGAGCTTTCGCGCACGAGCTCCTTATACCTTTGCGGGTCAACCACTATACGCCGGCCGATACGGCGAAACGCATCCTGGAACCCCCGCTCGTGCGAAGTAACGGACGTCGCCGGCGAGAACGATCTCACCCTGAGCATCTAGTGCCCGCCGACCTGTACGCGCCGGGGGCGGCATGAGCTCGCGGTTCGTTCGTGGTGCACTCGTGCGAAGCGACGACGCTGGCGCGCAGATTGCCGACGGGCTGGAGGGCTGCGGCGCGTTGACCCGCACGCCCGTGACCGCATCTCCCGCGTTCGA
The DNA here is from genome assembly GCA_050730175.1 of Acetobacteraceae bacterium. Classification (GTDB taxonomy): domain Bacteria; phylum Pseudomonadota; class Alphaproteobacteria; order Acetobacterales; family Acetobacteraceae; genus JAKAWQ01. The sequence goes on along the minus strand of JBOHMN010000729.1, from coordinate 1,035 downwards.
CTACGCGGGCTCAATTGTGGTGCGTGGCGAGCGGCACACGTTGGTCGCGTCGTGGGCGACGAATCGGCACGGCGACAGATTCTTACGGTTGTGGGTAATCCCATGAGCGTGGTCTGCGCCCTGGCCCGCTGCGCCGCCGCTGAACTGGCTAGGCGCACGGGCGCGGCGCGCGATCTGGACGCGGATGTGGCTTGCGGCACTGGCGCTTGCCGGGGTCGTGGCGGCGGTGTAGCCGTGACGTAGATCTTTCGGTTAGCAATCAGCTTTGGGCCAATATTCATCCGCAGGTAGCGGACCGCACGCATCAGACCGTCTAAAGCGAAGCCTTATCCGCGAGCTCGGCACCCATAGTTGCCAATATGCGCTCCAGAGCAGCAATGTCGATAGGCTTGAGGAGGTGATGTGCAAAGCCAGCCGCTCGAGCTTTTTCCCGATCCTCCGCTTGCCCATAGCCGGTCACTGCAACCAGCTTGAGCCCATTCAATGGTGCATCGGCTCGCACTCTTCTTGCCAGCTCATAGCCATCCATTTCGGGGAGGCCAATGTCAACCAGCGCCACCTCCGGCTGGAACGACGCGATCGACTCAAGGGCCTGTCGTCCGTCAGGAGCCACTAGCGTTTGATGCCCGGCTGCGCTTAGGAGCATGGCGAGAGACTGGGCGGCGTCGGCATTATCATCAACGACGAGAATGCGCCTTGGACACAACTTGAAGCCAGGGATTGCCGGAGCCTTGGCGGCCGCCGGTTGTGCGATCCGCGGCAGCCGGATTTCAATTGTCGCACCCTTTCCCGATCCTCCACTCTCCGCCGTGATCGTACCGCTGTGCATGTGAATGAGCTTCTTGACCACGGCCAGGCCAATTCCTAGGCCACCCTCTGCGCGGTCAAGTGTTCGATCGCCTTGCACGAACAGGTCAAACACCTTGGGCAGCAGATCCGCCGGGATGCCCATGCCATTATCAGAGACGCTGATGACGGCCATTTCGCCCTCGGCGCGGGTCTCGACGCGAATCTTCCCCTGGGGCTGTGTATACT
>JBOHMN010000728.1:0-5133 GCA_050730175.1 Acetobacteraceae bacterium | reverse complement strand
GGCATGGCGCCGGAGCCGCGGCGGGATATGGATGCTGCGCTCGCCGCGCTGCTTGGGCTCGATGTCTCACGCCCGCCCAGTCGCGATGAAATCGCCTGCCTGCTGGCAGGCTTGCGGGCAGATGGGGAGAAGATCGAAGGCAAGCAGTACCAGAAGGCCACTCTCGCCCTCTCGGAGGTTTTTGGCCTCGATCCGATGCGCCTCGCGACCCGCGAGGAGCTCGCTCATGTGCGCGCCGGCCGGCGCGCTGACGGCAGCGCGCTCGCTGAGGATGTCGCCGTACCGGCCTTGGTGCGATTCGCGAAGGCACTCGGGGCAGAGAACGGCAAGGCGCCTACCGAGGCAGAGAAGACCAACATCCTGGCCGGCCTTACGGCGAGCGGCGAATCCCTGGAGGTGCTCGCCTGGCGGCAGGCCGTCAGCCGCGCGCGCACGCCGATCGGGTACATCGATTTCACGTTCAGCGCCGACAAGTCGGTTTCGCTCACCTGGGCCTTCGCACCGACCGAAGCGGAACGGAACCTGATCGCACAAGCCCACCGTGAGGCGGTGCACGCGGCGATGCTGCACCTTGCCGGGAGCATCGGACAGGCGCGCAAAGGTCAAGGCGGCAAGGATGGCGCAGAGAAGGGTGCGATCGGCTGGATCACCTTCGATCATTACGCCGCTCGGCCGACGCTCGAGATCGCGCGCACGAACCCGGACGGCACGGTGGAGACTGAGCTGGTGACGGTGAAGGTCGCCGGCGATCCGCAGCTCCACACGCACGTCGCGGTGCCGAACGTGGTGCTCTGCCCGGACGGGCGGGTGGGTTCTCTCGACACGATGCAGATGCGAAAGCGCATCCACGAGTGGGGCGCGATCTACCAGGCGCATCTCGCGCAGAACCTGCGGCCGTTCGGGGCCAAGGTGGCGCTGGACGAGACACTCGGCTCGGCACGGCTTACGGCGATTCCGGAGAAGGTGCGGGCGGCATTCTCCAAGCGCACGCGCGATGCCACGGCAGATGCCAGAGCCTACGCGAGATCGGCCGGCGCCGACTGGGATCGCATGTCACCTGACGAGCGGATCCGGTTCCTCAAGGGTGGGGCCTTTGCCAGCCGCACCGCCAAGGGGGACGACCTCAGCGATTTCGCCTCCTGGCAGCGCCAAGTGGAGGCGCTCGGCTACCGGCACAAAAGCGTGCTCGACCCGAGCCGGCCGGCGCAGAAGCTCGCCGAGCAGGAACGCATCGAACAGGCTTATGCCGCCGGCTCTCGGATGCTGGCGCGCGACTTCGCGCACCGCACCGTCATCAAGGAGGAAGATGCTCGCGTCGCTGCCGCCCGTGGCCTGATCGCAGCGGGGATCAATGGAGCGGAGGATGTCGATCAGGTCCGCCATGCGTTCACCGAACGCGGGATCGCAGAGGGCGGCGCCGCAGAGCGAAGCGGAGCCACCACAAACACCAAGCTGATCGCGGTGCCGGTCAGCGTGCCCGATCGGAACAACGAAGGTGTCATGGTGACGGAGGACCGGCTCACCACCAAGGCGCACGTTGCGCAGGAGAGTGCTCTGATCGCGCTGGTTCGCAAGCACGGCAGAGACCCGCGCGGCCTGCTCACGCCGCCGGAGATCAAGCGAGCGGTGGAGACCTCGGGGCTCGATTTTTCGGGAGAGCACGGCCGCGCACAGCGCCGGCTCATCAATCATCTCGGCATGGGTGGGCGGTTCGCCGCGGTGATCGGGGCTGCCGGGAGCGGCAAGACCACGCTGCTGAAGCCTCTTGTGGCGGCCTGGCATGCCAACGGAGCAGACATCCACGGGATCAGCCTCGCCTGGCGTCAGGCACGCGACCTGCTCGGCGCCGGTCTCAAGCCGGACATTGGCGACACGTTCTCGGCAGTCAGCGTCTTCCTGCAGCGCGCACAATCGGGGCGGCTTTCCCTCACCCACAAGAGCGTGGTGGTGATCGACGAGCTCGCGACGATCGGCACGCGGCAGCTCCTCGAGCTGCTCCGCCTGCAGGACCATCATGGTTTCCGCATGGTGGCGATCGGAGATCCGAAGCAGTGCCAGTCGATCGAAGCGGGATTCGTTACCGGTCTTATCGAGAAGGCGATCGGCTCGACCCCCTCGATCGAAACGGCGGTGCGCCAGACCGACGATAGGGCGCGCGAGATCACCACCCTGCTCCGCCGGGGCGAGGCCGCATCGGCTCTCGAAATGAAGCGCGAGGACGGTACAGCCGAGATCGTGCCCGGCGGATATCGCGAGATCATTGCCCGTGCGGCTGCGCTCTGGCACGAGCGCCAAGCCGCCAATGCCGGCCGGCGTAGCTACACGCTCACCGTGAGCGCCCCGACGAACGACGATGCCCGGGCTATCGGCGAGGCGATCCGTGTCCGGTTGCAAGCTACCGGCGAGCTCGCCAGCAACCGGCGGGTGCTCGAGGCGACCGATCCGAATGCCGGTACCGACTACAAGCTGCCGCTTGCGGTCGGCGATCGTGTCCGGCTGTTCCGGCGGACGAATGCAAGCCTCGGCGCCGGCCGCTCCGGGACAATCGGAGATAACGGCTCCGTCCTCGAGATCCGCGCCATCCGTCCCGGAGGCTTCGTGCTGCAGAACGAGAAGGGCACGGAAGGGCTGGTCAGGTGGGAAACCCTGACCGACGAGCGGACAGGGCGCGCTCTGCTCACCTACGGCTACGCGATGACCACCAACACCGCTCAGGGAGTAACCTCGACCGAGCACATCTTCATCACGCCGGGCGGCTCGCAGGCGACCGAGGGGCACAAGGCCTACGTTTCCGGCTCGCGCCACCGGGAACGCGATTACTGGCTCACCTCCGAAGGGGCCGAGAAGCAGGAAGTAGTGAACCGCCGGCCACTCGGCGATCCGCGCCCGGTGCGCGAGCCCGATCTCTGGATGAACTGGGCCCGCAATATCGGGCGCCGGCCGGAAAAGCTGAATGCCACGGACATCGTGGGGCAGGCGGACCAGGCGCGCCGCGAGGCCGCACGCGACTTCCTCAAAGGCCTCGCGCGGCACGAAGCAAAGCACGAGAGCGTTGCCAGGCGAGATGTGCTGTGGGGGAAATTCCTGCACGCTCGCGTGCATGCCCAGGCAAGGCAGAACGAGCGCCTTGCTGATGGATTGGAGGCCGCGTCGCGGCGGCGTCAGGGCACCATCGCACGGCTCACCGAGCTCGGCACCCGCCTCCGCCAGGCAGTCCAGTCCCAGCTCCGCCGCGCACGGCCGATAATCGACCGGGCACGCGAGGATATCCGTGCACAGGTCTATTCCAAGGCCTACGAGTCGATGAGCCAGCTCGCCGAACGCAACGAAGAATCGCAGGGTGACAGGCCAAAAGCCACACGGCGCCGCAGGCTCGGGATGCATCTGTAACCGGCGGCCGCTGTCCGTCGCAGCAGCAGGCAACGGAAAATGCTTATGGGCGGGCGAGACGCGTCGTCCGGTAAAGCGCCCTCAACGGTACCTGAAAGTCGACGCTCGCGAGCGTCAGATCCCCGCTCTCGATTCTGACCGGCTGCTTCGGCCAAGTTCCGTCGGAATTGCGTCGCAGAAGCTCAGCTCCGATAACCGCGGTCTTGACTACCAGGATTTCCTGCACGCTCGGAATGGTCGTGTAGGCCCACACATTGGCCCAGGTCTCGGCCTGATTGCTCGGCGAGAGAATCTCGACCACCAGCACCGGATCGGCCAGCGCGGCCTCCTCGGTTTCGTAGGCCGAGCAGGTGACGGCGAGATCGGGCACCCGCATGTTGATGTCGGCGTTGACATGCGGGATCACCCCCGGTGTGACGATGACGCTGCAAGGGCTCTCGCGTTCGGCCAGATGACTGCTGATCAAGTGGCCGAGTTCAGCTTGAATCGCCCCGTGCGTCCGGTTGGCCGGCGCCATCGCCTGCGGCTCACCGTCGACGAGCTGCCAAAGCTCTCCGCCCGGCGGGTTCCAGGCAAGGAACTCCGCGACCGTCATCCGGACAGGGACCTTGAGCGCTGCGGTCATGCCACCATTCTAGCAGAGATCGAACGTCCTGCCAGCGGCGTGGCGGCGCTTAGGGCGCTCACACTGCTTGGCCCCATCCCACTCGGCGGCTCAAATGGCGTCTGGTGACACGACTGTTGACACTGGTGGCGAATTCGGGCGCCGGCCGCAGCACAAGATTGATTCGCGGCTGACTCATCTGCCGCAATAAAGGATCGCGCTGAGGCCGATTACGATTCTTTCCAGTCTTTTGTGCGGCGCCCGTCATCTTGGTGTAGCCGAATCGATGGATGGCGCGCCAGCCTGGAAGATTCGCATCCGGTCGAGCACTCCGATGTCGCTGCTCCCCCAAGAGTCGGCTTCAGCACCCGAGGAAATACGTCGCGTTGCGCGTGCGTTAGCGGGCCGGAATCGCTGTAGGAGCTCGAGCGCGCGCGGCGCCACCCCGGGCCTTGGCTTTCGGCCGAATTGCTCGGTCCAATACCGGCGTATGCGCATGCCGTCATTGTGGAACACCCGCACGATTTCGATTTCGAGGCGGGTGCGCAGTGACACACTCATCTCGTTGAGAAGTTCCTTGCGCTTTTCTCCATCGAGCGCGAGGAGTCGCAGGGCCATCGCGTGGTAGACTCGCTCGTCAATCACTTGCGGGAGCTTCGCCATTTCGGTCTGCCCTTCGATCAAGAGGCTCGAGTATCACGGCTGTCCCGCAGGAGGTGAACCCCGCCATGCTCGGCCCGCGCCGGCTGTCGAACTCTCCGGAGTCAACGCGCATGGCGATGACCGCAATCGCCCCGATGGGGCGGCGCTACCAAACGAAATGAAGACGCTGAACTTTCTGGCGTGATGTGTCCCGCCGGCGGCTCGGAGATAAATGATTGGTCTCTTCGAGGGGGATGGCCTCGTCGCCGGGGTGAGGTGACGGCAGTAGCGCACCCGGAATTGTCTGCAGCCGGGCGATCTTGCAGGACTCGGCTCCGAATCAGGGCACCGCCAGCAGCTCGTCGAGCGTGACGGGGCAGAATGCCGGCACCGGCAGGGGCACCTGGTCGTCAAACTTCTCGGGCAAGGCGCGGAGCGCGCCGGCGTAGAGGTCGGCGAGGTCGATCTTCTGCCGCATCGACGGCGCGAAGCGGCGC
>JBOHMN010000727.1:0-2551 GCA_050730175.1 Acetobacteraceae bacterium | reverse complement strand
GCGCTGATCGATGCCGCGGTGCTGCCGTGATAGCCCATCTTCCGGCCGATGATCTTGCGCTTTCCGGGCTTGCCGATGGCGGCGTGATAATACCACACGAGCTTGATCGCCGTGTCGTTTGCCTCGGAGCCCGAGCATTGCAGCAGGACCTTGGACATCGGCACCGGCGCGATCGCGAGCAGCCGCTCCGCGAGATCGACGGCCGCCTCGTGGGAGTGGTGCCGGTAGAGGTGATAATAGCCAAGGCTCCGCATGCTCTCGTATGCGACCTTCGCCAGCCGTTCGTTCGCGAACCCGAGCGAGGCGCACCAGAGTCCTGCCGCGGCGTCGAGATACTCCTTTCCGCCGGCCTCGGTGATGTAGGCGCCGCGTCCGCGGGTTATCACCACGGGTCCGTCCTTGCGGTGCCGCTCGAGGTCGGTCTGCGGATGGATCAGGGTCGCGATGTCCCGCGCTTCCAGCGAATTCGCTGCATAAGCCATGTTCGCCCTCCCCGTGAGGCCCGGCGGATTTGCTCCGGGGGCCGTCGCCTCGCCTGTCCCGGCAGCATCGCGCATACAAGCAGCAGGTCGATGACTTATCGGCCCGTTGGCGCGACGTGAATTCTTTTTCCGAGAACAGGAATTCGCGATTCGCGAATCGTCACGGCTCGCCTGCCCGCTCGGCGAGCACGAGCCGTTCGACCAGGAGGCGCGCGGCGACCGGCAGGCTATCGAGGCTGCGCACGCAGAGCTTATGCTCGCGTACTGCCCAGCACTCGGCGAGCGGGAGTGTGCGGATTCGCATCGACGGGCCGACGCGGGCGGCGAACTGTTCCGGCACGATACCGAGACCGATGCCCATCTCGACCATCCGGAAGACTGCCTCGAAGCTGCCGACGCGTATCCGCGCCTTGACCGAGCGTCCCACCGCGGCGGCGGCGCGGAACAGCAGGGTGTCGATGGAGCTCTGTTCCTCCGGGAAGATGAGCTCATACGCCAGAAGATCGGTGAAGCGCACCTGATCCCGCGCGGCGAGCTTGTGTCCTTCCGGCAGCGCGACCCGCAACCGATCCCGATGATAGGGGAAAACGGCAAGTTCGCCGGTCGGCACGTCACCCGCAAAGAGCCCGATATCGGCCGCACCGTCCGCGATCCCCTGCACGATCCGCGGGCTGAGATCCGCCTGCACCTCGACGTGCACGTTGGGGTGACGGTCAAGAAAGTCGCGCAGTTCCTCGGGCAGGAAGCCGAAGATCGAGGAATCGTTGGCGGCGATCCGGACGAACCCGCGAGTCCCTTGCGAAAATTCGGCAAGCTCGCTTTCGAGTTGCGCGACGTCGCGCAGGATCAGGCGTGCATGGTGGAGAAGGGCGCGGCCGGCAGCGGTAGGCTCGATCCCCTTGTGCGAGCGGGCGAGGAGAGCGAAGCCGCACGCATGCTCGAGATCGGAGATGCGCTTGCTGAGGGCTGATGGCGCGATCCTGGCCCGCTCGGCCGCCCGGATGAAGCTTTGCTCCTCGACGATCGTAACGAACAGCCTGAGCGTGACGAGATCGAGCCGCCCCGCGATGCCGCCGGCCGCTGCGCCGCCGGCACGGCATTCCTTCGCCGCGACCTTGCCCGCCGGCTCTCCCGCCATCGTTGATCCTACATCCGGCCCTCCGCCGGGAGAGCCTGCGCATCAGGCCCCCGGGGGACAAGGCCCGGGGGTCGGCTACGTGGAGAGCATGCGGATTTCAGGGGTGCTCACGCTGCCACCCGCTCAGCGTAGTTCGCGTTGTCGTTGCCCAGGCCCGGGTACCATCGTTCGAAGAGCGGTCGAAGAGTGCCATCGAGCGCGCGGACCCGGGTCTGCGGCAGGAGATGAGCGCCCCGCAGCGTCCATTGCATCTGCTGGCGTTTGGCAAAGTGCCTGCTGATAACGGCGTTCACCGTGGACTCAGCTAGCGTCAGGAGAAGTCCTGGGAAGGAGGAAGGATGTAACCGGAAACCTTTCGCAGCGATCCAGAGGGTTCGACTCCCTCCCGGCAAAGGCGCAGCCCGCCAGCCGGAAGCGAGCCTTGCATGGGTGGCGGTGACGCCACTCGTGAAGCGTAGGCCGCGGATGCTGAAGCCCGGGGTTGAGCCTCGAAATCATGTAAGCGCTGGAGCCTTCGGCGTGTTGGGTCCGGGGGCAGCATCGTCGGGACCGCAACAGGCGAGGTCCCGTCGGTCCGGCCGGGGTCTGAGAGCCGGGCAGAGGCATGGGATGGATCGCCGGGAAACCTGAGAGATCCAGTGCGTGCCCACAGACAGGATGCCGGAGACGGGGAGACCGGCTGACCAAAGACCCCAGGCTCGGCGTGGGCCTCCACCGCGCCGGGAGCGCGTTGGCGAGCACGAACGAAGGAGGAAGCTGTGGAGCCCGGAACCGAATCCATAAGGAACGGGGAATGCACGCACCGGAAGTCGTAGCGCCTTCGTAGTACCGCTGAGGGTGGGGAACCGGGCTCACCGGGACCCACCGGAGGACAGGGGGGCGCCGTGAGGAGAGAGCCATCGACGGGAAACACGGAAGGGAACTCTGAGTC
>JBOHMN010000726.1:0-5072 GCA_050730175.1 Acetobacteraceae bacterium | reverse complement strand
GCTCCAGCGCGCCGAACCTGGCTTCGGGCCGGTTCGGCGGCATGGCCGACGGATCGGAGGCCTTCGGCAGTGAGTCGGTGATGAACCGGCGCGAAACGACCGACCTTTTGCGTGCCTATTACCGGATTTCCGATGCGGCGGTGCGCAAGCGCGTATTCGAGCTGATCCGTTCCCTGGCGCCGGATCCACAGTAGAGGTGGTACAGTAGATGCGCTGCTGCGGGGCGGGCGCGCACTCTATCATTGCAGTGTGGCGAGCAGTCCCGCGATCAAACGTCCGCGTTCGGGCAGACTTGCGATCTCGATGTGCTCGCCGAGCGTGTGGGCTCCGCCGCCCCGCGCGCCCAGCCCGTCGAGCGAGGGAATGCCCAACGCGCCGGTGAAGTTGGCATCCGATCCGCCGCCGGCGCTTTCGTGCGGCAGGTCGAGGCCGAGCGACGTCGCGACGTTGCGCGCTGTTTCGTAGAGCGCGAGCGTTTTGGTGTCCGGTTCCCAGACCGGCCGGGTGACGCCCCGCGTGACGGTGAAGGTTGAGTCATTCGTCTTGACCGACAGGGCCAGCATGCGGGCGACGGCAGAATCGAGGTCGTCCTGGCGCTTGGCCATGCTGAGGGCTTCGCCGCGACAGACGCTGGGGACGCAATTGACCCATTGACCGCCGTGCACGACGCTGACGCTGAAAGTGCAATCGCTTGTCGTCATGGCTTCGATGTCGAGGAGCATGCGGGCCATCAGGCGCACCGCAGAGCGGCCTTCGGCGAGCCGGGCGCCGGCGTGGCTCGGGCGGCCTCGCGCCTCGAGAGTAAACCGTGCGATGGCGTAGCGGCCGGTGACGACGCCGCCGTCACTGCGGCCGGGTTCCGTGACGAGTACGTATTTGTGGCGCGCGGATTCCGCCTCAATGAGGTCGCGCGTGCTTGGGCTGCCGACTTCTTCATCGCTCGTGAACAGGAGGGTGAGGGGAAGCCGGGTTGCGATGCCCGCTCGAGCGAGCTCGCGGATGGCTTCGCAGGCGAGGAAATTGCCCGCCTTCATGTCGAGGATTCCGGGGCCGTAGCAGCGATCGCCGTCACGCCGCCAGGGGAGGGAGGCGAGGGTGCCGATCGGATGCACCGTGTCGAGATGGCCCATGATCAGGATCCCGGGCTCGCCCGCGCGCGGGTGCGGAAGATGCGCGCGCACGCAGTCGCCGAATCCCATGCGGCCTGGTATCCGTTCGATGGCAGCACCGAGCAGTGCGAGGTCGCGGCCGGCGATGTCCATCGCGCGATTGACGGCGGCGCGGTCGAAGGTTGGCGATTCGCATTCCACCCATTGTCTCAGGCGATCGAGGATATTGTCCGGATTGAAGGGCAAGGAATGCAGATCCATCGCGTTTCGTCCGTGCGGCTTTGCGTTCTGACTTGGATAATGGGGGGTGGGCGATTTGGCCAGAGGGAGGGCGTCAGGGGCGGCCGGCTGCCTGGAGCGTGAGATAACGGTCGCGGATGTTCTCGGCGTCGCGGAATTCTGCGCGGGTGCCGCTATAGACGATGCGGCCCTGTTCCAGGACGTAGTGGCGGTCGGCGAGGCGCATGCAGAAGCCGAGATTCTGCTCGACCAGGAGCACGCCGATGCCGCGGGTGCGGATCGCGGCGACGATGGAAGCGAGCTCGTCGACGATCACCGGGGCGAGCCCTTCGGTCGGCTCGTCGAGGAGCAGCAGCTTCGGCGCGTTGACCAGGGCGCGGGCGATGGCGAGCATCTGCTGCTCGCCGCCCGAAAGCGTGCCACCGGCGCTCTGGCGGCGTTCGCGAAGGCGGGGGAAATGCGTGAAGACGTCGGCAAGCGTCCACGCGCTTTCAGCGCGCAGCGCGATCGCGAGATTCTCCTCGACTGAGAGCGTGCGGAAAATGCCGCGATGATCCGGCACCAGCGCGATCCCGAGACGTGCAATCGTGTGGGTGGGCTTGCGTTCGATCGGCTGACCGGCGAACCGGACGTGGCCCTCGCGCGCGAGCACGATGCCGGTGATGGTCTTCAGCGTTGTGGTCTTGCCGGCGCCGTTGCGACCGAGCAGGCTCGCGATCTCACCGCCCTCCACGTTGAGCGATACGCCGTGCAGAATATGGCTCTTGCCGTAGAAGGCGTGCACGTTTTCCAGCGCGAGCATCATGCCTGGCTGCCGAGATAGGCGGCCTTCACCTCGGGGTGGCGGCGGATCATGTCGGGCGGTCCCTCCACGAGGATGCTGCCCTGGTGCATGACCGAGATCGTCGCGGAAACATCGAGCACGACGTTCATGTTGTGCTCGATCAGGATGATCGTGTGTTCGCGGCCGAGTGCTGCGATCAGCTGCTTCACGGTTTCGATGTCGTCGATGCCCATGCCCGCCATTGGCTCGTCGAGCAGGAGGATGTTCGGTTCACCGGCAAGCGCAAGGCCGATTTCCAGAGTGCGCTGCAGGCCGTGGGAGAGCTCTCCTGCCCGCGCTCCGCGCCACCGTTCCAGGGAAAGGCGCGTCAGGACGCGCTCGGCGATCTCGCGCGGGCGTGCGAGGCGTTCCTTGGATCTCAGAAAGTCGAACGCGGCGAGGCCTGCCTGGGCCTGCGCGGCGAGGCGAAGGCTTTCGAAAACGGTCAAATTCTGAAAGAGATTGGTGATCTGGAAAGAGCGCGCGATGCCGAGGCGCGCGCGCCGGTGCGGCGGCAGCCGCGTGACATCCCGGCCGTCCAGAAGCACCTGACCGGCACTCGGCAGGATGGTGCCGGTGAGACAATTGAAGAGCGTGGTCTTGCCTGCTCCGTTCGGGCCGATGAAAGAGTGTATGCCGTGCTCCTTGACTTCGAACGAGACGTCCTTGAGCGCGACGAAGCCGCCGAACCGCTTGCCGATGCGCGATGCAGCGAGCCTGGCTCCGGTCATCGTGCTGTGTTGCCGCGCGCGAGCGGCCAGCGATTCGCGGGAAGGCGGCCAAGTGCCCAGGTGAGCCCGGACAGAAGGCCGCCCCTGAGATAGCTTGCGACCAGGATGAGGAGCAGCCCGATGATGAGAAGCCAGCGTGGCCAGATTGCCGAGAGAATGTTGCCAAGCACGATGAAGAACGTCGCGCCGAGCACGCCTCCGAACAAGGAGCCCGTGCCGCCGAGGATACTCATGATCAGGATGCGCTCGCTCATTCCGACGTCGATGTTGCTGAGCGGTGCGAAATTGAGGAACAGGACATAGATTCCGCCGGCGATCCCGGTAACCGCCGCCGAAACCACGAAGGCTGCAATCTTGAACAGACGAACGTTGTAGCCGAGCGCTGCGGCGCGATCCTCGTTTTCGCGGATTGCGATGAGAGTGGCTCCGAACGGTGAGGCGGCAAGCAGGCAGAAGAAGAAATAGATCACCAGGAATATGATCGCGGCGAACACGTAAAACGAAAGGGGCGTGGCGAGGCGCGAGAGAGTGAGGGGGCCGATGGCGAGCGCCGGGCGGGGGATGTTGAGGAGGCCGTTTTCGCCGCCGGTCAGGCCGGCCATCGCGTAGGCCGCGAAGTAGAACATCTCGGAAAACGCGAATGTCAACATGACGAGATAGATGCCGCGCTTCTGCGTCGCCAGGATGCCGATGACGAGGCCGACGAGCATGCTGCCGATGAGGGTGATGCCGAGTGCGGCGAAGGTGCCGACGCCGAGGTTGAGCAGGGCAAGGCCGCACGCGTAGGCGCCGAAGCCGAAGAAGATCGCCTGGCCGAAGGAGAGCAGCCCGACATAGCCGAGCAGCAGGGTACAGCCGAGGGTTGCGATGATGAAGACGACGACCTCGGTTGCCAGGGCGACCGAGGGGAGCACCAGAGGCAGCAGGATGGCGGCGAGAATGCTGCCGAGAAAACCTGGATCGCGAAGCGCGCGCAACACGGTATCAGGCCCGCCCCAGCAGTCCCCGTGGCAGGAGCAGGATGACCAGCGCCATGGCGACATAGATCATCAAGTTGGCGCCTTCGGACCACAGGCTGCTCATCACGCTCTGCACGATGCCGATCAACAGCCCGCCGACCAGGGCGCCCGAGAAGCTGCCCATGCCACCGACGACCACGACGACGAAGGCGATCGCCAGTGCATTCGGTCCCATGAACGGTTCGGCACCGTGGATCGGCGCCGCGAGAACTCCGGCGAGGCCGGCGAGAAAAGCGCCGAGGGCGAACGTCAGAGAGAAGATACGGAACACGTCGATGCCGAGCAGGGAGACCATCTCGGTCGATTCCGTGCCGGCGCGCAGGATCGCGCCGTAGGTCGTGCGCTCCAGCAGCAGCCACAGCGCGAACGCGAGGACGGCCGAGAAGGCGATGACGAACAGGCGATATTTCGGATAGGCGAAGCTGCCGAAGATTAGCACCCCGTTGAGCAGGTCCGGCGTGGCAATGTTCTTTCCGACCGGGCTCCAGATGATGACGACGATCTCCTGAATGACCAGCGCGACGCCGAGGGTCACCAGGATCTGATACATGTGGGGCGTGCGGTAGAGGCGATGGAGGAGATAGCGTTCACCGAGCCAGCCTGCGGCACCGACGAGCACCGGCGCGATGGCAAGTGCCAACCAGAAGTTCCCGGTTGCGGCAGCTACCGCGTAGGAAAGATAAGCGCCGAGAAGATAAAAGGCGCCATGGGCGAAATTCACGAAGCCCATGATGCCGAAGATGATCGACAAACCGACCGCGAGGAGGAAATAGATCATCCCGATCCCGATGCCATTGCAGATCTGGATGAGATAGAGAGTCATGCGCCGGTACCGGGCGGTGGCGGAGGACTTAGAGAATACGCAGAGGCATGCGCGGTGGCCGGCGTTCGGGTTCCGCGGTTCGCAGTCATCGCGCTACGCCCTGGCAGAAACGCAGCGTTCTTATTCGAGGGGCCGGCCGGAAAGTCAGGTCATGTGGCACTTCGATTGGGCTTCGGTCAGGAACGACTTGCCGAAGCTCACGATGTCGACGAAGTCGTATTTCGAGCGCATCGCGGACTTCGGCTTGCCGAGCAAAAGGTAATAGTTCTTTTTCACCTGATGATTGAATGCCTGGACCGTCTCTTCGCCGGTCGGGCCCTCGTACTG
>JBOHMN010000725.1:0-13768 GCA_050730175.1 Acetobacteraceae bacterium | reverse complement strand
GAGGGCGGATCGGGCGGGGCGATTGCTCTGGCCACCTGCGACCGGGTGCTGATGCTCGAGCACGCCGTCTATTCGGTTATATCCCCCGAAGGCTGCGCTTCGATCCTCTGGCGTGATGCCGCCGCGGCGCCAACAGCGGCCGAGGCGTTGAAGCTGACCGCGCAGGATTTGCTGGGGCTGGAGCTGATCGATTCGATCATCGCCGAGCCGCTTGGCGGCGCGCATCGCGACCCGGCGGCCACGATCGCCGCGGTTGGCAAGGCGATCGAGGCCGAACTGGCCCCGCTGCTCGCACTCGCGCCGGCTGAACTCAAAGCGCGTCGGCACGAGAAAATTCTGAAGTTGACCACGAGCGTCGAAGCCTAAGCCGCTATTCTGGAGGGAGCTCGCTTTCCGCGATGAAGGAAACGCCGAGTTCCCGAAGCCGTGTGCGGGCCGCGCTGAGCGTGGTCCCGCCTTCCGCCAGCGGAAGGGCGATCGCGCGGCACGCGTCTTCGATCACGAATGCCTGGTAGCCGAGCCGGGCCGCATCCTCGGCCGACCAGGCGACACAGAAATCCGCCGCCAGGCCAGCGAAGAACAGCCTGCGAAAGCCGCGTGCACGGAGATAGCCGTCGAGCCCGGTCGGGGTTGCGCGATCGTTCTCAAAAAAAGCGGAATAGCTGTCAATTCCGCGACGGAATCCCTTACGGATGATCAGCTCGAGGCGGCCTGTGGAGAGGCCCGGGTGAAGGGCGGCGTTCGCCGTCTCCTGCACGGCGTGGCGCGGCCAGAGCGTCTGCGGCCCGTAGGGCATTGCAATGGTGGAGAAGGGGGCGCGGCCGGGATGCATTTCGGCGAACGAGGCGTGATCTGCCGGATGCCAGTCCTGTGTCGCGATTGCGTGGGTGAAGTGGGACTTCTGCAAGCGGTTGATCACCGGCACGATCGCCGCGCCGTCGGCAACGGGAAGCTCGCCCGCCGGCATGAAGGTCGGCTGCAGGTCGATCACGCAAAGTGCGTCATTCTCGGGATCGAGGTGGATCATCGTGCCTTCGTCTTCGGTGCGAAGCCGCAAGAGTTTGCCGCGGGACAGCGCCAGCATTCGGGCCGCCGTGCTTTGCAGATATAGCGCCCGAGCAGGATCAGCCAGTGGTGCGCATCGTGGAGGAGAGTCGGCGGGATGCGGCGGACCAGCGCCTCTTCGACTTCGCGCGGCGTCTTTCCCGGAGCAAGTCCGGTGCGGTTCGCGACGCGGAAAATGTGCGTGTCGACCGCCATTGTCGGCTGGCCGAAGGCGACATTGAGAACGACGTTTGCGGTTTTCCGCCCGACACCCGGCAACGCTTCGAGGGCAACGCGGTCCGCCGGCACCTGCCCGCCATGACGCTCGAGGAGCAGGCCCGAGAGGGCGGCCACGTTCCGCGCTTTTGCCTGCCATAGCCCGAGCGAGCGGATGTGCCGCGCGATTCCCTCCGCGCCAAGCCGCACCATGGCCTCGGGTGTGGGCGCCTCGGCGAACAGGCCGTGCGTGGCCACGTTCACGGCCTTGTCGGTGGTCTGCGCCGAGAGCACGACCGCGACGAGCAGCGTGAAGGGATCGGTGAATGAAAGTTCGCTCCGAGGGTTCGGGTTGGCCGCTTTCAGCGCGCCGATGAAATCCCGTACGGCGGCCGCGCTGATCGGCCTGGCTGCGCATTTTGACCGCTTGTCGGCCATGGGGGGTTCTTGCAGAGAGCGGGTGCGCGGCACAAAATAACCTTCGCAGAAGGGTTGAAGTGGGAGCAATGCTGGCTGGATCGCGGAGCCTGTTCGAAGCGGTGATCGTGCCACACCGTAGCCTGACGCGGCATGGGCTTTATTACCTGATTGCCGTGTTGTGGGCGCTCTCGTCATTGATCATGCTGCGTTGCTGGTGGCTTGACGCGTGGCCCGCCGTCGCTTTCAGCGGTGCGGACGTGGCGATCACTCTTCTCCTTGTGCACCTGCACCTGGAAAGCGCGAAGCGCGAAAGCGAGATACTGCTTTTGAGCGAGAGCGGCCTCGTTGTCCGGCGAACGCACCGGAACGGGCGGAGCGACGAAAAAGTGCTCCCGGTGGCATGGCTCAAGGTCGTCCTGGAAGAGCGGCAGGGCCAGGTGCCGGCGCTCCTTCTGGTGGCGCACGGCGTGCACGAGGAAGTGGCCCGCGCTCTCGGCGAAGACGAGAAGCGCGATCTCGCCGGCGCCCTCAGCGCCGCCTTCGACCGTATGCGGCATCCCGTTTTCGATAATCCTCAGCTCGTGGAGCCAGGGGCACATTAGCCCTTTATTTTCAGTGGCCCGCTCATCCCCTTTCGTCCTCTGGCGACGGCGGAGAACGACGGGGCACGACATTAAAGCAGGAGCACGCCGACCGCGATGGTGAGCACCGTAAGCGGGGCGCCGACACGGAAATAGGTGCCGAAGCGGATCTCGACATGGTGCGCCCGGGCGAGCTGCACGACGATCAGGTTGGCGACTGAGCCGACAATCGTGAAGTTGCCGGCGAGCGTCGACGCCATGGCAACCACCAGCCAGGCTCGCCCGGGATCGGCCAGGTGCTCGACAAAGCGGCTGAGCACGAGTACTGCGGGCACGTTGCTCACCAGGTTTGACAGCACCGCAGTCAGTACGCTGAGGGAAACGGTGCCGCTCAGGGGCAGGGCGAGCAAGCGGTGCAGCAGTTGCGGCGTGAGCACGATGCGTTCGAAACCGGCGACGACGACAAAGAGACCGGCGAACATCAAAAGCAGCGTCCAGTCGATCTCGGCATAGATCCGGCTGCTTTTGACCCGTCGCGACAGCAAGAGGAACGCGCCGGCCACCGCAGCGGCCTTGGCCGGGGCGACGCCGAGAAATAGTGCGACCATCAGCACGGCCGTGATAACGAGCGTCTTCACCATCAGCGCGCGGTGCAGGCGCGCCGGTTGCGTGCGCGGCACCGCGAGCGGGGATGCGGCGCGGAACTCGGCGCGGAAGAGCACTGCGATCAGCACGATGGTCAGGACGAGCCCGATCGCAGCGACGGGGGCCAATGCGCTGGCGAAGGGGCCATAGCCGATGCCCGAGAGCGAGCCGATGATCATGTTCTGCGGGTTACCGGTGATGGTGGCAACGCCGCCGACGTTGGCGGCCATGGTCACCGCGAGAAGATAGGGCACCGGGTTGCGCTCGAGACTGAGCAGGAGTTCGAGCACGAGTGGGGTCAAGGCCAGGCAGACCGCGTCGTTCACGAGAAATGCCGAGAGAATGCCGGAGATCAGCGCGATCGCTGTGAGGAGAACAAGCGGGTGCCGCGCGTGCCGTCCGGCCCACTCTGTGAGCACCGCGAAGAAGCCGGAAAGGCGGAGATTGGCCACCACGATCATCATGCCGAGCAGGAGGGCAATCGTGTTCATGTCGATGGCGGCGAATGCCTGTTTGAGATTGAGCACGCCGACGGCGACCATCAGGCTTGCGCCGAGGAAGGCGGCGCCGGCACGGTCGAGGCGGAAGCCGGGCAGCCGTCCGATCGCCATCACAAAGTAGGTGGCGGCGAAGATCAGCGTTGCTGCGATGGTTTTGAGGGACACGGCGTCAATGTTCATGGCGTAGCCAAGACGTGGATGGCGATCGGCGGGCCGCGCAACGGCCGCGCGCGGCGCGGCCTCGGTCGTTCGTGCCGGGCATCGGGTCCGGCGCGCGAAACCGCGACGCGTCCACCAGCAGTTTGAACGCCGGAGATGAATGGCGGCGACTGGGGTAGTAAAGGTGGTATTCGGGCAATGGCGGTGTCCCATTGGCGAGCACCCGGGTGGGCCGGCCGCGTGTGAGGTGCCGGTCGACCTGATCCAGCGGGAGGTCGGCAAGGCCGAGCCCGTAGAGTGCGGCGTCGCGAATGAGGTCGATGGTGTTGAAGACGAGCGGTCCGTCGACCCGTACTCGCATCTCCCGCCCGTCCTTGAGGAGTTGCCATCGATTCAAGGTTCCCGGCATCAAATCGGCCAGCGACAACGTCAACGAGGCCGTGTCGGCAATCACCTCCACGGTGATGTCGGGATAGTCGGGCAGGAGTTTCGCGAGCGCCGGGCAGAGAACGGTCTTCGCGGCATGTTCCACCGTCGTGATGCGGATCGTTCCGGCGGGTTTGTCGCGGAGCTCGCTCAAACCGGCGATGCTCCGATCGAGATCATGCAGCATGGGCGCAAGCGTCTCAGCAAGCCGCTCGCCGGCCTCGGTCGGCGCGACGCTGCGGGTTGTCCGGGCAAGGAGACGGAGCCCCAGTCTCCCCTCGAGCCGGCGCACCATCTGGCTGAGCGCGGATTGCGACAATCCGAGTTTTGCCGCCGCACGGGTAAAGTTGCGCGCCTCGGCGACGACTACGAACGCGGTCAGGTCCGCCATCTCCTCGCGGCGCATTGATCACCTCGTTGATAGGCGCATGCAGCTTTCAGCATCTAATCAATTACCCGGCAAGGCGCTATCGTCCACGCATCGCCTGCGGATCAGGGGCGAACCGTGAAGGGGGAGCGACCCACCGCTTCCGCTCCGCGCGATATGGCCGGTTGAACCGCATCATTCCGGCGCGAGAGGAATAGGTTTTCAAGATTGGGAGTGGGCACCATGCAAAGCGTCACGTTCGAGAACCGCAGCATCCCCATGGCGGGCAATCTTTATCTGCCGCCGGACATCACGAAGAACGCGAAATATCCAGCCATCGTTGTCGTGCATCCGGGCGGTGGCGTGAAGGAGCAAGCGGCGGGCCTCTACGTGGAGCTGCTCGCCAAAGAGTGGTTCGTTACGCTGGCGTTCGACTCGTCCTATCAAGGTGAAAGCGGCGGGTCGCCGCATTTTCTCGACATGCTGATGAACAGCCGTACGAAAGCCAGCTGAGCGGAGCGCATGCACAGGACGTTCGCCACCGGCTTTTTCAATGAAAGCGCGGGCTCGCCAGGAATACCGTTGCCGCGATGAAAGTGACCGGGGTCGGGCGGCTGATCATCATCGCCAGCCTTGGCATCTACGACGAGGTGCGCGGGAAGTCCGGTGCATGGAACAGGCGCGCCGTTGGCGCCGCTCTCGGACCGTACAGGGAGGCGGCAGACATCATCGAGGCATCGGGTCTCGACTATACGGTCGTCCGACCCGCGTGGCTGACGGATCACGATGAGGTTGCGTACGAAACCATCGAGCGGGGCGAGCTTTAAGCTGCGCGGCTGCGGGAGTGCTCAGCCCGAGATTGCGGTCTGGCGCTGCGCCCGTTGCGCGAACCACTGGGCGACGTCATGCGCGCTGCGATCCGGCGGGAACACGGGGTAGAAGACGTGTTCCACCGTGCCGGCATCGATGACCATAGTGAAACGCTTCAGAAGCGTCATACCGCCGGTTTCGAACGTGGGCAGATGCAATGCGTGCGTGAGGCGCAGATGCTCGTCCGACAGGATAGCGAACGGCAGGTGCAGGCGTTCCGCCGCTTCGCGCTGGTAGTCTGGATCCTGCGTGGAGACGCCGAACAGGTGATCGACGCCGAGAGCCTTCAACTCGGCGAAGTGGTCGCGATACGAGCAGGCCTGCGGAGTGCAGCCGCGCGCGCCCGGTATCATGTCCCAGCCATCGGGGTTTGGGACGCCGGGTCTTCCGGTCCGGGGGTATGCGTAAACGACGACCCGGCCAGTGAGGGCGGAAAGGTCGACGGTCTCGCCGTTGGTCGCCCGCAGAGCCAAGGTGGGCATGCGAGCGCCCACGAGGTGGCGGGTGGCCCCGTCGTCCGTTGGCGCGGGGATGGTTGACCAGTCTGGAGCTTCCACGGGGCTCTGCATCGGCGATCTCCTCGCGTGCCGTTCCGGCGCGGGATGTGGTTCATGTGTGCTGCGTCTCCTCGCCGGTCCACGGGGAGGAGCAAGAAAAAGAGTGGCTGTTCAGTAACGCTCGAGCACGGGGCCGGGTGCCAGCGTCTCGATTCCGGAATTCCGGACCCTGGGTGACCCGCCGGAATCAGGGCATTTTCTCTTGTTTTCAGTGGCCCGCTGATATCTGCGTGCCCTGCAAGTGCGGCGAACTGAAACGAAAGGACGCTAGGATATGGGGGCAGAAGCGCGATGCCGGGCGAGCTCCATGCGTCCGATCTGCTGGCGGTGCACCTCGTCGGGGCCGTCGAGGATGCGCAGGCTGCGTGCGATACGCCACATTTCCGCCAGCCCGAAATCGTCGGTCAGGCCGGCGCCGCCGTGCATCTGGATCGCCCAGTCGATCACCTGGCAGGCCATCGCCGGCGCCGCCACTTTGATCATCGCAATCTCGCGCCGTGCTGCCTTGGCTCCGGCGGTGTCCATCATCCACGCCGCGCGCAGGACGAGGAGGCGCGCCTGCTCGATCAGGAGGCGCGCCTGGCCGGCCCGTTCGACGCTGACGCCAAGCTCGGCGAGCGGCTGGCCGAAGGCGCGGCGGGCATGCGCGCGGCGGCAGGTCAAGGCCAATGCGCGCTCGGCCAGGCCGATCACCCGCATGCAATGGTGGATGCGCCCGGGCCCCAATCGGGCCTGCGCGATCGCGAAGCCGGCACCCTCCGCGCCGAGCAGATTGCCGGCTGGCACGCGCACGCCCTCGAATATGATCTCGGCGTGGCCGTGCGGGGCGTCGTCGGAGCCGAGCACAGGCAGCATCCGCTTGACCGTGACCCCGGTGGCTTCCCGCGGAATGAGAACCATCGATTGCTGGCGGTGCCGGTCGGGGTGATCGGGCGATGTCTTGCCCATCAGGATGATGAGCCGGCAACGCGGGTCGCCTGCGCCGGAGGTCCACCATTTGTGCCCGTCGATCACGTAGGAGTCGCCATCGCGGTGGATCGCAGCCTGAATGTTGGTGGCGTCCGAGGAGGCAACCTGAGGCTCGGTCATCGCGAAGCAGGAGCGGATCTCACCCTTCAGGAGCTGTTCAAGCCATTGATCCTGCTGCGCTTTGCTTCCGAAGCGCTGCAGGATTTCCATGTTGCCGGTATCCGGTGCCGAGCAATTGAACACCTCGGAGGCCCAGGGTACGGCGCCCATGATCTCGGCCAGAGGGGCATAGTCGAGGTTGGAAAGGCCAGCGCCGTGCACCGAGTCGGGGAAGAAGAGGTTCCACAGCCCGGCTTGGCGCGCGAGCGGCTTGAGCCGCTCGACGGTCGGCACGGGCTGCCAGCGGTCGGGCAGGGCGGCCCGTTCCGCGGCATAGGTCGCCTCGTTTGGATAAATCTCGGTCTCCATGAAGGCGGCGAGGCGCCGGCGCAGCGCCTCGGCCCGTTCCGAATGGGCGAAATCCATTCGCGTTCTCCGCTCCTTCTGCCGGCAATCCTGGCCGAAGCCGGCGGGTTCGGCCAGCGGGCGGACGAAGGCGAACAATTCCTTACGATTTGTTCGGTTGCCACGGCGCGACGGGCGGTGTCTTTATGGGGTCACGCCAGCGACCGGGCGCCGGAGTCTCGGGTCGGCATCAAGAGTGGATCGGTCCCCGCGGTCTCCGGCCGGGGTTTGACGAACTCAGTCGAGGAGGTCGCAGGCTACTCGCATGATGGACGCTGCACTGCGCGAGGCCGATCGGCCGAGAGCCCTTTGGTGGCTCAGGACCGGTGGCCGGTCCCAGATTGTCTCGAGCTTCGAATTCTGGCCCGCTTGGCTCTTTTACACGCCGGTCGCCGTGCAGTGGATCCTGCTCGGTTTGCGTTACGGCTCGCCCCTGCTGCTGACGGCGGCCAATCCGCGGATTGCCGCAGGCGGCCTGTGCGGGGAGTCGAAGTCGTCCATTCTCGACCAGCTTCAGGGCCCGGAACGGCGGTGGCTCGCCCGCTATGTGCGGCTGGTGACGGAGGCGGACCGCGCGGCCGGTCTGGCCGCGGCCGAGGCGGCGCTGGCAGAGGCGGGGCTCGAATTTCCGCTGGTCGGCAAGCCGGATATCGGCTGCAATGGCACTGGTGTCAGGCTTTTGCAGAAGCGGGACGACCTTGCCCGCTTCATTGCCGACTATCCGAGTGGCGTCGGCGTCATCTTCCAGGAATACATTCCCGACGAGGGCGAAGCGGGGATTTTCTATATCCGCACCCCCGATGAGGCGAGCGGCAGGGTGACCTCGCTCACCCTCAAATCGGCGCCGGTCGTGGTCGGGGACGGGCGTTCGACGATCGCCGACCTGGTTCGCAACGATCCGCGTGCCGGCCTCGTGCCACACCTCTATCTTCCCCGGCTTGCCGGGCGGCTCAGCGAAGTGCCGCCCACCGGCGCGCCGGTCAGGCTGCTGTTCGTCGGCAACCACTGCAAGGGCTCGACCTTCCGCAACGGTGCGAGCGAAATCACGGCAACGCTCACCGCGACGATCGATGCGATTGCCCGGGCGATCCCGGAATTTCATTTCGGCCGCATCGACGTGCGGTTTTCTTCGCTCGCTCAGCTCAGGCGCGGGCGCGGTTTCCGCATCATCGAAATCAACGGCTCGGGCTCCGAGGCGACACACGTCTGGGATCCGAACATGAAACTTGCGGAGGCGTATGCCGCCCAGTTCTTCCACTATCGTGCCGCATTCATGATCGGCCGAGCCAACCGCACGCGCGGCCACCGCCCGAGCAGCATCCGCGAAACGTTTCGTCTGTGGCGTAAGCAGAAGCGCCTGATGGCCTCGTACCCGATGAACGATTAGAGCAATATCGCCCTGACCGGAATCGCAAGATGCCAGTCAGGGCGATGAAATTGCTCGAGAAAACAAAATGGGAGCATGTTCAGTCAACCTGAAAATGCTCAAGGGGCCTTTCGACGATGCGGCGTGGCCCTTTGGCGGCCAATGCCAAAGGCGGCGATCTCTGCTAATGGTGGCGCATGACTGATTCGTCCGTTGCCCGTCCACCGCTTCCCTCGCCACGTTATTTTGATGACTTCGCAGAAGGCCAGGTCTTTGCATTCGGTCGCATCGAAGTCAGCGAAGCGGAAGCGCTCGCTTTTGGCCGCCGTTACGATCCGCAATCGATTCACGTCGACAAGACGGCCGCCGCCGCTGGACCATTCCGTGGCCTTATTCTCTCGGGGTGGCACACAGCGGCGCTGATGATGCGGCTCTACGCCGAAAATATCCTGGACGATGCTTCCTCGCTCGGTTCACCGGGAATCGATGAGTTGCGCTGGCTGAAGCCTGTGCGGCCCGGCGACACGCTGAGCCTCCGCGTTACGGTGACGGAGGCGAGGCGTTCGCGCTCGAAGCCCGATCGCGGCATCGTGACGAATTTCGTCGAGGTGCTGAACCAGCG
Source organism: Acetobacteraceae bacterium (assembly GCA_050730175.1). Lineage (GTDB taxonomy): Bacteria > Pseudomonadota > Alphaproteobacteria > Acetobacterales > Acetobacteraceae > JAKAWQ01. The sequence continues at coordinate 4,522 of JBOHMN010000725.1, read as the reverse complement.
CGACGAGGTCGTGATGACGCTGAAGCCGATGAATTTGATACGCTGCCGGCCAGCGCGCGCGTAACTCCGCCTCCGGCAAGTGTTCAACCGGGCACGAGCAGCCCGGAGGCCGTCGCGCGTGCGCGCGATTGCGCCATGCTTTCGGAAACCATGAGGGCTGCGGCGAGGGCGTCCCGGCCGGCACGTGCGTCCACGACAACCGGCCCCTTGCCTGTCACGGCCGCCGCAAACGCGGCGTGCTCGGCGGCGAGCGAATCATGATTTTGCCAGGCGCTTTCGGTCAGCCGATATCCGGGCAATCCGGGCAACGGCGTGCCGTTCGCGCCGGCGCTGATCAACGCGAGCTTGCGGTTGACGAAATCGACGGAAACGTAGCCGCCTTGGTTGAAAAGGCGCATGCGCCGCTCTGTGCGAAGGGAAACCCGGCTTGCCGTGATGGTGGCGACGCAACCATTGACGAAGCGGATACGTGCGTTGGCGATGTCCTCATGCCGGCTTGCAACCGATGCGCCGACCGCATCGACACTCTCGATCGGGCTTGCCACCAGGGCGAGCACCAGATCGAGATCGTGGATCATCAGGTCGAGCACGACGGAAACGTCGGTGCCGCGTTCTTTGAACGGTTGGATCCGTACCGCTTCGATATAAACCGGCTTTCGCATGTGCGGGACGAGCGCGCGGAACGCCGCAGAGAAACGCTCGAGATGCCCGACCTGAAGCACCATCGCGTGCTCCGCGGCAAGTGCCGCGAGGATGTCCGCTTCGGCGAGGGTCGCGGCAATCGGCTTTTCCACCAGCACGTGCCGGCCCGCTTCCAGGGCTTGCCGGGCGAGCGCGAAGTGCGAATCGGCCGGGGTCGCGATAACGACGGCGTCGCTCGCGGCAAGAATTTCCGGCCAGGAAAGGGAGGCCACGCCAACCTCAGCGCCCAGCTTGGCGCCCCGCTCGGCACGCGCGTCGTTGACGCCGATCAGCCGGAACTCCGACTCGGCGGCGGCCTTGAGCGCGTGGAATCGCCCGAAGTGACCGCAGCCAACAACGCCTATGGCAATCCGTTCCGGATCGCGCAATGTCATCGCAATGTCTGGTGCATGCTCGCATCCCGAGGCGACGTACGCGCGCTGAGGGGACCATTGCGCGCGTTCGCATTGCCGCGCGCATCTTGCCCACAGGGGCGCTTCCTGCAAGCCTTGGGAGCAGAAGGAGATCTATGATGGCAGCCCGGAATGCGGTGCGCCGGCATCTGCTCCAGGCACTGGCGGGCACGGCGGGAGCCTGGCTTGCGGGCTGTGCGCTGCCCGACCAAAGGACGTTCGGTACTGCCGCGTATCTGCCTCCGCTCGCCCCGCCCACTCCGGCTCGGCCTCCGCCACCGCCGTGGCCAGGGCCGGCGCCTCTCGCGATCATCCGGTTCGACAATCTCTCTGCTGATTACGCGGGGCCACTCGGCGAAGCGGTCAAGGCTGCGGAAGCGAGGAAGCCTGATGTCGTGTTTGTAGTGGTCGGCGTGGCACCGGCTTCCGGTACGCCGGCCGCGCAGAAGGCGGCGGCGGGGAGCGCCGCAACGGCTGCCCAGGAGGTGATGCAATCCATTGCGCGCATGGGAGTGCCGAACGACAGGCTGCTTTTGGCAGCACGCACGGATCCGACGGTCAAGGCCGATCAGGTCGAGGTCTACGTCCGCTAGTGTCCTTCGGTGAGACCCGCCCGCTGGTTCGCCTTCGCGCCGGCGCAGGGCGCCGCCTGAAGGCGGGGCACCCGTGGGCATTCAGCAACGAGATCGCGATGCGCCCCGAATTCAAGGCGCTTGCGCCGGGCGGGCTGGTCCGCCTGGAAGGAGACGATGGCGTATCGTTTGGCACGGCCTTCTACAATCCGCACAGCCTGATCGCCGCGCGCCGGCTTGATGCGGACGCCGAGGCCAAGATCGATGCCGATTGGTTCGCGCTCAGGCTCGCCGAAGCCGCGAGCTTGCGCGAGCGTTTTTTCACTGCGCCGTTCTACCGGCTGGTGCACGCCGAGGCCGACCGCCTGCCGGGCCTGATCGTTGATCGCTACGGCGGGTTTGCGGTGCTCGAGGCCAACAGCGCGGGGATGGATCGGCTGCTCCCCGAGATTACCGCCGCACTGGCGGCGGTGCTGCCCGTGCAAGACGTGCTTGCGCGCAACGATTCCGCGGCGCGGCGGCTTGAGGGCATGGCAGAGGAGGTCCGGCTGCTGCGCGGCACGATTCCCGATGATCTCGCAGTCGAGGAGGGAGGGGTCCGCTTTCCGATCGATCCGGTCCACGGCCAGAAGACCGGCTGGTTCTATGACCAGCGGCCGAATCGCGATCGCGTTGCCGCCCTGGCGCGCGGGGCGCGGGTGCTTGACGTGTTCTGCCATACCGGCGGCTTTGGCTTGCGTGCGGCGGCCGCCGGGGCGGCGCGGGTGGTGCTGGTGGACAGCAGCGCTGCCGCTCTCGCGCTCGCCGAACAGGCGGCGGAGCAGAGCGGGCTGCATGCGGAGTTGCTGCGCGCCGATGCTTTTTCGGCGCTGGCGGATTTCGCCGCAGGTGGCGAGCGGTTCGACATCGTCGTCGCCGATCCGCCGCCCTTCATTCCGAGTCGCAAGGACCAGGCTGCCGGGCTGCGCGCCTACGCGCGGCTGGCCCGGCTTGCGGCGGCGCTGGTCGCGCCAGCGGGCTTTCTTTTTCTGGCATCCTGCTCGCATCACGCCTCGCCCGAAGCGTTCGGCGAAGCGGTGGCAGAGGGGCTGGCGAGGGCGCGGCGCGGCGGGCGCATCGTGCATGCCGGAGGCGCCGGGCCGGACCATCCGGTGCATCCCGCGCTCCCGGAGAGCGCATACCTCAAGGCCATGCTGGTCCAGCTCTTTTGAGCGGCGTCGGCCGTTGCCCCCCGCCGGGAAGCCGTTTATGCGGAGGCTCCCGATCAGAGCGTGGTCGGCGGAGAGCCTGCGCCGCGCAATCATAAGGGATAGTGCACGTGCGAAGCAGCGTGTTGGCGGCGGCCGGGCGAGCGGTCCGCAACGGCCGCAACTGGCGGCTCTGTTGCAGCCTGATCGTCGCCGGCGCGCTGGCAGGCTGCGGCGGGGGCAGCAATAGGCCGGCACAGCGGCGGCCGGTCGCGGCACCTTATCTCGGCGCGGTGGTCTCGCCGGAGCCGATTGCGGGAGAGGTGGCGCGGGAAATCCTGGCCGAAGGCGGTAATGCCGCCGACGCCGCGACGGCGCTTGGCTTTGCGCTGGCGGTTTCACTGCCCTCGCGGGCCGGGCTCGGCGGCGGCGGGGCTTGCCTCGCGTACGATCCGTCGCCGAAGGCGCCGGGGGGTGGCCGGCCGGAAGCGATTCTTTTTCTCCCCGCCGCGCCGAAGGGCGGGGCCGGCGGAGACCGGCCGGCGGCGGTGCCGATGCTGGTGCGCGGCCTCTACTTGCTGCACGCCCGATATGGACGGCTGCCGATCCAACAGCTCGTCGGCGTGGCGCAGAAAATGGCGCGGCTTGGCATCCACGTTTCTCCCGAGCTGGCGGCGGACATCGCCGCCGTTGCCGGACCCTTGCTTGCCGATCCTGCGGCCCGGGCCGTGTTTGCGAGCCCAAGCGGAGCGCCGCTGATCGCGGGCGAGGGGCTGTTCCAGCCCGATCTTGCGAACACGCTCTCCCAGCTGCGTCTCAACGGGCTCCGTGATTTCTATCAGGGTTCGCTCGCCCGGCGCCTCGCGCAAGGGGCGCTTGAGGCCGGCGGCGGGTTGACGGAGGCGGACTTCGCCCAGGCGGTGCCCTCGCTCGCCCAGCCGATCGAGCTACGGGCTGGCATCAACCGTGTCGCCTTCCTGCCCGCCCCGGCGGATGGGGGTCTGGCTGCGGCGGCCGCCTTCACGGAGTTGCGCAAAGACCCGGCCGATCTCGCTCAGGCGGCCGAGCGGGCGCTCGCCGTTGCTGCCCGCTGGCGGGCTGGCGGGGTGAGCGGGACGGCTTTGCTTACGGAGAAAAATCTTCCGCCAGCTAATCTGCCGCCGCTTCCTGCATCGACGGCCTTTGCCACGCTGGATAGCGGCGGCGAGGCGGTGGCCTGTGCGGTGACGATGAACAATCTATTCGGCACCGGGCGCATCGCGCCGGGCACCGGCGTCTTGCTGGCAGCGGCGCCAACGACCGCGCCGCTGCCGCTGCTGTCAGCCGCCATCGCCTGGAACCACAATATCCACGCCTTCCGTGCCGCGGTTGCGAGCTCCGGACAAAATGCCGCCGCCATTGCGACCGCCCTCGGGATGGCCGATGCGCTGCGGTCGAAGACGCTCGGGCCGGTCAGTGTGCCGCAGCCGGGAGCGGCGCAGGTGATCAGTTGCGGCCGGTTCCTGCCGGGCAACGCCGCGAGCTGTGCCGCCGTCACCGTGCCGCCCGGCGGCGGGTATGCCTTCAGCGGCAGCTATGGAACCCCGGCCGCAGGCGGAACCCCCGCCGCAGGGAGCTGACTGCCGTGCGGGGCCGTGCGCAATGGCACTGAAGACGGGCCGCGGCGCGG
>JBOHMN010000724.1:0-2870 GCA_050730175.1 Acetobacteraceae bacterium | reverse complement strand
AGACCGAGGCTGCGCCCGGCGCCGAACAGGCCATGCAGGAGTGCGATCGGCGAGCCCTGACCGGTCTCGGTTGCGTGCAGGATCATTGCCGCGGCGACCCACGGCCAGAGCGGGGCTGGGGCCCCGGCTTGAAAAGACAGCAGTTGCACTCCTTATTGTGCAGTGCAACAACAGCTGCATTCGCAGCGAGGAGAGCCGATGATGAACTACACTCACGTTGCTCCTCTGCCGCCGACCTACTTCTCGGCAGGGGGCCGCCTGCCACTTCGCTCACGCTTTGCCGCCTGGCGGACAGAGCACCGCCGGCGCGTGCGGCTCGCGCATGAGCTCGCCAGTCTCGATGACAGGGAGCTTATCGACCTCGACATCAGCCGGGCCGATTTCCCGGCGATCATCAGCGGCACCTACCGCCGCGGCTAGTCTCGTGTGCCGACTCCGACGCTCGTATCTCATGAATAGAGCCCTGTCGCGGCACACTAGCGTTTTGTTCTCAGTGGCCTGCTGATCCCCTTACGGTCGTCGCCGAGCGCAACAACCGATGGGGGCAGGGCAACGGCGGGAATGCTGCCCGCCCAGGACCGGATGCAAAGCGCCGGTCCATTCGCTCTTAACTTACAGTGACTTCTCCGTCTTCTTTCGCCCGCCGCCGGGCGCGGCGAGCGACGGAAGCGGAGCGGTGCAGTCAGTTCCGCTCCGCGTGCGGTGCTCCGCGTTTCGGAGACGGTCTCCGGGAGAGGGTTCATGCGAGTGGCGGGCGGCGATCGGCCCACGGGCGTGCGTTCTCGAAGGCCGCCGCGGCCTTGAGAACTCCGAGATCGTCGAACCGGCGTCCGACGACCTGGACGCCGATCGGGCGGCCATCGGCGGTAAAGCCGCACGGAATTGAGGCAGCCGGATTGCCGGAGAAGTTGAAGGGGTAGGAGAACTCCGCCCAGCTCATCCAGTCCCACGGGTGCTGCGGCCAGTCGGGCGGCGGCAGCCGCTCGGCGGGGAACGCGGGGACCGAAACCGCGGGCGTGATCAGGAAATCGAATGGCACGAAGAAGCGGCCGATCGCCGAGCAATAAGCGCTCTTGCGCTCCCGCGCCAATTGATAATCGGCCATGCTGACTTTCGCTCCGGCGCGCAAGCAGGCGACCAGCCCCGGATCCATCTTTGCTTCCCACTCAGGGAGATAGCGGCTGCAGTTCTGGAAGTGCGCCGGCCAGGTGCAACGAATGAGTTCCGGCCCTTGCGGGCCCCATGCAGGGTTCACTTCCTCCACGCTTGCCCCCAGCGCATCGGCGAAAACGCGCGCCGCGCCAGCGACCGCAGCCGCCACTTCCCCGTTCACGCGGGCGTGGCCGAGGTCCGGGCTGAAGGCCATGCGGGCGCCACGGATGCCTTCGCCGAGCCTTGCGCTGTAGGGCTCGGGCCAAGCCTCCGCCGACGTGTGGTCGAGCGGGTGCGGGCCTGCCATCACCTCGAGCATGACGGCGGCATCAGCGACGCTCCGCGTGAGCGGCCCGATATGCGCGGTGTTGTCGAGAATGCTCACGGGATAGTTCGGCACCCGCCCGTAGGTCGGCTTGAGGCCAAAGACGCCGCAAAAATGGGCTGGCATGCGGATCGACCCGGCCCCGTCCGTGCCCTGGTGGAGCGGGCCATAGCCGGCTGCTGCCGCCACCCCGGCGCCGGCTGAAGAGCCTCCCGCGTTCTGCCCGTGCTTCCAGGGATTATGCGTGATACCGGTGAGCGGGCTCTCGCTCACCCCCTTCCAGCCGAATTCGGGGGTCGTGGTCTTGCCCAGCATGATGGCGCCGGCTGCCACGAGTCGCTCGACATAGGGTGCGTCTTCGGTCGGCACGACGCCCTGTTGCGTGAACGAACCGCGCTCGGTCGGGATCCCCTTGGTGATGGCGAGGTCCTTGATCGTCATGGGGATGCCGGTAAGCCGCGGCGGTGTATCGGCGCTCATGAAAGCTCTCTCGGCCGCCCGCGCCGCCGCAAGTGCACGCTCTGGAAGGAGGGTTGCAAACGCGTTGAGTTGCGGCTCCAGCCGCTCGATGCGAGCGAGCACCACACGCATCAGCTCGACCGGGGAGAGAGCGCGGCGGCGAAACAGCGCCGCAAGCTCAGCGACGCCGGCGAAGCAAAGCTCTTCTTCGGTCATGCCTCTCTCCGCATTCGTCGGCAAGCCTGCCAGGTGCGCTCCGGCTCGGGAGTGGGCCCGACCCGCGCGGCGTTGTGGCGCAAGGCCTACTCTGCCGCGTCCGTATTGCAAGTGGGCTCTATCGGCTCGCTGATCTGCGTGGCAAGCCAGGATCGATACGTGCGGCCCGGCCCGCGCCGCAACGGGACGATGAGCTGGAGGACGCGATGGATCTCGCTGGAAAAACGCTGTTCATCTCGGGCGGCTCGCGCGGCATCGGGCTTGCGATCGCGCTCCGTGCCGCGCGCGAGGGAGCGAACATCACGATTGTTGCCAAGACGGACCAGCCGCACCCGAAGCTCGAAGGCACCGTGCATACGGCAACGGCGGCGATCGCGGCGGCGGGCGGCCAGGCGCTCGGAGCGATCTGCGACATCCGTTACGAGGCGCAGGTAGAGGCGGCGGTCACCGCCACGGCCGCGCGTTTCGGCGGCATCGATATCTGCGTGAACAACGCGAGCGCGATCGCCCTGACGCCGACGCTCGGGACCGCGATGAAACGCTACGACCTGATGAACGAGGTTAATGCCCGGGGTACCTTCCTTTGCTCCCGGCTCACCCTGCCGTTCCTCCTCAAGGCCGGCAATCCGCACATCCTGAACATCTCGCCGCCACTCGAGATGAATGCCAGATGGTTCGCGCCGCACCTTGCGTACAGCATTGCGAAGTTCGGCATGAG
>JBOHMN010000723.1:0-3231 GCA_050730175.1 Acetobacteraceae bacterium | reverse complement strand
GTGCTCGCCGCCGGGCGCTCGCGCCGGATGGCGCCGCATAACAAGCTCCTCATCACCGGCCCGAGCGGCAAGTCGATCATCGCCCGCGTCGTCGACAATGTACTCTCCTCCGCGGCCCGCCCCGTGCTGGTGGTGACCGGGCATCAAGCCGATGAGATCGAACGTATCCTCGCGGGCCGGCCGGTGCGCTTCGTGCATGCCGCCGACTATGCGCAAGGTCTCTCCGCCAGCCTGAAAGCCGGCGTTGCCGCGGTACCCGCCGAATGTGTCGGTGTCATCGTTTGCCTCGGCGATATGCCGCTCGTCACCGGATCGATGATCGATCGGTTGCTCGCCCAGTTCGATCCGGACGAGGGTCGGGCGATCGTGCTGCCGAATTTCCGCGGCAAGCAAGGCAACCCGATGCTGTGGGGCCGCCGCTTCTTTGCCGAGATTTCCACCATTTCGGGAGATGTCGGCGCGCGATTCCTGCTAGCGCGGCACACGGAGCAAATGGTCGAAGTGGAAATCGCGGACGAGGCGGTATTGCGCGACGTCGACACGCCGGAAGCCCTGGCCGCGATGCCGAAGCAGTTTTGATTTTCGCCTCCGGGCCAGGACCCGGATATCCTTTTCGCTTGCCACGCAGCGTCCGCAGGCCGAGCATGTTCATGTTGCTCGGCCATATGTTACAAGTGAGGGAGGGAACATCGCGATGACAAGTATCAAAGAAGCGAAGGCGCGGCAGGCATCACCGCTCGCTACCCGGACCGACCTCGGAGCCAACGCCACCCGGGACATCGCCGCGGCGATGAATACGTTGCTCGCCGACGTATTTACGCTTTACGTCAAAACCAAGAACTTCCACTGGCACGTTTCGGGGCCGCACTTCCGCGATTACCATCTGCTGCTGGACGAGCAGGCAGCTCAGATTTTTGCCGCAACTGACGCCATCGCCGAGCGTGTTCGCAAAGTCGGCGGCACCACCATTCATTCCATTGGCCATATCGCAAGGTTGCAGCGGCTCAAGGACAATGATGCAGATTATGTGACGCCGCAGGACATGCTGGCGGAACTGCGCGAGGATAACCTTGCTCTGGTGCGCTCCTTGCGCGAGACCCATGGCGTCTTGAGCGAGCACGGAGACGTGGCAAGCACGAGCATGATCGAGGTGTGGATCGACGAGGCGGAGCGCCGCGCCTGGTTTCTGTTCGAAGCCGGGCAGCACGCCGATACGGCCTGAGGCAGCGGGTCCAGAGCAATATCACCCTGACTGGAATCGCCAGATGCCAGTCAGGGTGATGAAATTGCTAGAGAAAACAAACATAGAGCGGATCGCGCTTGGCTGGAATCGCGAAGTGATCCGGAAGCGCGTGAATCCGCTCGGTCGGATAAAGCAGTGCATGTTCGGTCAACCTGAACATGCACTGGTCGTTTCAGCGCGCACGCAACCAGGCACTTTCCCGAGCAACGCCCGCGCGCCCAAACGCCAGCCAACCCTCAAACGTGCGGATTTGCCCGAAAACCGCCACCCGGCCGCTCAGCAGGCGATCACCATTCCGTCGTAGCCGGGCTCGACCCCCGGGGGCAGATGCGCGACGAGCCAAGCCCAGTCCATGTCGGTGCCCATGTGCGTGAGAACGGTGCGGCGCGGGGCCAGTCGCGCGACCCAACCAAGGACCTTCTCGAGGTGGGCGTGAGTGGGGTGGGGGCCGCGGCGTTGGAAGCAGCCCACGATCCAGGTTTCGACACCGGCCAGCGCGGCGAAAGCCTGCTCGTCGAGGTCGCGCACGTCGGTGGAATACGCAAATTTGCCGATACGCAGGCCAAGGCTGTGGACGAAGCCGTGATCCTGGTCGAACAGGCTGACCTCCATGCCCGCTATCGTGACCGTCTCGCCCGGAGTGACCGCGCGCGTCTGGAACACCGGCCGGAAAAAGCCGGAGCCCTGCCAGGGGCGAAAGGCATAATCGAACCGCCGCGCCAGCTCGGCGAGGACCTGAGCGGTGGCGCAAGCGGGCAGCGGGCGGCCGGCAATCCGGTTCAGGATGCGCACCTCGTCGAGCCCGGCAATGTGATCGGCGTGCGAGTGGGTAAAGAGGATGGCATCAATGCCCGGGATGGCTGAGGCAAGGAGCTGAGAGTGGAGATCAGGCGGGGTGTCCACCAACAGCCGATGGCCCGCGGCGCTTTCGATGACGATGGCTGCCCGCGTGCGGCGGTTCCTGGGTTCGCTCGGGTCGCAGGCACCCCAGTCGCCGCGCCCGTCCGGCCCACCGAGCAGAGGAACCCCGGCCGACCCGCCGCAGCCCAGCATCACGACGCGCATGCGGCCTTGCGGAACAAGCGGCGGAAATTCTCCGTGGTGATGCGCGCGAGTTCATCCGGCTCCAGGCCGCGGACGCGGGCCAGGGCAGCGGCCGTATGCGCAACGAAGGCCGGCTCGTTGCGCTTGCCGCGCATCGGCACAGGAGCGAGGTACGGGGCGTCAGTCTCGACGAGGAGACGTTCGATCGGCAGATCACGCGCGATCGCGCGCAGCTCGACGGATTTCGAAAACGTCAGAATGCCCGAGAAACTCACGTACCCACCGCGGGCGATGGCGAATTCAGCGAGCCGCGGGGAAGACGAGAAGCAGTGCATCAGAAAGGGAAAGGGGCCAAGCTGGTCGAGCTCTTCGGTCAGCATCCGCTCGATGTCCGCATCGGCGTTGCGCGCGTGAATGGCAATCGGCAGGCCCGTCTGGTGCGCAGCACGAATATGCGCGCGAAAATTCCGTTCCTGGCTCTCCCGGTCCGGCCCCTTCTCGAACCAGTCCAGCCCTGACTCGCCGATACCGATCACTTTGGGATCGGCGGTCAGCCGGACGATTTCTTCGGACGTTGCAAGCGGGCCCTCGGCTGCGTGATGCGGATGCACACCGATCGTGCACCAGACGTTCGGCAGCGTCTGCACCCGGTGCAGAATTTCGCGGGATTGGACGAGCGTCGTGCCAATGCTGACCATTTCCCCCACTCCCGCTGCCGCGGCACGCGCCAAAACCTGCGCAAGTTCAGCCCCGGCGAAGTAGTCGAGGTGGCAGTGGGAATCGATCAGCATGGCTGAGCTGTTTGTCACGCTCTCTCTACCCTGGCTAGTGTGCCGATTCCGGCGCTTGTATCTCACGAATGGAGCCCCGTCGCGGCACACCAGCGCTTTCTTTTTAGTGTCCTGCCCCCTTACGTTTGCTTCCGCGGGAAGCAAACGTAAGGG
>JBOHMN010000722.1:0-3648 GCA_050730175.1 Acetobacteraceae bacterium | reverse complement strand
GACCAACGGCCGGTTCCGTTTCGGCCGCGCCGTTGCCAACCGCCTTGGCGGGGAACTCGCACGGATGATGCAGCGCGATCGGGTGGGTCTGGCACTCACTCCCTCGCGCCGCACCGCTCCGGCGGTGGTCGCGGCGTTCCGCGAGGCACTCGGCCCGCTCGGCGGCTATGTATGGGATGGTGACGGGGAAAACCCCTATTTCGGGCTGCTTGGCTTGGCGGATGCGATCGTGGTGACCATCGATTCGGTCTCGATGATCTCGGAGGCGGTGGCCACCGCCCGACCGGTCATGTTAGCCCGTCTGCCCGGCCGCTCGCGGCGCAACTGCCTGTTCGTTGCCGGGCTCGAGACTTCGGGGCGGGTCAGACGGTTCACCGGGCGGCTGGAGAGCTGGCCGGTCGTGCCGGTTGACGACACTGCCGAGGCGGCCTGGGAGATGCGCCGGCGGCTTGATATCGGATGAAACGGAGGCAGGATGCTGGAGATTGAAACGTTCGATCAGCGGCGCGGCGGCAATGTCATCTACAAGGCGCTCGCCCATCCGCTCGCCGCGGAAGCCGTGGCCACGCTCTACGCGCGACTTGCCGCACATGCCCCGGTTGCGTTGTTCGATCCGAACGGCATCGCACCGGCGCTGCTCGCATTGCACCCCGCGATGCCGCCGCGCGTTGGCATCTACGTTCAGGACGTGCGCGAAATCGGCCAAATGCGCGCAGGAAGTTCCTGCCGACCGCTTTCCGAGCTGCCCGAGTCGGGCGCCCGATCCGTGCTGATCGTCGCCTTCGATACCGAGAGGATCGAACCACGGATCGCCGCGTTCGCGCCAAGTGGCGCGGAAATCGTGAGCCTCGATGCAGTGCGCCTGCCGGAGGCGATGCTCGGCAACCGGCGGCGGACGCTCGATCCGTTGAACTACGCAACGAACTATGCGTTTTTCCGCGATGCGGAGGGGCTGGCGACCCGGCTCGTCACAGCCAATTACTGGGCGGGATACGGAGCGCACGAAGTGAGGCTTTGGCTGCGCCTGTTCGGCGCCGGGGGCGAAGTGCTGGCAAGCTGGGAAGAAGCCGCCCCGGCCGGCTTCGGCGGCATTGTCATCGACAGTCGCGCGGTGCGCACGCGCTTCGGGCTTGGCCCCTTCACCGGGCAGCTTTTTTTGCACGTGATCGGCGTCGCCGGGCATGACATCGTCAAATACGCGCTGGATACCTTTTCGGTGAACGGCAATGCGCCGCCGGTTCTTTCCTGCACGCACGACGCCAACGCCTGGCCGGCCAACCGCTATGCAGGGCTGCCGGCGCCTCGGGCCGACGAGAAGGTGCTGCTCTGGCTGCAGAACAGCCACGCCGCACCAATTCCCGCGGGCAGCATCACGCTCGACCGGATGGGCGCCGAGCAGCCGACTGCCCTGGCGGAGTCGCTTCCCGGTTACGCAACGCTTGCCCTCGACGTCGGAAGGCTCCTGCCGGCTGTGCATTGGCCGGCGCAGATCGAGGTGCGCGCCGGGCGGCATGTCGTGCGACCGCGCTATGAGGTAGTTCGCGACGGCCGGGCGCGTATCGCACACGTGAACGTGGAACGCTCCGATCTCCAACCGGATCCAGCCATCCGCACTCTCTCGAACCTTCTCGGGCGCGGCTTTCTGCTGCCGTTCCCCGTGCTCGCGCGGCGCGATTTCCGCACCCTCGTGCAGCCGAACCCGATGGCCGAGAGCCAGCAGACATTGCCGCTCCGTCTCGATGTGTTCGACAGTCGGGGCGCGCTGATCGCGGCGCGTTTCCTGGGTAACTTGCCGCGGCAGCACGATGTCGCAATTGATCTCGATGCGATGCTGCCCGATGGCGCCCTCGTCGATGCGGGGGGCCATGCCGACCTCGTCTATGATTTTCGCGAAGGAGGCGAGGCAGACGGGTGGATGCACGCGTTGATGCGCTATGAACACAGGCTATCCGGCCATGCCGCGGAGACCAGCTTCGGCTCGCATATTTTCAATACGTTGATGACGTGGAAGGACGAGCCGCAGTCTTATGCCGGGCGGCCACCCGGGCTTTCCACACGGCTGTTCCTGAAGCTTGGCGAAGGCGGGCGAAGGAGCTTTGCTGTTCTCATCTACCCGGCCTCCGCACCCTGGCGGGAGCGTTCGGACACGGAGCTTCTGCTGCATGACGCGAGCGGGAAGAAGATCGCCGAAGAGCGGATCGCGATCGCGTGTTCAGGCTCGATGCGGATCCTCCCTGATGAGATTTTCCCGCGAGCCGCCCTGGGTGCTGCCGGTCCGGCGGGTTACGTGCTGGTGCGCGATGCCACCTGCCGCCTGTTCGGCTACCACGGCCTCCTGGGCGATGGCGGCGCGTTCTCGCTAGACCACATGTTCGGGTTTTGAGATTCTGGCCTGCGCGATCAGCGGAGGAAGACCAGCCAGACGAAAAAGAAGATAGTGCCCCAGAGGAGAAGCCCGACGAGGGCCGAGATGAGAATGCCGCGCGCTGGGCCGAGCGCATCCTCCGTTTCCATCCGCCAGCTCACCATTTCGCGAGGCGCACGACCTCGCGCCGCCGTCCGTGGTGGCGCTGAACCGTTCTGAGCCTGCCCCGCTGGATACATTGCTCACGATCGCGTGATTACGACGATCCCCTTTCGGTACCGACCACGGTCGAAAGATAGCAGCCAGAGGTTGTGGCGTCTATCCCAAGAGGTGAATTTTTGGCAAGTGCGGACCGCCCGTGCGCCCCGCCCCCGCGGGCGCCTGTAGTCAGCCTGGCGAACGAGAAATGCTGCCGAGAATGCCTCCGCGATCGGCCGCCGCCGCTCGGTCTGCCGAGGCCTTTGCGTCGGCCGGGTTGTCACGACAAATTCGGGGGCCACTTCAGCGCGCCCTGTTGGGCGACATAGGAAACTGGACCCTTTCCGACATTGAAAACTGGCCCCTTGGACTGGGGATTTGGTTTGCGTGGGTGCGGGTCGTCCCCGGAGTCCACAGAGGGGACCCGCGCCTCGCGGAGCGACTGCAAGGAGTCTGGTGGAACGAGGCGCCGGGGGGTTGCTGGGGACTCCGGGGACGACTGGCGAGAGTTGGAGTGCTGCGGTTGGGAATCGCTCGCTCCGTCATCGCCGGGGTAAACCTGTGCGAAGCCACGTGGCGGTTCGATGGCGCAGATCTCGTTGAGGTCGAGACCGACGATGGCTTGCGGCGCCTCGCCGGTGGCGGTGTCGCGGAACGGTTCGAGCAAGGCATCGAACCACTGGGCGTATTCGGCCTGCAGGGCGACGAGCTCGGCCACGGCGTCATGCCATCGTTGCCGCCGGCTGCGGCGATCGGCGGGCTTCGGGTAGCGGATGACGGGAGCGTGGGCATGACGTTCTCGATAGCGCGCCTGGCGTTCGGCGCCGCTGAGCGGCTGGCTGCCCTGCGGCTTGCGTCCCCTGGCCATGGCTGCCGAGTTTCGTCACGTAACGGAAATCGCCGCCGGTTCGGCGGTCGGCTGCGACGCCTCGAGAGCCGGCTTGAGCAGGCCGGAGCGCCGCTTCTCGCACAGCCGATAGGAGTCACAGCGAATCGTGATCACGCAGCTATGGTGCAGCAAGCGGTCGAGAATAGCGGTCGCGACCACGGCATCGTTGAATACCGTCCCCCATTCGGCAATCGCG
>JBOHMN010000721.1:0-14973 GCA_050730175.1 Acetobacteraceae bacterium | reverse complement strand
GCTCGCTGGGGTTGGGTCTGTTGATGGCGCATGAAATCTTGGTAGTGGACGACGAGCCCGACATCAGGCTCCTGATCGCGGGCATTCTCCGCGATGAGGGTTACGAAACCCGGGAGGCAGGGGATGCGGCGAGCGCTTTGGCCGAATTCCGGGCACGGCGACCTGCGCTAGTCATTCTCGATGTCTGGCTGCAAGCGTCGGACAAGGACGGGCTCGAGATCTTGCAAATCCTCCATTCGGAGGAGCCGCAGGTGCCGGTCGTCATAATCTCCGGGCACGGCACGATCGAGATGGCCGTGGTTGCGATTCAGCAAGGGGCGTACGACTTCATCGAGAAGCCATTCAAGGCCGACCGTTTGCTGCTGGTGCTGCTGCGGGCGCTGGAGGCTGCACGGCTTTCGCTGGAGAATGCTGAGCTGCGGCTCCGCGCGGGGGAAGAGAGCGAGCTTACCGGAACCTCCTCTGGCATCGCGGCGGTGCGGGCGGCAGCGTTGAAGGTGGCGCCGACCGGCTCGCGCGTGCTGATTCGGGGGCCCGCCGGATCCGGCAAGGGGGTGGCGGCTCGAATGATCCATGCCTACTCGCGGCGCGCGCGTGGGCCGTTCGTCGTGCTGAGCTGTGCGACGTTGAGTCCGGCACGATTCGAGTCCGAGCTGTTCGGAATGGAGGCAGGGCCGGACGCTCAGGCCCGACCGAGGCGCGCGGGCGTGCTCGAGCGCGCGCACGGCGGAACGCTGGTGCTTGATGAAGTGGCGGATATGCCCGTCGAGACCCAGGGCAAGATCGTGCGCGTTTTGCAGGACCACACATTCGCACGGGTCGGCGGTGCGGCGGCGGTGAAGGTGGATGTGCGCGTGCTCGCGACCACGAACCGCGACCTCGCGGCCGAGATCGCCGGCGGACGGTTTCGGGAGGACTTCTATTACCGGCTTGCAGTAGTGCCACTCGACCTCCCGAGCCTCAAGGAGCGACGCGAGGATATTCCATTGCTGGCGAGAGAATTTCTGGCGCGCGCAGCTGAGGCGGCGGGGATGCCTCCGCGCGAGTTAGCCGTGGATGCGCTGACCGCGCTCGTCGCGCATGACTGGCCGGGCAATCTGCGCCAGCTGCGCAATCTCATGGAGTGGCTCCTCATTATGGCGCCTGGCGGCGCTGTCGAGCCCCTGCGCCGCGACATGCTGCCACCCGAAATCGCTGGCGGCGCTCCGGCTCTGCCGATCGCCGATCCTCAGGCCGACGTGATGGGGCTGCCGCTACGCGAGGCCCGGGACCTTTTCGAGGTGCAATATCTGCAGGCGCAGCTTCTCCGATTCGGCGGCAATATCAGCCGCACTGCACAGTTCGTTGGCATGGAGAGGAGTGCGCTGCACCGCAAGCTGAAACAGCTCGGCATCGGCGCTGAAGATCGCGTGGCATGACAGAAGCGCGGATCGCAGACGAGGAGAGTGCGATGGGTCGGATAGCCTACGTCAACGGGCGCTATCTGCCGCAGCGAGCGGCGAGTGTGAACATCGAGGATCGCGGCTACCAGTTCGGCGATGGAGTGTACGAGGTGGTGTATGTGTGGGGTGGGCGCCTGATCGATGCCGGGCTGCATCTCGCGCGCCTCGAGCGCTCGCTCGGTGAGGTGGCAATCCCGATGCCGCTCTCCAGAAGGGCGCTCGAGCAGGTCTTTGCCGAGCTGCTGCGGCAAAACCGCGTGCGTGAAGGGCTGATCTACATGCAGGTTACGCGCGGGGTGGCGCCGCGTGAACACGGTTTTCCGAAGCCGGCGCCGAGACCGGCGGTGGTGATGACGGTCCGTCGTTTGCCGCCCTTTCCGCGCGACGTGGATGCCTGGGCGACGACGGCGATCACGCGGCCGGACCAGCGATGGCAGCGCTGCGACATCAAGAGCGTGAATTTGCTGGCCAACGTATTGGCGAAAGAGGCGGCGCACCAGGCGGGAGCGGCGGAAGCAATCCTTATCGATGCCCCGGGAATGGTGACTGAGGGGGCCTCGTCAAGCGTCTGGGTCGTCGATCGGGAGGGGACGCTTGTCACGCGCAGCCTCGACCAGGCGGTTCTGCCCGGCTGCACGCGCGCCGCGCTGATCGATCTGATGGCGGAGAGCGGGATCGCCTGGCACGAACAGAGCATCACCGAAGCGGAGCTCGCGACAGCGCGCGAGATTTTTATCACCAGCGCATCGAGTTTCGTGAAACCAGTGGTGCGCCTTGACGGCCAGCCGGTCGGCGATGGAGAGGTCGGCCCGCTGACCCGGAGGCTGTTTGCGCTGTTTTCCCGCCATGTGCTAGGTGCGGCCCGCAACGCGCCCGCTTGAAATCTTGCAGAGGGCGCCGCGGCTGCTACATTCATCCCGGGCCGGGACGCGGATGACGCGGCGGATGCGGTGCCCCGGCCGTTCGTGGTGCGTCTCAACAGGTTTGCGCTATGCCACGGAATAAAAAGAAGGAACTGTGCGGTGGCCAACGAAAAGTCGCAGAACGTTCAGGACGTGTTCCTGAACCATGTGCGTAAAAACAAGACTCCCGTGACGATCTTTCTCGTCAATGGGGTGAAACTTCAGGGCATTATCACCTGGTTCGACAATTTTTCGCTGCTTCTGCGCCGGGACGGGCATACCCAGCTCGTCTACAAGCATGCGATTTCTACGGTGATGCCGGGTGCTCCGATCCAGCTTTTCGAGGGCGTGCGGGGAGAGGTTCCGGCCGGAGCGCCGCGGGAGGTTGTTGGTGCGACAACTGAAATTGAGTGATTGCCGCTTTTGATGATGTCGGTGCCCTGGCCGGGAAACAACTTCGAGCGCCACCCGGGGCGGGGGCCGATCAAGGCGGCGGTCCTTCTGCCGTGGGAACGTGGCGGAGGGGCTGCGAGCGGGCGCACGGCCGAGGCACGCCTGGCTGAGGCGGTCGGCCTTGCGGCGGCGATCGGTCTCGTCATCGTGCACCAGGCGATCGTTCCGTTGCGCGGCCGCCGGCCCGCGAGCCTGTTCGGCGAGGGGCAGGTTGCCGGGCTCGGGGCGGTGGTCGCCGACGAGGGAATCGCGGTTGCTGTGATCGCTGGGCCGCTCTCAGCGGTCCAGCAGCGCAATCTCGAACGCGCCTGGAAATGCAAGGTGATCGATCGGACCGGCCTCATTCTGGATATCTTCGGCGAGCGGGCAAAGACGCGGGAGGGCGCTCTGCAGGTAGAGCTCGCGCACCTCGAGTACCAGCGTTCACGGCTGGTGAGATCCTGGACCCACCTGGAGCGCCAGCGCGGTGGCTTCGGCTTCCTCGGTGGGCCCGGTGAGACGCAGATCGAGGCCGACCGGCGGCTGATCGTCGAGCGGATCGCGCGCCTGCGCCAAGCGCTGGCGGAGGTGCGGCGGACACGTGGGTTGCATCGCAAAGCACGCCGCCGCGTTCCCTATCCCGTGGTCGCACTGGTCGGCTACACCAATGCAGGGAAATCGACTCTTTTCAACGCCCTGACCGGCTCCAGTGTGCTTACGGGAGATCAGCTTTTCGCGACCCTCGACCCGGCGATGCGTGGGCTCGTTCTGCCCTCGGGGCGGCGCGTCATCCTGTCCGATACGGTGGGCTTCATAAGCGAACTGCCGACCGAACTGGTCGCGGCGTTCCGCGCTACGCTTGAGGAGGTGGCGGAAGCAGATGTGATCCTGCACGTCGCAGACGCGGCGCATCCTGATACGCTCGTCCAACGCGCGGATGTTGAGCGGGTTCTGGACGGCATGGTGGAGCAGGGCATGCTGGACGGCGGCTGGCGCGGGCGGACGCTGCTCGTCCTCAACAAATCGGATTTGTTGGGCGGCGCGGGCCAGCATCCCGCCGCCCGAGAGGGACCAGCGGCGGTTGCGGTCTCCGCACTCACCGGGGAGGCTCTTCCTGCGCTCGCGGCAGCGCTCGACGCCCGGCTGGCAGCGGGAATGGAAGAGGCGGACTATGCACTCAAACCTGAGGATGGCGCGCGGCTTGCTTGGCTCTACCGTAACGCCGAAGTGATCGCGCGCGACGACACTGCCGACGCGGTGCGTCTGCGCGTGAGACTGAGCCCGGCGGCGCGCGCGCGCTTCGAAGAGAGGGATGTGGCGACATGTTGGATGGGCTCGAAGGACTGAGAGTGCAGCGCGCGGCGGTGCCGCGCGCGGTGCCACCCGACGCGACGGCGAATTTCGGCACGGTGTTCACCGATCATATGTTCGAGATGCGCTATGATGTCGGACAGGGCTGGCATGACCCGCAAATTGTACCGTTTGCAGAATTGTCCCTCGTGCCCGGGACCTCGGTGTTGCATTACGGCCAAGCAGTATTTGACGGCCTCAAGGGATTCCGCGGCAAGGATGGCGTGATCCGTCTGTTCCGGCCTGCGGCGCACGCGAAGCGCTTGCACCGGTCAGCGGAGCGGCTGGCGATCCCACCGATCGCGGAGGAATGGGTGGTGGAATCCTTCCTTCGCCTCGTCGATATCGACCGCAGGTGGGTACCCGCCGAGCGCGGAACGGCGCTTTATCTCCGCCCTACGATCATCGCGGCGGATCCGGCGATCGGGCTGCATCCGGCACACTCTTATCTCTATTTCCTGATCCTCTGTCCGGTCGGCGCCTATTACGCCGCAGGCAGCGCCGCCGTCAGTGTCGTCGCCACCGAAGAGTTTGTGCGCGCCGCACCCGGTGGGTTGGGGGATGCCAAGACGCCAGCCAATTATGCGGCGAGCTTGCTCGCCGCCGAGCGGGCAAAGGAGGCGGGCTATACCCAGGTGTTGTGGCTCGATGCGATTGAGCGGCGCTGGGTCGAGGAAGTCGGCACCATGAACATCATGGCGCGCATTGACGACGAGGTGGTGACGCCGCCGCTTGGGGGTACCATCCTCGCAGGGGTGACTCGCGATTCGGTGCTGCGATTGATGCGAAGCTGGGGCCTCAAAGTCGCCGAGCGGCCGATCGCGATCGACACTTTGATCGCTGCGGCGAAAGATGGAACGCTCAAGGAAGTGTGGGGAACCGGGACGGCGGCGGTCATCTCGGCGATCGGCGAAATCGGCTGGCGGGGCGCGCGCGTCAGGGTGAACGACGGCCACGCAGGGGCACTGACCCAGCGGCTCTACGATGCGTTGACCGCGATCCAGTACGGCGAGGCCGCCGACCCATTCGGCTGGACAGTCGTGGTGCCGTCCTACAACTGAACGTGACGCTGCTGGCCTCAACCAGGCACGCTGGTCGCCTCGCCGTGCTGGGCGCTTTTGTTTATGCTCTGGTGCACACGAGGAGAGGGCCGCAGACGCGTTATGAAAAAAGCCTCGGCTTTTGACCCGATGAGCCTCCCGGAAAGCAATGCAACAAGCTACCCGGAACCGTATCGCGCGGCGAACCAGCGGCGCTGGAACCGCCGCCTCGGCGATCATGCGGGGCTCGCCAATTTCGGCGTCAATTTGACGCGCATCATCCCGGGTGGCCAATCCTCCTATCGCCACGCCCACTCGCGACAGGACGAGTTCGTCTATGTTTTGCGCGGCGAAGTCGAACTTGAAACCGATGCAGGCGCCGAGATCCTCCAACCTGGCATGTGTGCCGGGTTCCCGGCCGGCTCAGGCCCGGCGCATCGCTTCGTCAATCGCTCTGCCGAAGATGTTCTTCTTCTGGTCGTCGGTGACCGCACGGCTGGTGATGCGGTGACATATCCAGACATCGACATGCATGGCCGACTGCAACCGGATGGCAAGTACCTGTTCTTCCACAAGGACGGGAAGCCATTCTGAAGTCCGACCGCCCGACGTGCCGCGGCGGCCGGGCGCTTTCGCTGGGATTCGCAATGAGTGGCGCGAATGCGGGCGCGATCCACGGAGCCTGCACAACGACCTTGCCGGCGCCATCCTGCTACCGGCGATAGTCTGCATCCTCGCCACAGCGTCAGCCATGCTTAAGGCATGATCTTGAGCAATCAGTTCAGATGTTCGAGAATCGAAACATGATTCGCGACACCCGCACCGCCCATGTTGAAAACCTCGCCGAGATCGGCGTGCGGAAGCTGCATCGCGTCCGCTTCGGGTGCAAGACGTAATGGAAGATCTCCTGGTTCCCGTCCAAGGAGCGTCCGTGCGTGCCAGGGTCTCAGACCACGCCGGGTCGGTCGAGAACTCGCGCTGGCGTCCTCGCCCGTCTTGCCCCCCGCTGGAGCAACGGCGTCGGCACCCGGATGTCGTAAACCTTCGCGGCTCAATGGCTGGCCTGCACGCTCCCTTGCTGACGCTTCATCCCTACCGTCGCGGATAGCGGCGCACGGCTCTCGGCCGATGTGGATCGCTACTCCTTCATCGTAACGGACTTGCGCCGTCTACTCCTCGCCGGTCGCCCCGCGCACTGCTCCGGTTACGACCTTTCCAGCCAACCCGTTGATCGGTAACGGTTGGCACCTGATAAAACCCGCGAATCCGCGAAGACGGGTTAAGAGACGCCAGCGGCTCCGTCAGCTTGCCATGCGTCACGACGCGAACGCATTGCCGACGGTCGCCACCCGGATTGCCGATTGAGCGAGGGCCGTCAACGCGGTTGCGCTCCGCCCCCTGATCGGGTAACCAGCGCCGCGAATGACTTATCATCGGGCCGCCCTCCCGGGACGCTTTCTTCTCTTCCACTAGCCCACTCCGGGCGCGATGCATTCCTCGGATACCCTCGCGGCTCACGGAGCTCGCTCCACGCAACCACGAAATATTCCACGCCATTGACACGCCGCGCGAACGAACGTAGAGGTCCGAGTGCGGCCTGCACGGCCATGCCCAGGGCGCGGCGCCCGGTGTAACGTCCATCGTTTCGCGACGGAGCCGAAGGTCGGAATGCATCTCGAGCGCGCCGGCAAGGCGCTTGTGGCGGCCAATATCACGTAGCAATGCCATGAAAATTTCCCGCATCGATACCGTCCGTTTGGCCGAATTCCCCAATCTGCTTTGGGTGGAGATCCGCACCGATGACGGCGTGCAAGGACTGGGCGAGACGTTCTTCGATGCCAGTGTTGTGGACGCTTACATCCACGATGTCGCGGCGCCGCGTCTGATCGGCGCAGATCCATTCGCCATCGGCGCGGTCGTCGCCTCGCTTTCCGGCTATCTCGGGCGGCGCGGCAGCGGCGCCGAAATGCGCGGCCGATCGGCGATCGATCTCGCCCTCTGGGATCTCTACGCGCGCGCCATCGGGCAACCGCTCTGGCAGGCCTTGGGCGGCCGCGTCCGCGAGAGCATCCGCACCTACAACACGTGTGCGGGCCCGACCTACGTGCGCACCGCCAAGGGCCAGCAAAGCGCGAACTGGGGGCTCTCGGGTGCGCCCGGCCGCTACGACGACCTGCAGGCTTTCTTGACCCGCGCCGATGAGCTCGCGGCCGACCTGTTGGAATCGGGGATCACCGGCATGAAGATCTGGCCGTTTGATCTCGCTGCCGAGGCCAGTGGCGGACTCTACATCTCCGGTCACGATCTGAAACGCGCCCTTGAGCCCTTCGCTCGCATCCGCAAGGCAGTGGGCGATGCGATGGACATCATGGTGGAGTTCCATTCGCTCTGGAACCTGACCTCCGCCATCCGCATCGCGGAGGCGCTCGCACCGTTCGCGACATTCTGGCACGAAGACCCGATCAGAATGGACAGCCTGCGCTCACTGAGACGCTATGCGGAACGCAGCAAGGCGCCGGTCTGCGCTTCCGAAACGCTATCTTCGATCGCCGCGTTCCGCGACTTGCTGGAGACCGAGGCGGTAGGTGTCGTGATGCTGGACGTTGCCTGGTGCGGTGGGCTCTCCGAAGCGCGCAAAATCGCCGCAATGGCGGAAGCGTGGCACCTTCCGGTCGCACCGCATGACTGCACCGGACCCGTGGTGCTGGCCGCCTCCACGCATCTCTGCCTGCATTTGCCGAACGCGCTCGTTCAGGAAACGGTGCGGGCGTTCCTCAACGGCTGGTACAGCCAGCTGGTGACCGCGCTGCCTATGGTGCAGAACGGCTTCATCACCGCGCCCGAGGGAGCGGGTCTGGGCCTCACGCTCGCCCCGGATCTCGGCCGGCATTTCACGCTTTCTCGCCGAAGCACGACTGCTTCCTGAGCAGAATCTTCAAACGAGACGGAGGAACCGATGCGAACGAAAGTCCTTGCCCTCTGCCTGGCGGCAGCGTTGACGGCCGCTTGGGCCCTCTCCGCGAGAGCCGCCGAGCCGCCGCTCAGGGTCATTTTCACGACCCATTCCAGCCCATCCAACCCGTTCTGGCAGTCGGTGAAGAACGGCTTCGACGATGCCTGCCACCGCGTCGAGGCCGAGTGCCAGTTGCTGTTTACGCAGACGGAAGGCTCGATCCCCGACGAGATCGCCAATATCGAGGCCGCGATCGCCCGCCACCCCAACGTTCTCCTGACCACGCTCCCGGACAACAACGCTTTCGTCGGCGTACTCAAGGAAGCGAAGGCAAAGCACATCATCGTCATTGCCGACAACGTCGATGCGACAGCCGGGCCCGAGCTCGCGTTGCGCGCCTCGTTCATCGGCCAGAACTTCATCCCGGCCGGCTACAATCTCGCGCAATACGTGGCGACAGAATTCCCCAAGACCGGCCCGATCAAAATCCTGATCGGCGTCTCCGCACCCGGACAGAACTGGTCCGAACAGCGCGCCGAGGGCATCCAGAAATATCTGGCGGAATATAAAAAGGCGCATCCTGACCAGAGCGTGACCTGGAAGCGCATGGACTCGGGAACCGACCTTGCAGTCACGGCTGCGCGCGTCGGCGCCTACCTCAACGCGCACCCCGACACCACGGCCTATTTCGACACCGGCTTGTGGGAAGCGGGCGTCGCGCAATCGCTGAAAAATCACGGCGTGAAGCCCGGCAAGATCCTTCTCGGAGGGTTCGATCTGGTGCCCGCCGTGCTGACCATGATGAAGGCGGGCTACATCCAGGCTGCGGTCGACCAGCAGCCTTATACGCAGGGATTCCTGGGCGTGATGCAGGCGTATTTGATGACCCGCTTCAAGCTTGGCGCGTGGAGCGTCAATACCGGCGACAATCTGGTGACCCCCGCCAACGTCGATGCGGTGATTGCGCTTTCGAAAGAGCACCTGCGCTGAATCGGAACTGCGCCGGCCCCGGCTGATGGCCCCAGGTTGATGGCCCCAGGGTGATGGCAAGGCCGCGATCGGCGAGATTGTCGGAAGAAGCGGCTCGGGCGACGGCAACACTGCGGGCGGCGCCAGGCCGATCGCGGCGCCGCCTCCGCTTCTGGCTGGAGAAGCCGGAGCTCGCCGCGTTCATCATGCTGCTCGTCCTGATCGCCTTGTTCGAGTGGCGATCGGCGGGCGATTTTCTCTCCGCCGGCAATCTTCAGGACGTGCTCGGCCTGTTGCCGGAGAGCTCGCTGGTCGCGGTCGGGGTCGGCGTCTTGATGGTGGCGGGTGAATTCGATCTTTCGGTCGGCTCGACCTTCGCCATCATGCCGATGGCAACCTGCGTTATGGCCGACGCTGGCCTTCCCTTCTGGGTCGCGGCCGCAATCGGGCTGCTGATTTGCGCCGCCATCGGCTTGGTCAACGGGCTGATCACCATCAGCTTCGCGATCCCGAGCTTCATCACCACGCTCGGCATGCTCTACGTCGTGCGCAGCCTGACCGTCGTGATCTCCGGCGGCTTTCCGCCCGCGTTCCCTGCAGGCGCCCCGGCCCGGATGTTCGCCGGGCTGATCGGGCCGCTGCACGCCTCCCTGTTCTGGTTTCTGGCGCTGGCCGTGCTGTATGGCCTGGTTCTGCAGTACACCAATTTCGGCAACTGGATTTACGCCACGGGTGGGCAGATCGACGCGGCGCAGGCGCTCGGCATTCCAACCCGCAAGGTGAAGCTGTTGTGCTTCGTCATCTGCGCGCTCTTCGCGGGGTGCGCCGGCTTTTTGCAAGTGATGCGCCTGCAGTCGCCGCTGCCGTCGCTAGGCGAGGGGCTGGAGCTGGTCGCGGTCGCCGCATCCGTCATCGGTGGCATCTCCCTCTTCGGCGGCGTCGGCAGCGTGCTGGGCGCCGTGGTCGGCGCCGTCTTGATCGGCGTCATCGACAACGGGCTCGTGCTCGCGGCGATCAGCGCCAACTGGTTCAAGTTCGCGATCGGCGGGCTGACGATCGTGGCCGTCGTCGCCAATTCCTGGCTGACCCGCACGGCGAGCCGCATCAAGGTCGATACCTGACAATGGCCGCCCCGCCGCTCATTCGCTGCGAAAAGCTGGACAAATGGTATTCCGGCGTGCACGCCCTGCACGGCATCGACCTCGACATCCACGCGGGCGAGATCATCGGCCTCATCGGCGACAACGGCGCCGGCAAATCGACCCTGATCAAGCTTCTGTCGGGTGTGCATCAACCGGACAGCGGCGCCATCCTGGTCGACGGCAGGAAGGTTCATATCCGCTCCCCGCGCGACGCCATGCGGCTCGGGATCGAGACGATTTACCAGTCGAATTCCATGGTGCTGACGATGAGCATCGCCCGGAACCTGTTTCTCGGCCGCGAGCCGGCGCGGATCGGCGTCAAGGGCTTTGGCATCCTGGATCAGGGGCGCATGCGCAGCGAGGCTCGGGCGGCGATCGCACGAGTCGATCTCGAGGTCCGCTCGCCGGACGCGCGCCTGGGCGAGCTTTCCGGAGGTCAGCGCCAGGGCGTGGCGATCGCCCGGGCCATGTATTTCCGTTCCCGCGTGGTGATACTGGACGAGCCGACCAACCATCTTTCGGTGAAGGAGACAGCGAAGGTCATCGACTTCATCAAAGGATTCAAGAGCCAGAACGTGACCGGCATTTTCATCAGCCACAACCTGCAGCACGTCTTCGAAACCTGCGAGCGGCTAGTGGTGATGGCGCGCGGCGAGATCGTGCGCGACACCGCCCGCGAGGAGACGACGATCAGCGAAGTGAGCGGCCTCTTGTGAGTGCGCATGGCGGAGGAACTTTCGTGCGGCTGGATGGACGGAACGTTTTGTTGACCGGGGCCCTGGGCAGCCTGGGTCGTGCGCAGGCCGAGCGCCTGGCAGCGGCCGGAGCCAGGCTCTGGCTGCTCGACCGCGATGCCGCACGCGGGCCGGAATTTGCCGAAGCACTCGCCGCCAAAACCGTAACCCTCGTCCACTACGTCAATCAGGATCTGAGCGAACTGGCGGCGGCGCGGGATGTCGTGGCGGCGCTGGCCAAAGCAGAAAATGGGATCGATATCCTGATCAACAACGCCGCCCTGATCATCAACCGACCTTTCCAGGATTTCGCGCTCGCCGAATACGAAGAGCAGATACGGGTCAACAGCAGCGCCGCCTTTGCCCTGGCGCAGGCCGTGGCACCCGGAATGATCGCCAAAGGCTACGGAAAGATCATCAATTTTTGCAGCATCACCCTGAACGGAAGGTGGAGCGGATATGTTCCATACGTCGCTTCCAAGGGCGCGATGCTCGGGTTGACCAAGACGCTCGCGCGCGAGCTCGGTCCGCACGGCGTCCGAGTGAATGCGGTGAGCCCCGGGGCCATCGTCTCGGAAGCGGAGGCGCGGGTGTTCGGCGAGAGGCTGCAGCAATACAATGACTGGATCCTGGAGAACCAGTCCTTGAAGCGGCGCGGCGAGCCCGCCGACGTCGCTTCCCTCGTGCTGTTCCTGGCAAGCCCGCAATCTGATTTCATCACCGGCCAGAACATCGCGATCGATGGCGGGTGGTGAAGAGCTGCGTCCGGCCACACGCTTTTTGCGCGCCGGAAATCTCTCCGCAGAGATCGCACCGGTTGTGGGCGGCGGCCTGGCCCGCTTCGATCTCACCCGCGCCGGTCGGCGCGAATCCCTGCTTCGCCCCTGGCCGGAGTCAGGGACCGGGGATCCGAATCTGCTCGCTTGCTACCCGCTGCTGCCATGGTCGAACCGGCTCGCGGCCGGCGGCATCACGTTGGATGGCACGTTCTACCGAATGCCGTGCCTGATGCCTGGGGAGAAGCTCCCGATCCACGGCGACGGTTGGCGATCGCCTTGGCAGGTCGCGCGTGCTGACAAAGCAGCGATCGTTCTCGAGCTTCGAAGCCGCGCGATGCCGCCGTTCGACTATATGGCCGAACTTTCTTACGCCCTCTCCGCATCCGCCCTGACGATGGCGCTCAGCCTGACGCATCTTGGGGCGCGGCCCTTGGCCTACGGCCTTGGCTTTCATCCCTGGCTGCCGCGCACTCAGGGAACGGTGCTTGAGGCGCCGGCCGACACCGTCTGGCTCGAAGACGACGACCATCTCCCAACCGTGCGCCTCGATGTTGCCGCGAGGCCGGAGTGGAACTTCCGCGCGCCGCAACCCCTGCCAGTCTCCTGGATCAATGCATCGTTCGAAGGCTGGGATGGCAACGCTATGGTGCGTTGGCCGGAACGCAATCTCGCCCTCGAGATGCGCGCCTCCGCCAACTTGCGCCGCTGCATCGTCTATTCCCCAGGGCCGCAGGCGGACTTCTTCTGCTTCGAACCCATAAGCCACCGCATCAATGCCCATGCGGAGAGCAACCCGGAAGCAGCGGGACTGATCACCCTGCATCCAGGTGACACGGTGTCCTGCGCAGTAACCCTTACCCCGCGATAAGCCCCTTGAAGGTAACCAACTGCATACGCGCGCGTCTTGTGGTAATCCGGCACTTCGCGAATCGTCGGAAAGCGCACGGATAGCCTGTTCGGCCGCGCGATCCCACCCGCCCCTACACGACACCGACTATCTCGCCCTCGCTCGAAAGCCCGATCCGTTCCGTCGCCGGAACGCGCGGCAGTCCTGGCATGGTGAGGATGTCGCCGGCAATCGCCACCACGAAGCCAGCCCCTGCCGCGAGCCTGACCTCGCGGATGGGCAGAACGTGATCTTTGGGTGCGCCGAGCAGGCTGGGGTCCCCGCTGAAGCTATACTGCGTCTTGGCGATGCAAACCGGCACCTTCGCAAACCCCGCGCGCTCGAAGGCCGTGAGCCGGCGCACAATCGCGGCGGGCGCCGAGATGTCCCTGGCGCGATAGATTTCACGTGCGATCGTCCGGATCTTCTCGAGCAGCGGGAGATCGTCCGGATAGAGAGGTGCAAACTTGGCCTGGCGCTCGGCGAGCAGCGCCAGCAGCGATGCGGCGAGCTCAGCCGCGCCTTTCGCACCATCCGCCCAATGTGTGCAAGGAACCGCCTGCAATCCCAGCGCCTGCGTGGCCTGCTGGATCACGGCGATCTCCGCTTGCGTATCGGATGCGAAGCCGTTGACCGCAACCAGCATCGGCAGGCCGAATTTTCCCATATTCTCGACGTGCCTCTCGAGGTTCGCGATCCCGCGGCCGACCGCCGCGACATCTTCCGCCTCGAGCGCGGATTTTGCCGCTCCCCCCTGCAGCTTGAGCGCGCGGACGGTGACCACGATCACGCAAGCCGCAGGTGCGAGACCGGCAAGACGGCACTTGATGTCGCAAAACTTTTCGCCGCCGAGATCGGCGCCGAACCCGGCCTCGGTCAAGACGATGGGCGCGAGTTTCAGGCCGAGCCGGGTCGCCATCACCGAGCTGCAGCCGTGCGCGATGTTGCCGAACGGCCCGCAATGGACCAGCGCCGGCGAGCCCTCGAGCGTCTGCACGATATTCGGCATCAGCGCGTCGCGGAGCAGCGCCGCCATCGCCCCGTCGGCCTTGAGATCGCGTGCCGTCACCCGACTGCCGTCGCGCCTTTCCGCGACGATCACTCGGCCAACGCGGTGGGCAAGATCGGGAAGATCGCGCGCCAGCGCCATGAGGGCCATCACTTCGGAGGCAGCGGTGATGTCGTAGCCTTCCTCGCGCACCGGGCCATTGCCTGCGAGGCCGGTCACGATGTTCCTGAGACTCCGGTCATTTAGATCGACGCAGCGGCGCCACGTGATCCGCCTGGGATCGATGCCGAGCGCATCGCCGTAGTAGAGGTGATTGTCGAGCACGGCCGCGAGCAGATTGTTGGCGGTGGTGATCGCATGCAGATCGCCGGTGAAGTGCAGGTTGATCTCCTCCATCGGTACCACCTGCGACCGCCCGCCGCCTGTTGCCCCTCCCTTGACGCCAAGGCACGGTCCGAGGCTCGGCTCGCGCAGGCATAGCATCGTCGGGGTGCCGGCCCTGTTCAGCGCATCGGCGAGGCCGATCGAAGTCGTGGTCTTGCCTTCCCCGGCCGCGGTCGGATTGATGGAGGTCATGAGAACAAGCTGGCCATCGGGCCGCGCTTGTACGCTCTCGATGAAATCGAAGCGGATCTTCGCCTTGAACCGGCCGTATGGCTCGAGCGCGTCGGCCGGAATCCCGGCCTTTGCGGCAATTTCGGCAATCGGCCGGAGCCTGAGCTTGACGGGAACGTCGCGATCGTCTGGCACGTTCAGGCGCCTTTCATCCTCGGCACTGCCGAACGCTGAGTTTCTTCATGCATCGATCGAACCCACCTCCAAAGCCTGTCATTGCGAGGCGGCAGCGCCGCCGAAGCAATCCAGTCTTTAACGCGATTCAACCCGATCGGGCGACCCGCGCCGCGACCGAACGTAGGGCGGCGGGCATTTCGCCATGCCCGTGGACCACGTGACCTCTCCGGCATCTCACGAACGCCTGCCCCTTCATGTCCCCGCGCTCCGGTTCGAGACCCGCGGCGCCAACCATGCCGTGCCGCGCACAACGCTACACCTGCGCGAGTTGCCAAGCTCGCGCGCGACCGTTACCCGCGACTGTCCGAGTGACCCCCGCCGCACGGCCCGCCGTGCGTTCACGCATGGACACGGAACTTGCGGCATCATCATGCGATCTCGATCGGCACCGGCTCAAAGAGCGTGCAACCGGCTCAGTCACCGCGTCAATCACGTCGCCCGCGACGAGAAGGCCCTTGCTACCCGAAGCGTCGCGCAAAAGCGCCGGCCCGGGTGCGTGCCATCGGCCCCCGCCGGGGATCGCTTTTCAAACCCGCTTTCGGG
>JBOHMN010000720.1:0-1670 GCA_050730175.1 Acetobacteraceae bacterium | reverse complement strand
GGCTGGCGGGCGCGGCGGCCGCGGAATGTCGCTCGCGGGAGGCTGCCGACCCAGCGCCGCAGACTGGCGCCGGTGATCATCGTTCTCCTGCCGACGCGCACAGCGTCGAGACGGCCGCCAGCTAGCTCGCCGTAGAGTCTCGTCCGCGTGCCGATTATCCCGGCGGCATCGTCGACTGTGTACAGCGGCTGCCAAGTGATCCCGGCGTCGTCCATGTCGCCGCTGTCTCGGGTGCGGCAGCCCCCGCTGGGCGCTGCTCGCTCGATATCTGTGAGTCCCATATGCATCTCCGCAGCACGCGGCTGTGTGCCGGTGCGGTGCGAAGATGATGACGGTGGCGGCGAGGCCACGCTGGCGAAAACCCGATGCCAGCTCCGAATTACGCCTTTCCTACGCCCCGAGCGAAGGAATCCCTAACGCTATCCGGGCCTTACCGCTTGCAGCGCGTTCCAATAGTTGCGCAGTGCGTAAACCGCGCTTCCTTCATCCAGCCCAAGCCATTGGAAGACACTATGCACCAGATCGCCGAAGCCGCCGTAATCGCTTCGGCCGGACTTGGGCGCACTGCCTGTCGCCCTAAGCCAATCAATCGCCAGGTACATGACGAGCGTTTGGTAATGTTCCTTCGTTGGTCGGCCGCCGCGGTGGCGATCACTCCCGGCGCCCCGGGTCTCGCCCATGATCACGGGCTCTACGCGGCGAGCAGAATGTCTGCCGTCACCCCGGCTGCGGCCTTGAACAGCCTTAGCGCCTTCGGCACTGACAACCCTTGTCGCAGCGACTAGCTTTGTGCCGTCGGCATCAATGGACCATTGTTGAAATCTCGTAATCGGAGGTTCGGTCTGAAAAATTCTAGAAATCACACGCGGGGCCGATCGATCTAAATATTCGATTGCCTTTTTCGGGAGCTTCTGTATCCGCGCCCTGATCTGCGCTATCGGCGGGTCATCGGCATGGCTCAACTGCCAAAGGTCCCGCAGGGCGTCGTGCGCAGATCGAAACGCTCCTTCGGGAGGTAGACCGAGGAGATGATCGATCGACGCCTCAATGTCCTGGGCGAATTGCTTGAAGTCGTCAGGCCCCAATGACAGCCCGGCTTTGCTCAGACAATCTCGAACGCGCGCCCGCTGCTCATCATCGAGACAATAAGGTTTCGGATCGCCTCCCGGTGACAGTGGCAACGCCGGTGCCTTCATCAGTCTCACCGGCACCTCGGTTCGGATCTTTCGCCCATCCGGGCCGACCGCGGCCCGAGCCTTCTCTTGCGCCTCGGCGATCCGCCTCTCTTCTTTTTCGCTTGCGGCCACCGCCGGCCCGGCGAGCACCCTGTCACGCTGGGCCGCGAGCTGCTCGACGTATCGCCAGTGCGCCTCGGCCTCAGCGTTGGCCGCCGGCGCCCCCTCCACCACCACTGCGTGACGCGTAACAGCGTCGCGGCGCTTGCCCTTCGGTGCCGTCGTGCTACTCTTCGCCGCATCGGCCATCTGTCATCCCTTTGGTCGATCAGCCTCGGGGCGTTCGCGCGCCGCCGGGGCTTTTTTCGTTCAGGCTTCCGCCACGTCGCCGCGCGCGCCGATAGCTGCCCCGGCCTTTGCGCGCCTTCACCGTCCGCTGACTCCAGCGCGGATCACGCAGCGCCTTGGCGAGCGCGTTGCGGCGTTTGGCGGCAG
>JBOHMN010000719.1:0-3810 GCA_050730175.1 Acetobacteraceae bacterium | reverse complement strand
GACCACCTGATTGCACAGGCAGCATCGGGGGGGCAGCGTAAGAAGCCGAGCGCGGCGGATCAGAAGGCGGTCCAGGCCTTCCTGCGGAAGGTGGATCGAGAGGCGCGGCCGCTCGGATTGAATATGTTCAAGCGAGCCAAGCTCGCGAACGCCTTCAAGTGGAGATTGCTGGAGAAGGGTGCCGAACCGGAGAAAGTCGATGAGCTGACCCAGATGTTGCTGCTGCAGCTCGCGACGAACGGAGCCAGCGCCGCGCAGACCGGCATCGCGGTAACAGCAGCAGCACCGAAGCGGGCCAACGCCGGCAAGGTCGACTCGCTGCTCGCTCAGGCCATCGAATTCGACAAGAAGAAGGCTTACACCGACGCCATTCGCAGCTACCAGGAGCTTCTGGAGCTCGATCCCCGTCACGCGGTGGCACACAACAACCTTGGTGCGACCTTCATTAATGTTGGCCGCTACCGGGAAGCCGAGCACGAACTCCGCAGAGCAATCGAGATCAAACGCAACTATCCAGACGCGCTTTACAACCTCGCGACCCTCCTCCGAATGAGGGGGCTCATCTTTGAATCGGAAACGCCCTTACGACGCGCCGTAAAATCGAGCCCTCAGCACGTCAATGCCCGGGTTGGACTCGGTCTAACGCTCATCCTCGCCGGCCGATTCGAGGACGCCACGGACTGCTTCGAACGGGCGCTCAAGATGGCGCCGCGCAACGCGAATGCATTGACCGGCCTGGGGGAAATCGCCGGCTTTGAAGGGCGCTTCAAGGATGCCGAAGCCTTGTTCGGCCGAGCTCTGGAGTTCGATCCAACCGCAGCAACCGCTTTGGCTGCTATCCCCGGAGTCCGCAAAATGACGCGCGCCGACGCTACCTGGTTGAAGGGCGCGGAGAGGATCGTGGAATCCGGGCCAGTACCCTTGGATGAAGCCAACCTCCGCTTTGCAATAGGGAAGTACTACGACGATGTTGGGGATTTCGGGTCTGCATTCCGGAACTACCGGCGCGGCAATGAGCTACTGAAGGCTGCTGCGGAGCCCTACGATCGAAGTCGGCGCGTCTCTTTCGTTGACGATATGCTGAATGTTTACACACAAGACGCTCTGTCAAGTATCAAACTGGGAGCCTCCGAGTCCGAACGGCCAGTCTTCGTCGTGGGCATGATGCGGTCGGGGACCTCCCTTGTCGAGCAAATCATTTCGTCTCATCCTCGCGCGACTGGGGCCGGAGAGCTGGACTTCTGGAACAAGACCGTTTGGAAGCATGAAGACGCCTTACGACGCGAGTTGCCCGGGGAGTCCCGTAGCAAAACATGGGCGCAAGACTATCTGCGCACGCTCGGGATCTACTCGCAAGATTCCGTCCGCGTGGTCGATAAGTCGACTCTGAACTCTGATCATCTGGGCGTCATACATTCGACGTTTCCCCGTGCGCGCTTTCTATACATACGGCGCAATCCAATCGACACCTGCCTGTCCTGCTATTTCAGCTATTTCCAACAGTTCGCCTCGACGCTGAATTTCACGATGGATCTGTCGGACCTCGCTCACTACTATCGAGAGCATCGGCGCGTGATCGACCACTGGCGATCCGTGCTTCCGCACCGCACGTTCCTCGAAGTTCCCTACGCCGAGCTCGTGGCTGACCCAGAGATCTGGACCCGCAGGATCCTCGCTTTTCTCGAACTTCCCTGGGACCGCGGATGCCTCGATTTCAATCAGAACCGGCGACGAGTTCTGACTGCGAGCTCCTGGCAGGTGCGCCAGAAGGTGTACGCGACGTCGGTCGGGCGCTGGCGAAACTACGAGAAGCACATTGGCCCGCTGCGCGACCTGGCGACCTTGGACTGACGCGCTTCGTCACCATGTGACGCTCGAGGTCTGCGCTCGTCGTCAGGTAGTGACGAGACTAAGTCAAGCGACGCAACGGGCGTGCGTCTTTAATTTATAATAGAATCAATAATTTAAGCAGATTCAGAGCAACTGGCACAGGGCTTGCTCGAAGACATGGCAAGGCGCTTTGTCGCCGCCATTTTTCAAATCTCTGAAAGGAGCCTCTTACATGAAGTCCGTGCAAAAGGGTTTCACCCTCATCGAATTGATGATCGTCGTCGCGATCATCGGCATCTTGGCGGCCATCGCCATTCCCGCCTATCAGAACTACGAGATCCGAGCGCAAGTGTCGGAAGGCTCGTCGCTGATCGGCGGTGTCGAAACTGCGTTCGACGAGTACTACGCAAGTAAGGGAACATCCGCGGGTGTTACCAACACCACCGTCGGACTCACCAATGTAGTAGTGGGCACTTACGTCAGCAGCGTCAAACTGGGCGTGCCTGGGAATGGACAGATCCAAGTCATGTACGGCGCCAACGCCAACTCCAACATTAACGGTAAATCCGTGGTTTGGACAGCCTATCAGTCCCTGAATGGAGACATCACCTGGTTGTGCGACGCCGAGTCCGCTACTACGGCAGCCGTAGCGGCCGGCGGTGCCAACCTCGAGCCGGTCACTGCGGGCGTTGCGCCGGCGGACGGTTCAATCTACGCAATAAATCCGTCGTACTTGCCGACGAACTGCAAGTAGTCACAGACGTTCGTCGTCCCTAATAGAAGCCCCCTCCGGGGGGCTTCTTCTTTTGGGAGGCAAGTCACGTAGTCACGGATGGCCGCTGTGCCACCATAACGAAGATTTGACAATCCCGCCGGTATTTGACTTAAGCCGGTTGGGTGTTGACTCGACGCCTCTCGCTGCAAGTCCATGAATGACACTGCAACACTCGCGGTCGCTCCGCAGCGTCCGCCGCTCGGCGGCCTGCCTCAGCGCCTGGTTCAGGACGGCCTCGTGGCTGAGGCAGCGATGTTCGACGCCGTCAATGCGGCGCAGGCGCACAAGACGAGCATCGTCACGCAACTGGTTGCGAACTCGACGGCGAGCGCGCGTGACATCGCTATTGCCGCTGCCTCCGAGTTCGGCGTGCCCCTCTTCGACCTCGAAGCGGTCAATCTCGACCTCGATACGGTCAAGCTCGTCAGCGACAAGCTGCTCGCCAAGCATCGCGTGCTGCCGATCTTCAAGCGCGGCAAACGGCTGTTCCTTGCGGTCGCGGACCCGACGACGCTGCATTCTGTCGACGAGATCCGCTTTCAGACCGGCCTCAGCATCGAGGCCGTCGTCGTCGAGGACGACAAGCTCCAGAAGGCGCTCGACAAGGCGATCGAGCAAGCCGACTCGCAGATGCCGGCTTTCTCCGAGGAGGACGGCGTCGACCTCGAGGCTCTCGAAGTCAGCGGCGGCGACGAGGTGCACGACGACAAGGTCACCCGCGACGACGTCGAAGACGCACCGATCGTTCGATTCGTCAACAAGCTCATGCTCGATGCGATCCGCAAGGGCGCCTCGGACATCCATTTCGAGCCGTACGAGAAGACCTACCGGGTCCGCTACCGCATGGATGGCGTGCTGAAGGAGATTGCCCAGCCGCCGGTGCAGCTCGCCTCGAAGCTCTCGGCGCGCCTGAAGGTCATGGCGCGCCTCGACATCGCCGAGCGCAGGGTTCCCCAGGACGGACGCATCAAGATGCGGCTCTCGAAGAGCCGCGCGATCGACTTCCGCGTCAGCACCTGCCCGATGCTGTTCGGCGAGAAGATCGTCATGCGCATCCTCGACCCGTCGCAGGCGTCGCTCGGCATCGAGGCGCTCGGCTACGAGCCGGCGCAAAAAGACCTTTACATCAAGAATCTCGCGCGCCCGCAGGGCATGATCCTCGTCACAGGGCCCACCGGCAGTGGCAAGACCGTGTCGCTCTACAC
>JBOHMN010000718.1:0-13667 GCA_050730175.1 Acetobacteraceae bacterium | reverse complement strand
CCTTGAGGAACGGTGCAAGACCGCGCATGCGATTCACCTTTTCTCAGAAACCGTGAGGCGACGATCGGGCGCAAGGGGCGAGGTTATGATGCGCGTCCGATTCGCTCCGCGGTGGGAAGGGCCGTGGATGGTTCGGGAACAGAGGAGCAGCGCCGCTTTGGCGGTGCCGCGCGGCCTCGCCGTCGCGATCGATTCTGGCGATCGAGCAGGAGGGGGAGCGAAGTGCATCGTGACATTGGCCTGAGATGGCGTTCACGACGTTCACTCGCCTGACATGAGCCATAAGCACAAGTGAAAGAAACGTTGGG
The DNA here is from genome assembly GCA_050730175.1 of Acetobacteraceae bacterium. GTDB lineage: Bacteria > Pseudomonadota > Alphaproteobacteria > Acetobacterales > Acetobacteraceae > JAKAWQ01. The sequence continues at coordinate 13,359 of JBOHMN010000718.1, read as the reverse complement.
AACGGGCCAGCCATGGCTGGGAGGCTTGCGCCGCCGCGAACCGGAGGCAAGTTACCGCGAAATCAGCTCTCTGCCATGAGCAAAAGCCGCGTCGCCAGGGCGGCGGGCGGCTGCGGGTGGCTGAACAGGAAGCCCTGGCCTTCATCGCAGCCGATACCGGAGAGGAATGCGCGCTGACTTTCGGTTTCGATTCCTTCCGCCACGGCGGTGAGGCCGAGAGCGTCGCCGATGGCGATGGTGGCGCGCACGATGGCCGCGTCTTCCAGATCCCCCGGCAGGCCACGAATGAGCGATCGATCGATCTTCACCGCGGTAAGCGGCAAGCGCTTCAGCATCGCGAGGCTCGCGTGGGCGGTGCCGAAATTGTCGAGCGCCAGGCCGACACCGAGGTCGCGGATTGCCGAGAGTGTCAGTAACGTTTCCAGATCGATTTCGAGCAGCATGTTTTCCGCCAGCTCGAGCTCAAGGCGCTCGGGTGGCAGATCGGAGAATTCGAGCGCTGCGGAAACGTGATCGAGGAGGACCCCGTCGGTGAGCTGGCGAGGAGAGACGTTGACCGATACAGAAGGCGGCGGATGGCCGGCGGAGGCGGGCCAGGCCTTTGCTTCCCGGCAGGCGGTGCCGAGGACGAAGCGGCCGATCTCGTTGACGAGATCGGTGCGCTCGGCGATCGGGAAGAAGGTGGCTGGGGAAATCAACCCCTGCCTTGGATGCGGCCAACGGAGCAGCGCCTCGGCGGCGACGATCGCGCCTGAGGCCAGCTGCAAGCGCGGCTGATAATAGAGAACGAGCCCACCGCCCGCGACGGCTGTGCGGAGATCGCGCTCCAGCCGGCGACGGGTGGAACTGCCGGCGCGCGAATCGAGGGCGCGGAGCGACTGCTGGCTGGCCGGTTGCTGATCAGACTGGTTGGGCGCGGCGTCAACCAAGCGTTGTTCCCGCATCACCCAGCCTCGCCTTCCGATAGGTCCCTGATTTTGCCGAAGGGCCGGTTACCAGGCCGTAAAATTCTGCACCGACGCCAGGGCCGCGCGGGCAGAGTACAACATGATGGTCAGGGGAGCGAATCGGCCAGAAGGCGCATCGAGTGCAGCGCCGGGCGATGGGCGAGATCGGCGATCTGGTGGCGGCAGGAGGTGCCGTCGGCGATTACGAGATCGCCGGGCGCTGCGGCCTTGAGTGCGGGCAGGAGGCTCTGGCCAGCGATCGCGCGCGAGGTCGCCTCGGTTTCGGCCTGATAGCCGAAAGCGCCGGCCATACCGCAACAAGAAGCGGCGATCGGGTGCACCTCGAGTCCCGGGATCATCCTGAGCGTGGTGAGCAGCGCGGGGAAGGCGCCAAAGGATTTCTGGTGGCAATGCCCGTGCACGAAAGCGGTGGCGGGACGCCTTGCGAATTCGAGGGGCGGCTTCTCCCGCGCAAGGAGCTCAGAGACGAGCAAGGCGCGGTCAGCCAGTCGGCGTGCCTCCGGTCCGGGAAGGAGGGAAGGAAACTCGTCACGCAGGGTGAGCAGGCAGGAGGGTTCGATGCCGAGCACGGGACGGTCACCGGTGCAGGCGGCAAGCAGCCGCCGTGCCTCGTCTCGAGCCCGGTCGACAAGGCCGGCGGAAAGCCAGGTGCGGCCGCAACAGAGGGGCCGATGCTTCGCGGCGGGCGGCGACAATATCTGCGGCTCGTACCCCGCGGCGGTGAGCACGCGGAGGGTTGCGCGAAGATTTTCCGGCTCGAAATAGCGGTTGAAGGTGTCGGCGAGCAGCCAAACTATTCCGCGCGATGCGCCGGGGCGGGCGCTGCACTCGCTGTCACGAAAGAAATCGCGACGGAAGGCGGGCAGGGGGCGGCGGGCACTGAGGCCGAACAGGCGCTCGACAAGACTCGCTAAAAGCCGGCTCCGGTTGCGCAGGTTGGCGAGTGGGGCGAGGCGTGCGGCGAGCGGTGCATAGCGTGGCAGGGCGGCGATCAGGCGCTCGCGGCGGGTCGGGCCGTAGCGGCGCACCCGGGCGGCGAGCACCTCGATCTTCATTTTCGCCATGTCGACGCCGGTCGGGCATTCGCGCCGGCAGGCCTTGCAGGAAAGGCAGAGCGCCATTGCCTCGGCTACCGCGCCGGAGGCCATCGCCTCAGGGCCGAGCTGGCCGGTGAGCGCGAGGCGCAGGGTATTTGCCCGCCCGCGCGTGGAATCGATTTCGGCACGGGTGGCACGGAAGCTCGGGCACATGACGCCAGCATCGATGGCCCGGCAGGCGCCGTTGTTGTTGCACATCTCGACAGCGCCGAGCATGCCGCCGAGGGGTCCCGGATGCACCCTCCAGTCGAGCACCGGGGCGAAATCGCTGGTCGGGCTGTAGCTGGGGAAGTAGCGGAACAGGGAGCGATCGTTCATCCGCGGCGGATCGACGATCCGGTTGGGATTGAGCAGGAACGTCGGGTCGAAAGCCTGCTTGACCGCGGCGAAGGCCCGGATCACGCGGGCGCCGAACATTGCTTCGTGGAATTCGCTGCGCGCGATGCCGTCACCGTGCTCGCCGCTGTGGCTTCCCTTATAGGCGCGCACGAGGGCGAAACATTCTTCGGCCACCCGGTGCATTTTTGCGACGTCGACGGGGTCTTTCATATTCAGGACCGGGCGGACGTGCAGGCAGCCGACGGAGGCGTGGGCGTACCAGGTGCCCTGCACCCCGTGGCGCGCGAAGACCTCGTTCAGCCGCTCGGTGTAGGCGGCGAGATCGGCGAGATCGACGGCTGCGTCTTCGATGAAGGAGACCGGTTTGGCATCACCCTTCATTGACATCATGATGTTCAGCCCGGCTTCACGGACGGCAGCGATATCGGCCTGGAATGCGGGATTGGTGGCGCGTACCAGCGCGCCGGGGAACCCGAGATCGGCCAGTGCTTCGGCGAGGAGATCGAGCTTGCGGACAAGGGCGGCTTCTTCGTCGCCATGGAACTCGACGAGGAGCAGGCTCTCGGGCTCGCCGATCAGCATTCTCTCGATCGCCGCCCGATAGAACGGGATGGCGCGGCCGAGGGTGATCATGGTGCGGTCGATCAGCTCGACCGCCTCAGGATCGAGCGCAACCAGGCTGGGGGTGGCCAGCATAGCGTCGCGGAAGGAAGGGAACTGGCAGATGCCGACGACTTTGTGTGGCTTGAGCGGGACGAGTTTGAGCGTGAGCGCCTCCGAGAAGGCGAGAGTGCCCTCGGAGCCGACCAGCAGGCGGGCGAAGTTGCCGCGTCCCGCGGCACGGGCGGCTTGGGTCAGCGCGTCGATGTTGTAGCCGCCGACGCGGCGAAGCTGGCGGGGGAAGCGGGCGGCGATCTCCGTGGCCTCGGCAGCGCCGAGGGCGAGGAGGGTTGCGACGAGTGCCGTGATCCGGGTGGGCTGGTCGGCGGTGGGAGATGGCGGCGTTGGGCCGAAGCGAAAGCGTGTGCCGTCGGCGAGGATCGCGTCGATTGCCGCGACGTTGTCGGCCATCAGGCCGTAACGGATCGATTTCGCGCCGCAGGAGTTGTTGCCCGCCATCCCGCCGATGGTGCAACGCGCGTGTGTTGAGGGATCGACCGGAAAGCAAAGGCCGTGCGGCTTGAGTGCTGCGTTGAGCTCGCCGAGGACGAGGCCCGGCTCGACGGTGACGCGGCGGTGGGCGGGGTCGAGATCGAGGATGCGCCGCAGATGACGCGAGCAGTCGATGACGACGGCACGGTTCACGGTCTGCCCGCACTGGCTGGTGCCAGCGCCGCGGGCCAGCACCGGGACGCCTTCCTTGCGGGCGATGGCGAGGGTCGCGGCAATGTCTTCGCGGCGGGCCGGGATTACCACGCCGAGTGGTACAACCTGGTAAATCGAGGCATCGGTTGCATAGCGACCCAGGCTTGCCGGATCGAACAACACCTCGCCCGCGACCGCGGCGCGGAGCCGGGCGGCGAGAAGCGGGTTTCCGGGCGAGATTTGCGGGCTTTTCATCCGATGTTCTGGCCGTGCGATGTTCCGGATCCGCGCCGTCGCGGCGGATGATGCCACGGTGGTGGCGCGAGTGCGAGGGCGCTTGCCGCCGGGGGCGGGCTGCGTAGGGTTTGCTGCGTGATAATTCCCTCGCCCTTTCGGGGGATGCAGTTTCGTTGTCATGCCCGATCGTCTCGCACATCGTGGGGTTGGCGTGAGCCCGGCCGAGATGGAGTTCTTGGTCGCTCGCGCTTGGTGCGCTTGGCTCGGATAGCGGCGGGTCGATACGAAATCTCGCCGCCTACTGCGGGATCGCCGGTCTGAAGCCGACGCCGGGCTGGTTTCGCGGCGTGGCGTCATACCGCTTTCCGGCACCTGGCGGTTCCCGTCAGGGTGATATTGCTCTGGCACGGAGGCGTCTTGCAGAGGCAAGGATATGCGAATATCTTACATAGTATATTCAAATATCAGGACGCATTGCCATGCCTCTCTACATAAGGGACGGTGAGACCGCCCGCCTGGTAGCGGAACTGGCGAAAGAGCGTGGGATTTCGAAGACTGGTGCCGTCAGGATGGCGGTCCAGGCAGAACTGAGGCGAACAAGGGTGGCCACTCCGCTCAGGGAGCGGATTGTCGCCTGGCGGGCCGAACACAAGCTGCCGCAACCGACGGGCAAGGCGGCCGACAAGGCGTTCTTCGATGATCTGTCAGGTGAGCTATGACGGTGTTCGTCGATGCCTCCGCGATGATCGCCATGATGGTGGGCGAGAGCAGCGCCGATGCACTGGCAGATCGTCTGGAGGCGGGGAGTGTCCGGCTGTGCTCGGCGATTTCGCTCTGGGAAACGATGGCCGGGCTGTGTCGGAGTTACTTCTATTCGGTGGCCTCGGCAGGCGCGGAGGTGCAGAGCTTCCGCGACTTAAATGATTTGCGGCTGGTGGTGATTGGTGAGCGGGAGTTGGAGCTGGCAAGCCAAGCATATGCCGAATTTGGAAGAGGACGGCACCCAGCCAGCCTCAACATGGGCGATTGTTTTGCTTATGCCGCAGCGAAGGCGAATCATGCAGCGTTGCTGTTCACCGGCAATGATTTCGCGAAGACCGATATTCGGGCCGCATGAGGCGGGAGAAATGGTCGGAGTGAGAGGATTCGAACCTCCGGCCCCTGCGTCCCGAACACAGTGCTCTACCAGGCTGAGCTACACTCCGGCGCGGCCGGCATATAGACGCGTGAGGGCTAGAAGAGAAGGCCCTTCCGCAGCATGCCATGCACGCCCTTCTCACCGTTCACGGTTTGCGTGACGTGGAAATCGACGGCGAGCGAGCAGAACTGATAAGCCTCTTCGGGCGAGAGATTGGAGCGCCCCGTGATGAAGCGAATCATTTCGCGCAACGCCTGCTTCATGGCGAGATCGAGATCCTGGTGCATTCCCATGCTGATGAAGTGGGTGGGGGACTCGGCGCGCGGATAGGCGAGCAGCGGCGCGGCGCCGGGCGATTTCTTGTGCAGAATGGGGGTGAACGTGCCGGTCAGGCAAATTTCGAGCGCGTTGATACAGACTTCGCCGTCTCCCTGCAGGCCGTGGCCGTCGCCGACGGAAAGATTGGCGCCGGTATGATGGACCGGAAGAAATAACGTGCTGCCGGCGATCAGCTCCTTGTTGTCGAGGTTCCCGCCATGCTCGCGCGGCTCGACGGTGGAGATGCGCCCGTAGACGGGCGGTGGGGCAACGCCGATCACGCCGAAGAAGGGAGCAAGCGGAAGCTCGGTGCCCCAGGGCAAGCGGCAGGTGCGGTGTGCCCGGTCAACCGGGATGTGCGAGAGATAGTGCTCGGGAAAATCGTCCGGCAGTGTGCCGACGAGCGGATGGAAGCCACAGAAGCCCCAGTCTGCGCCGAGCGCGATCTCCTCGATCCTGATTTCGAGCATGTCGCCCGGTTCGGCACCGGCGATTGCCACTGGGCCCGTCATGATGTGCCCGCCAAGGCGCGGCAGGTTGGCGGCGTGTATGGCGGCGAGCGCGGGCGGGATGACGAGGCCAGAACCGGCGGGCGGCATGACCTCCGGTCCACCCGAGACGCATTCGAAGACGACGGTATCACCGGAATTGACCGTACGGACAGCCGGCAACGCGGCGTCGAACGTGCCCCAATGTACGGTTGCGGGTGTTGCCGGAATGGAATGGCGCGTCACGACTGAGCTACCCGCCGAGAGCAGCGATGCGCCACGTTGCGCGCGCAGCGCAGAATGCCCGGGCTTTCAGGTCGGCCGTACTAAGTACGCGCGACGGGCTTAGCTCTGCCGGGCGTGCGTCGTTTCGGCGCTGCGGGCAGCCGAACTGCTACCGGCCGGCCCGGGGATCGAACCGCTTGGACGCTCGGCCGTTGCGGCCATCGAGCTGTCCTCAGGTTCGTTCTCCGCCATATTCTTTTTGAACGACTTGATGCCCTTGGCGAAGTCACCCATCAGCGTACTGACCTTGCCGGTGCCGAACAGCAGCAGCACGACCACCAGCACGATCATCCAGTGCCATATGCTCAACCCACCCATGGTTCCTCCACTGGAGGCTCGCGTCCAGGCCGTGTCCTCTGCTGGCGCGATGCCGCCTTGCGCAGAACGACATGGCCCGATAACGCGCAGCTTGCAAGCGGAGACTCTTAGCCGATAACGCTCAGGGAAGGGAAGACCCGGCATGCGAGGCAAGCCGCGTCGCGGGGAGGATGAATCCGAACGTCCGGTAGACGCTGGTGCCGAACGTTGCGATCGGTGGATACCAGACGCGGACACGGGTCCAGTCGTTGGCGGGCGAGACGTCCACGACCGGCTGGTTCCGGGTGATCCGATAGGGTACCCAGTTGGCGTGCTCGACCAGAATTTGGCGTCCGGAGAGCACGGCGGTCACGACCGCGACATGACCGAGCGGCATGGCCCGCGTGGCCCGGAAGACCAGCACGGCGCCTGGGTCTGGCTGGCGGGTGCGGACGTAATGGCCTGCCGCTTCGCCCCACCAAACGTAGGCATCGCCGGGCAGGACAATTCCGGTCACATTCTCGACATAGGGGACGCAGGTGAGGTCGGTCGGGGTGCCGAAGCCAGCGTATGCGCGACCGCCGCCACCCCCGCAGCCGGCAAGGACCGGTGCGGCCAGCAGAAGCATGACAGCAGGTCTGACCTGTCTCATCGCTCGTTACGCGGCGTGGATTGCTGACATAAAATGTTTTGAAAATCAATTGTTATAGTTCGTTTCTAAGGGGTTCGCGAGATGAACGGCGTGGCGGGAGAGAACGGATGGTCGATCGACCGCAGCGATATTGCGCGACGGAGAGGCGAAGTTGGCGGTGCGATCGCGCGCAGCATGGCGGAAGCGGACGGTAACGCTTCGTCAACGTTCAACCCTTAAGAAGAAACCGGATCGACCCCGGTCGATCCGGTGTTTCCTCCCCCGATTACGCGTCGCTCCCTCGGCGCGCCACTCGAAGGGCGGCATCCTTGCGGTGCCGCCCTTTTTTCTGTCGCTTTTTCCCAGTCAGGGGAGCAGCGGGTTCGATTGCTGGAGCGAATTTGCGCTTGGAAGCTCGCTCGCCGACCAGCCTCCGCCGAGATTCTCGATCAGGCTGACGCTCGCCAAAAGCCGGCTCTGCTGGATATTCAGCAAGGTTTCCGCATCGGCGAGCTGTGTCGCCTGTGCCACGACGACCGCGGTGTAAGCGACGGTTCCTGCTTCGAATTCGTTGAGGGTGATCGCGACCTCCTCGGTGGCGGAGGCGACGGCCGCGGCCTGGGCGCGGTGTTGCGCGGCGAGGATATGCAGAGAGGAAAGCTGGTCTTCCACTCCCTGGAAGGCGGTGAGCACGGTCTGGCGGTAGTTGGCCACGCTCTGGTCGTAGGCGGCGCGGGCGGCGGCGACGGCGGCGGTGCGCGCACCGCCTTCGAACAAGGGCTCGGTCGCAGCGGCGCCGAGCGACCAGACGCGGTCAGAGAGGCGGATAAGTGAGCCGAGCGGGTTCCCCGCGTAGCCGAAAAGCGCGGTGAGATCGATCGCCGGGTAGAAGGCGGCAACCTGCACCCCGATGAGGGCATTCTCCTCGACCATCGTGCGCTCGGAGGCGGCGATGTCGGGGCGGCGCTCAAGCAGCGTCGAGGGAAGGCCAGGCGGGACGATCGGCACGGCGGCGGCCAGAGTTCCGGGCGGGATGGTCAGATCGGCCGGCGGCTTGCCGATGAGAACCGCGATCGCGTGCTCGAATTCGGCGCGGGCGACCTCGGCGCCGATGGCCGCGGATTGCGCGTTCTGCAACTGGACCTGAGCGGCAAGGACATCCGAGCGCGCGGCGGTGCCGGCGGCGAACTGGTTCTCGGTGATCTGGAGCGAGCGGCGATAGGCCGTGATGGTGTCCTGGAGCAGCTTTTCGTCGGCGTCAGCAGCGCGCAGCTGGAAATAGTCCGAGGCGAGGGCAGCTTGCTCAGAGAGTTCGGCGTTGGCGAGATCGGCGGCGCTCACCTGGGCGGCGGCGACGCTGCTTTGGACCTCGCGGCGAATGCTGCCCCAGAGATCGAGGTCCCAGGCGCCGCTGCCCTCGAGCGTGTAGTTGGTCTCAGTGAACGACGCTCCGGAGAATCGTGTGCTGCTGCCGCCACTGACCGAGCCGCGGGTGACGCCGGCGTTGGCGGAGAGGGTGGGAAAGAACCCGGCGCGCGCTTCATTCACCAGGGCGCGCGCCTCAGCATAAGCGGCGGCGGCGGCCTTGATCGTCTGGTTGGAAACCGCGACCTGGGATCCGAGCGAATCGAGCGTCGGATCAGCGAAGATCGACCACCAGGCGCCGCGGTTGATGGCTGCCTCGGGCTTGGCGACGACCCAGCCGGAGAGGGCCTTGTAGTGTGCAGGCACGATGGCGGCCGGGCGTTGATAGTTCGGACCCACGGTGCATCCGGCAAGCAGAAACGAAGCGGTTAGTGTCCCGATTCCGAAGTTCCTGATCATCGACGACGGGCCGGAATCGGGACACTCCGTTGTGTTTTCAGGGACCTGCTTATCCCCTCCGTTCGCTGCAAACGACGGCGAACTTCGGGGGCAGGGCACTAGCGCAAGCTTTCTCATTCCCCGGGTTCCATCGCGGTGGAATGACCGAAGACGCGGCGCAGCCAGAGGCTGAAACGGTCGAGATAGAGATAGATCACGGGGGTGGTGTAGAGGGTGAGCGCCTGGCTCACGATCAGGCCGCCGATGATCGTGATGCCGAGCGGCTGGCGCAGCTCGGCGCCGTAACCAGGGCTCAGCACCAAGGGTGCGGCGCCAAAAATAGCGGCCATCGTCGTCATCATGATCGGGCGGAAGCGGAGGATGGCCGCCTCGCGAATCGCCCGACGTGGCGTGAGGTGGCGGCTTCTTTCGGCGTGGATCGCGAAGTCGATCATCATGATGGCGTTCTTCTTGACGATGCCGATCAGCAGGATCAGGCCGATCAGCGAGATGATGGTAAACTGCATGTGGACGAGCATCAGGGCGAGCAGCGCGCCAACGCCGGCCGACGGCAGGGTGGAAAGAATGGTGATCGGGTGGATCGTGCTTTCGTAGAGAATGCCGAGCACGGTGTAGACGGCGAGCAGGGCGGCGAGGATCAGGATCGGCTCCTGCGAGAAGGATTTCGCGGCGAGCGCTGCTGTCCCGGCGAAGCTGCCGTGGATCGAAGGCGGCATGTCGATGTCGCGCATGGCCTGGCGAATGGCGGCGCCTGCCGTGCCGATCGATTTCCCGCGGGCGAGATTGAACGAAATCGTGGATGCGACGAACAGGCCCTGGTGATTGACCGAGAGGGGCGTCGTGCCGGGGGCGAAATGGGAAACCGCAGAAAGCGGGACCATCGTCTCCGCTTGGGTGCTGACGGCGGTGCCGCTCGAGGCGCTCGTTTTGCCGGAGGCAGCGATCGCGTTGAGTGCGGCGTTGCGCGCCGAATCGGCGGCGATCGCGGCGGTGGAAAGGCTGGACGAGGAGCTTGCAACGGTGCCCGCGGCGAAGCCGGAGATTGCGGTTCCGGCCGCCGAACCACCCGCAGTGCTGATGTAGATATCCTTGAGGATCGAAGGGTTTTGCCAGTACTGCGGCGCCACCTCCATGACGACGTGGTACTGGTTCATCTGGCGGTAGATGGTCGAAACCTGGCGCTGGCCGAAGGCGTCGTCGAGCGTGTTGTCGATCTGAGCAGGAGTGACGCCGAGGCGGGCGGCGGTGGCGCGATCGATCACCACGTTGGCCTCGAGGCCCCCTTGCTGCTGATCGGAACTGACGTCGCGCAGAATCGGTGAATGGGCGAGCGTTTTCTCCAGTTTCTTCGTCCACGCGTAGACGTCGGACGCCGAGGTGCCTTGCAAGGTAAACTGGTACGTGGCGTTGCTTTGCCGTCCGCCGGCGCGGATATCGGCGGCCGGCTGGAGGAAGAGCCTGGCACCGGCAATGCGGCCGAGCGGGCGGCGCAGTTCGGCAATGACTTCGGAAGCCGAGGCGCTGCGTTGGGCCAGCGGCTTGAGAGTGACGAACACGAAAGCCGAATTGGTTGACCCGCCGCCGGTGAAACCGGTGACATTCTCGACGGCCTTGTTCGCCCGGATGATCGCCATGAACTGAGCGAGCTTTTTCTCCATGCTCTGGAAGGAAATGCTCTGATCGGCCTGGACGCCGCCGATCAGGACGCCGGTATCCTGGGACGGAAACAGACCCTTCGGGATGGTCACGAACAGGAAGACGGTCAGCGCGAGTGTCGCGCCGAGGGAGAGGATCAAGAGCAGCGGATGGCGCAGCGCGGCAGCAAGGCTTCGCGTGTAGCCGCCATGCGCAAAGTCGAACGTGGCGCGGCTTGCGGCAAAGACGTGCGCCAGCGGGCCGGTGGTTTTTTTCGTTTCGCGCCGGCGCAGCAGGTAGGCACACATCATCGGCGTCGTGGTGAGCGAGACGACGAGCGAAACGAGGATGGCGAGCGAAAGAGTGAGGCCGAACTCGCGGAACAGGCGGCCGACGATACCGCCCATCAGCAGGATGGGCAGGAAAACCGCGATGAGAGAGGTGCTCATCGAGAGGACGGTGAAACCGACCTCGCGAGCGCCGCGTAACGCGGCCTCGCGCGGCGATAGGCCGGCGTCGAGATGGCGGGAGACGTTTTCCAGGACGACGATCGCATCGTCCACCACGAAGCCGGTGGAGATGGTGAGCGCCATCAGGGACAGATTGTCGAGACTGAAGCCGAGCAAGTACATGCCGCCGAACGTGCCGATGATGGAGACCGGCAGTGCGACGCTTGGGATCAGCGCCGCGCGCGGGTCGCGGAGGAACAGAAAGACGACGCCGATGACGAGTGCCACGGCGATCAGGAGCGTCACTTCGGTATCGGCGAGCGAGGCGCGGATGGTGGTGCTGCGGTCGAGCGCGACCGTCAGATCGATGCTGGCGGGCATTGAGGCGCGGAGCGTCGGCAAGAGCGCCTTCACCGCATCGACCGTGTCGATGATATTGGCACCCGGCTGCGGATAGAGGATGACGAGCACGGCCGGCTTGCCGTTGGCCAGGCCCTCTGTGCGCACGTTCTCGACGCTTTCCGTGATGGTGGCGACGTCGGAGAGGCGGACCGGCGCGTTGTTGCGCCAGGCGATGATCAGCGGCGCATAGGCGGCGGCGGTGATTGCTTGGTCGTTGCTGTAGAGCTGATAGCGATGGCCGGAGAATTCGATCGCGCCCTTCGGGCTGTTGGCGTTGGCGGCGGCGAGCGCGGCCCGCACATCTTCGAGGCCGATGCCGTATTTCGCCAGCGCGTTCGGATCGAGATCGACGCGAATTGCCGGCAGCGCGCTGCCGCCGAGCGTGATCTCGCCGACGCCGGAAACCTGGGAGAGCCGCTGCTGCAGAACGGTGTCGGCAGCGTCGTAAATCTGACCCCGCGTCATGGTGGCGGAGGTCAGCGCGAGGACCATGATCGGCGATGAGGCAGGGTTGAATTTTCGCCATGTCGGGTTACTGCGCAGGTCGGCCGGGAGATCTGCGCGGGCGGCGTTGATGGCGGCCTGGACGTCGCGGGCGGCGCCGTTGATGTCGCGGTCAAGGCCGAACTGGAGAACGATGCGCGCGCTGCCGACCGTGCTGACCGACGTCATTTCCGTGACGTCGGCGATCGTGCCGAGATGCCGCTCGAGTGGTGCTGCGACCGTGGCGGCGACGGTTTGCGGGCTGGCGCCGGGCAGCTTGGCGTCGACGACGATGGTCGGGAAATCGACCTCCGGAAGGGGTGCGACCGGCAGCTTGGCAAAGGCGAAGAGACCTGCGAGCACGATCGCGATCGTCAGCAGGGTGGTGGCGACGGGCCGGTTGATGAAGAGCGCTGAGAGGTTCACGCAACGCTCACTCGGCAGGAGCCGGGGCAGATCCGGGATGGCGGCCGAGACGTTGGGCGAGCCGATCCAGATAGAGGTAAATGACGGGCGTGGTGAAGAGCGTGAGAAGCTGGCTGAGCAGCAGGCCGCCGACGATCGTGATGCCGAGCGGGTTGCGCAGCTCCGAGCCGGTGCCCGATTCCAGCGCCAGCGGCAGCGCGCCGAACAAGGCCGCCAGCGTTGTCATCATGATCGGACGGAAGCGCAACAGCGCCGCCTGCATGATCGACTGCTCGGGGCTCATGCCCTGGTGACGCTCGGCTTCCAGAGCGAAATCGATCATCAGAATGGCGTTCTTCTTGACGATGCCCATCAGCAGCACGATGCCGATCAGCGCGATCACCGACAGGTCATAGCCGAACAGCATCAGCGCCAGCAGCGCGCCGACGCCGGCCGAGGGCAAGGTGGAGAGAATCGTCAGCGGATGGATGAAGCTCTCGTACAGCACGCCCAGCACGATGTAGATGGCGATGGCCGCAGCCAGGATCAGCCACGGCTCGCCAGCGAGCGATGAGGCGAATTCTGCGGCGTCGCCAGAGAAGCTACCGTTCACCGAGGCCGGCATGCCGATGGTCTGCTCGGCCTTCGAGATGGCGGCGACAGCGCCAGAGAGCGCGTAGCCAGGGTTCAAATCGAAGCTGATGGTGACAGCCGGGAACTGCTGCTGATGCGCGATCGCCAGCGGTGCCGTGGTCTTGACGAAGCGCGCGAAGGCATCGAGCGGCACCTGGTTCGAGCCGGTGACGGCGTTGGGGGTGGCGGTGGTGTTGGTGTTGGTGGTGCCGGACGCGGTATTGCCGGCGGTGGCGACGGTGCCGTTGGAGGTGCTCGAGCCAGTGACATAGAGGCGCGACAGCGCGTTGGGGTCCTGCTGATAGCGCGGCTGCGCTTCCAGGATGACGCGGTATTGGTTGGCCTGGCCGTAAATGGTGGAAATCTGCCGCTGGCCGAAGGCGTCGTCGAGCGTATCGGTGACGCTCTGCATGGAGACGCCGAGG
>JBOHMN010000717.1:0-10407 GCA_050730175.1 Acetobacteraceae bacterium | reverse complement strand
CTGAGCGGCATCCCGGGCGGTCTCTTTTCCCCTTCGCTCGGCATCGGGGCCGGGATGGGAGCCTGGTTTTCAGGTCTCGTTCCCGGCGTATCGCTGGCGACGCTCGCGATGCTCGGGATAGCCGGCTACTTCGCGGGTGCGGTACAGACTCCGATCACCGCGATCGTGATCGTTTTGGAGATGACCGGCAATTATAGCATGCTCGTGCCGGTCACCACGACCGCACTGCTGGCCTTTTTCGTCTCACGGCAGATCTGCCCGCGGCCCGTTTACACCGCGCTTGCCGACAAATTCCTCGCCGCGATCGAACCTGCGGACAGCGCCGCACCGGCGGCAGCGCCGCAGCGCGGCAGCGCGAACGATACGCCGGGCTGTGAGCCCTTGAGAGAAGCGGCCGGGTTTCCCGAGCGCCGGGGTCCTGCCCCCGGCAGTTCGCTGCCCCAAGCGGCGAACGGAGGGGATCAGCAGGCCACTGAGAACAAAGAATGAACGTCCCGATTCCGGCATTTGAACGTGGTTGGAAGCGTCGGAATCGAGACAGCAGGTGGCGCCAATCACCAGCACGCTGCGTGCCGCTCAACGACATCATCGGTGATCGCCGGCAGGGACCGCCTCCCTTGCTGGGACCATCCACTTCCGTTCCACCGGCAAAACCGCGGTAGTCTGCGGCTTGACGCGTGCCGCACCAGGTGCATTCTCCGCACCCGTTGGCAATCGCATCACCCCTGTCGACCGCCGCCGCGGGAACTGTAGCGCTCCTCGTCGCTGCGGCGATAGTCTCCTTGCCGCTCTCTGCATTGGCCGGATCGGCCGCTTGGCCGCCGAACGGCAAGACACTGGCCGAGCACGGCACAAGCCAAATTCCCTCCTGCGCCTCCTGCCACGGCGCGCGGTTTGAGGGCGACCGGAAGTCCGCCGCTCCGGCGCTCGCCGGCAAGGATGCAGCCGACATGATGGATCAGCTCTACGCCATGGCGACCAACCCCAAGAATCACTCCGAGATGGCGGAAATCGCCCGCAAGCTCGACATGGCCGAGCGCGCCGCCGTCACGGCGTGGCTCTCCCGCCTTCCGGCCAAGCCATGAGCCAGGAAATTCGCCGCCGCCTGCTTCTTGGCGGGCTGTTCGCGAGCGCGCTGCCGCTCGCAGCCCGGGCCAACTCCGCTTCGAACAACGGCATCGTCTCCATACGCGGCCATCTTGCGCCGCTCGCCTTCACGATGACGCTTGCCTCGAGCGGCCAGAAAGTCGACGCGGCACACTTCCACTCGGACGTGGTGCTGCTCTATTTCGGCTTCGCGCGCTGTCCGGACACGTGTGCGCTCACCGCCTACAACGCCGCACGCCTGCTCACGCGCCTCGGCAAGCACGCCGCCCGCACACGCTTCCTCTTCGTCACCGTTGATCTCGCGCACGACACGGTTCCGATTCTCCGGAACTATCTCGCCGAGTTCGGTCCGCCCCCGGGAATCGACGGCCTGCACGGCACACCCGCCGAGCTCCACGCGCTCGCCAAGCGTTATTTCGTCTACTACAAGGCGCCAACCAGCCCGGACTCGCCCGATCCGGTTTCCAGCATCGTGCATGGAAGCGCGGTCTATCTCTTCGGCCGCAACGGGACGGCCGAGGATATCGTGAGCAGCCTCGGCGGCGGCGACGCACCCATCCACGCGCTCACCCGGCGGGTCGAATCCCTGCTCGCGTAGCATCCAAAGCGGATGGGCTGAGCAGGCGCCGCACCCAGGACGGGCCGGACGCCATATTGCTTACCGGCCGCAGCGCGCCCCGGGGCCGTCCGATCACGGGTACCAGCCCGGAAACATCTCCTCATTCTTCCTGAATGCCGCCCGACACTGTGGCGTGTCCTTGAGGGCAGGGAAATGATTTTCGCAGTACACGAGGGTCCGGAGGTAGGCGTGAACGTCCGACTGGTAGGTTCCGTCCGGGGAACCGCCGGCACAGCCGCTGAGAAGCAAGCTGATCGCGATGACCAGTACGTCCGCGCTGATTTGCCACCTCAAGGCTTTATTCGCTTAGCTTGCGATCTGGACCCCGAAACCGCGGCCATGGCCTGGTTGAGACTTGGCGCCGTTCCGTCCTGCTACTATCCGGATTCGCACTTGGCCGATACGGAAATGCCTGGAAAACGCGAGTCACCCGAGAACTGAGGTTGCATTGGCGCTGATCACGGGCTTGCCAGGCCGCTCCGCGGGTTCCGATGCTCTGCGTCCGACGCCCGTTCTCTGGGTAAGCGCACCTCCGGCAGCCCCGTCCGCCTCCTGTCGATTCCCGGCATTGCAAGCCCTGGACTCTTCCGATACGTGCCGCCGCAGGATGGATGAAGTCGATATTCGACAATTGTTGGCCGAGACCGCGCGCCGCGCCGCAGACTATCTCGAATCGTTGCGTAACCGGCCCGTAGGGCCGTTGCCAGGCGCAGCACGGAAGCTTGCGCAAGCGCTCGACCAGCCGCTTCCCGATCATGGCAGCGATGCCGCTGCCGTTCTCGCCTTTCTCGACGAATTCGGTTCTCCGGCCACCGTGGCGAGCGCCGGCGGTCGCTATTTTGGATTCGTGACCGGCGGCTCCGTTCCCGCTTCATTGGCCGCAAATTATCTCGCCGGCGCATGGGATCAGAACAGCTTCAGCTGGATCAGCTCTCCGGCCATTGCCGCGTTCGAAGTAGCCGCCCTGCGCTGGATCAAGGAAGCCCTCGGAATTCCCATGTCCGCCGAAGGCGCCCTGGTGACCGGCTGCACGATGGCGCATGTCACTTCTCTCGCCGCTGCACGTAACAGGGTACTGCAGAAATCGGGCTGGAACGTCGATGCCGATGGCTTGTTCGGAGCGCCCGAGATCACGGTCATCGTCGGTGCGGAAGCGCATGCGTCTCTGTTCAAAGTCCTCTCCATGCTTGGGTTGGGCCGCAACCGCGTCGTGCAATTACCTTGCGATGATCAGGGGCGAATCTCGGCACGTCAATTGCCCGCCATCACCGGCCCGACGATCGTCTGCCTGCAGGCAGGAAACGTGAATTCCGGCGCGTTCGATCCGGCGGAGCCTCTGATCGCATGGGCGCACAATGGCGGCGCCTGGGTACATGTCGACGGGGCGTTCGGCATCTGGGCCCTGGTCTCGAAAGAAACGTCCTCATTGGCAAAAGGTTTCATCGCTGCCGATTCCTGGGCACTCGACGCCCACAAATGGCTCAACGTTCCGTACGACTCCGGTGTCGCTTTGGTGGCGGACAGAAGCGCGCTGCACGACGCGATGGCGATCAGCGGCGCTTACCTGATGCCCGGTGAACGCCGTGACGCGATGAACCTGACACCCGAGAGTTCACGCCGTGCCCGGGCGGTCGAGATCTGGGCGGCCCTCAAATCGATGGGGCGCCAGGGACTATCGGAACTCGTGCAACGGAATTGCCGACAGGCCCGCAGGCTAGCAGCGGGCTTGCAGCAGGCCGGCGTCGAAGTCTTGAACGATGTGGTCCTGAACCAGGTCGTCGTCAGCTTCGGAGATGACCGGCGAACGAACAGGGTCATCGCCAGAATCCAGGGCGAGGGCGAATGCTGGTGCGGCGGAACCGTCTGGCACAGCCGCGCCGCGATGCGAATCAGTGTCAGTTCCTGGGCAACATCCGACAAAGATATCGAACGCTCGCTATCCGCCATTCTCGGGGCCGCTCAAGACATCCCGTTGCAATGACTGCTCTCACACATTCGGCGCGTCGCGGCGTGCCCCGCTCGGCGCCTTGGCTACATGTCAGACGTCTACAATTGTGCCGGGATCCCGGGTATCGGTTCACGGTGACTGCGGCCGGGGCGAGAAGGAAGCAGTCACGCGAGGAGGACGTCCGCGCATTTGCCGAAGATCGGCATCGCATCGTCGTTGCCGATGGACGCGTGCCATCTCCGGGCTGAAACGCGCTACTCGAAAAACTCCTCATCGACCTTCTTGATTTCCAAGGCCTCCTCGATTCTGCATCCGACATTGTACCGTATCATAAGATCGGTGAGCTGCTCGCCGTCGATCAGCACGATCCGCTTGCTGAGGAACTCCGCGGTTTCCCGCGCCGCACTCGAAAATGATGAGGTGGTTACAAACAGGCCCTTCGCTGCCTTGTGACGGTCGAGGCTACCAAAAAAATCGCGGACGGCACCGGGACCGATGTTGTTTCCCAAGCCGTAGCGTTTCGCCTGGACATAAACGCGATCGAGCCCAAGGGCATCCTGATCGACCACGCCGTCCACGCCGTCGTCGCCGCTTCGGCCAAGTGCACGGCCAGCCCCCGCGACCGACCCGCCATATCCCATGGCGAGTAACAGGCTGACGATCAGCCGTTCGAAAAACGCCGGAGCCGCGGCGAGTATCCGGCTGAGCAGGTCCTGCGCCAGTGCGGCCGTGATCTGTCTGTGCGCGGTCCGCATGACCTCGTCCGGCGTCGCTTCTACATGGACCTTGGAGTTCGCCTCCAGTGATGGCTCCGCCGGCTCGCGTGTCCCTGCCTGCGACGCCCGCGCTCGCTCCTTGAACTGCTGGAATTCGGGGAACTGGGCGAGAAACCTGTTATCGATCCGGGAAGGCTGCCCATCCAAAGCCTCCCTGCCGCGCCGAGTGATGCGAAAGTAGCCTCGCCGGGTGTTTTCGATCAGGCCCGCCTGCGCCAGATATGTTTTTGCCCAATGCACGCGGTTCGCAAAAATCGTCTGGCGGCCAGATGGGAGCAGCTCCGCTCGTTCCTCAGCGGAGAGTTCGCGGATCCTTGCCAGCTCCTCGACTGCATCTCCCACGCGCATCTCTCCCTTTGCCGAGAGCGAAAGCACGGGAAGCATGAGCGTTTGGTAATCGGGGATCGACACTGCGCAACTCGCTCCGTGCGTAACCCCAGGGTGCCCGGCTCAGCCGCTGCGCGCGATGTGCACTCGCGGTTCGCTGCGACTGGCGTGCCGGGGCCGACGATGATGAGCACTATGTCTACGCCATAGCCCTATCGCCGGCAGTGGCAAGCTAGCCGCGGAAGTCAGGAAAATATCCTCTCGGTCTCAAGCATGGCTGGCGCCGGCGATCCGAAGCTCACCAGTCGTACGTCCAGGTCAATGCCGCGCACCTTGTCTAATGCGCGCCGCATCGCCGCGTCTATCCAGGCGTCCTCGTTACCGAAGGCACCCCCGCCGAGACGGGTGAGGAGCACGACATTGGAACCGCCCCTCCGCGCGTTGAGCACGCCGGCCAGGACTGTTGCTTCGTAAGCTGCGTCGAGCACCAATTCCGCAAATGGTCGCCACATCGACGATGGGTGGCCACAATAGGCGACTGGCAGCGCGGAGCAAAATGCCTGCGAGACCAGTTGGGGAGGGTCACTCTCTGAGTCGGTCACTTCAACGTCCTGGTGGACACCGATCTGCAGAAGGCCTCGAAGCTCGTCGGTGGCGAAGGTGTCGAGACCGTCGAGGTGGACAATGATCTTCCTCAGCTCTTCTGCACTGCAGAGCGCATAGCCGTTCTTCATCGTCCAGAGATGCTCGACCGATTGGGCAAGCGATTTCTCAAGTGCCGCGCCGACTGCCTCCAGACAATCCACTTGGCGCGCGGCCGTTTGCCCCTCTCCACCTTCAAGTGGGGCGAAATAGTTGCGGTAGATCGTCGCCGCCCCAGCCGCGATCGCGCAGGCAGGCCCTTGGGTTCGGTCATGCTGATACCGCGTCACTCCCTGCTCCGGCGTCACGTTCGGGGATACCATTTCCAGAAGGTTGAACTGCGAAGCGACCTGGAACAACGCGCCGCTGAACTCCAGAGTTTGGTGCATCCGACGCACATCGCCGCTGATATTTCGGACTGTCATTCGGCCATGCGGGTTGTGCCCCGAGGCAACGCGCTCGCGCAGCGCCTCGAGGGATACGACTTCGAGCCGCCCGACCGCAAACTTCCGGCCGGTGACATGGGATTGCAGCCACCCACCCTCGACGGACAGGCGGTTACGCGTCTCACCGTAGCTTGTCTCAGTGAACCCGGTGATTTTCTCAAACCAGTCCATGATCTTCTCCGACCCCCGCTACGCGCTCGTGCGGATACCGAGGACATATTGCTTCTGTTCCAGTGTCTCGATCGCGCCTGGGCGCACCGCGCGTACGCGATCGACTGCGGTGGCTGGTTCCATGCCGAGTTCGATCAACAGCCGAGCTGCGATCGTACCAGCGCGACCGAGCCCGCCTCGGCAGTGGACCAGAACGTCGCGCCCGCTGCGCAGCAGGGTGCGAAGGGCATCACCGGCCGGAACCCAGTTCCGCTCGAAACCTTCGTCCGGTTTGGACACATCGGCGATCGGCAGGTGGAACCACAACATCCCTCGACGACATACTTCCTCGCCAAGGCGCTCTACCTGAAGCAGGAGGATTTCCTTCGGCTCTAGCAGAGTGATGACGGCGGCGGCTCCCCAATCTCGGATGGCATCAAGATCGATGGCGAGGTCACGATCCCAATATCCGGTCATGGCTTGCCGGTCATATTTGCCTGGGCAGAAGGTAATGCCAACTCGCCCGAGGGCTGGCCCTGCGGATACGGCCGCGATCTCCAACGGATGAGTCAACGAGGTCTTCTTCATTCCGTATCCTCGGCTTTTTGAAGGTTTGTTCTGAGACTTAGCGGGCCGCGACCGACGGTGATGGACGTTCGTGCGCCTCAACCGAATCGCTGCTTGGCGTAGTCGGTCACCGACGAGCCGGAAAGTTCCGTCGTCGCATTACCGCCACGAACAAAAAAACGTTGCAGGCTGCCATCTTTCACAAATGCCGCCTTCGGCCCCTTCTCGCAGCGGATCGCAAGCACGCGCGCACCGTTCTGATCCTCGAAATGGGGATGCACGTAGGGAAGAAAGACCTCGCCGACGCGATCCTTGATGAGATTAACGAGGTGCAGCCCCAGCTTGTCCTCATTCGTAAAGCCGTCCGCCATCAGGCCAAGAACCTCGCCGCCGTCAGCTACTCCGATCAAGAGGGTTCCACCCTTGGCGTTCAGAAACCCGGCAATCGTTTTGAGTGCGGCAAGCTGGATCTTGTCGTCAACTTGGCCGGTGTGAAGGTTCGTGCGTAACGTTGATTTGAACTCGACTGCGCCACTCTCGCCACCGGCAATTAGGTCGGCAATCGCGACAGGCGCCGCTGCTGCCGCGGGCGCCGAACCGATCGTTAGCAGTTTCCAGGCTTGACGGATGACATCGGCCATCCGCACTCGCCGTTGCACCAAGAACTCGTGATAGGGCAGCTCCCACCACAAGGGCGGCAACGCGTGCCAGCCGTACATCCGGTCGCGTTCTTCGCCGGTCATCTTGTGGTCCAGCGGCGGCACGTAATCGGCAGGCGGCCTCTTGCCGATTTTGAGGTTGGCCGGCCATTCGACAGCGGCGAAGTTGGCGATCTGGTTAATCTGCTTGAGGTCGTCGGTCCCCGTTTCCTCCAGATAGCCGCGAGGAAACAGATGGTGCTGCTCCAGCGCAGCCTTCGTCCCCTTGACCGCCGGATCGATCATCGCTGCAATCTTGAATGGACTGTAGAGCACGTTGGCATCAAGCTTGATGAGGGCCGCCTGATAGGCAAACAGAGACGGGCTGCGCGAGGCCGACGTGGCAAGCTGACTTGGTAGCGTGATCGCCCAATAGTCGCCAGTCAGAGTCGTCGCGCAAAGCTCGCGAAGACGCGCCAGAAAGGCAGCACCGTCAGGCTGATCGCGGACAAGAGACAGGTCGGACTCGAAGCGCGTTTCCGGCGAGTTAGTGTACCGCCCTGTCAGCGCCGCCATAAAGAAGAACTCGGCGATAGCTTGGCGCATCGTCGCTCGATCGACTGCGTAGTCGCGCAATCCGATCAGATAGAGAACGTAGCTGAAAATTATCGCCGCTTCCGAGCTGATCATCTTCTCGCCCCGATAGCCCGCAAGCTTCAGAGCGTCCATAAAATGATGCCAGTTGGTGAGGTTCAATGCCGCCTTCTGACCGTCGCGCATTAGCGCGAACTGCGCGTTACGTCGCTCGGGATCGTCAAGTCCGGTTTTGGCATTGCGCCCGCGCAGCGCGCCATAAACGTTCTCCAGCCGGGCTCGCTTGAGGGACAAGCCTACGGTCGCCCGCAACAATTGATCCGGCGATGGCTTGATGAATCGATTAAAGGGTGACGCCTGCCCGTCGGATGGCCGTGTCGCCGCACGCGCAAAGGCTTCCAGTTCGGCGCGGCCCTCGTCCCAGAACACTGACATCAGCGTCATGATGAAATCGGCTTGGTTGAGTGCCTTTCCCTTGCCGTTGATACGCACGAACACCTCGGCGATCGTCTCATCGTCGACCGACGAGGAGAGAGTCAGCGCTACGAAGCTGTAATGGAGCAGGTTGCGCGGATGATCGATCGAGTCCTCGATCCGCTCAGCCTCGTCCTCCGATAGCTCGCGGATTTCGCGCAACTGTTGGAGAAAGCCCTTTCGATATGCGCTGGGCTTGAAATCTGGCTGCCAAAGGATTGAAATGTCTGGGATGAAAGCCTTGTCCTTGCGGATCGCCGCGTCTGCAACATCGAAGCGGCCGGACAGAGGGTTGAATGCGATTTGGATGCGCTCCTTCTTGAAATTGGCGCGCAGAATCTCGGCGCCTTTGACCACTGCGTAGAGCGAGGTCAGCCGCTGCTGTCCGTCAACGATGGCGAGTTTGGGCGCAGCTTGGTGGTTCTTAACGCCGATGCCCTTCAACTCTGCATCCACCCCGGTTTCCCAAAACAGCAGGAACCCAGCCGGATAGCCACGGTACAGAGAATCGAAGAGGTCGCGGACGTTGACGTTGGGCCAGACGAACGGTCGCTGCAACTCGGGCAAGCCAATTTTGCCCAGATCGATGTCCTCGATAAGCGCCATAAGGGGGTAATTGCTCGTCGTAAACAGCGCCAAAATTGCTCCCCCTCGTTCAGCACATTAGATCTCGCGACCGTCGATGCTCATTCGTGCCGCCGGTCCTGAACCTATTCGCCGCGCGTCGGTCGGCTTGCGGAAAGGCTACCACGAGCGTGCATCGGTTTTGCCGAGTCCGCGCACCGAAATAAGCATACTACGCCGCTGGTCCCGATGCTCGACTCGTCATGAAATGCGTTGATGTAGGCGACCTAAACGGCCGGGCGGCGGGACGGCAAGATAAAAGCGAGTATGGCTGATGGTCGATTCATCTCATTAGATCAATAGATTATAGGATGGTGGTCCAGACATAGCAGCTGGCGCTTTTGGCGAAAGCGCAATGGAATCAATGCTTTCTCCGCCATCCGAGGGTGCTCTTGCCGCCCTTGAGCACGGGGAGAAGCGGACGGCAAGGGAAAAGCTTGGCTGTCCGGCCCGCGTATGTCGTTGGGATGGTTGAGATTTACAGCAAGCTGCCAAGGAGGCCCTGCCAGCCGTTTCTCCCAGAACGCTAGCGATATCAAGGAACAAAGCGCCATCCACGCTCAGCCAGCCATTTTTCCTTGCTTTCGTTGCTTCAGTATGATAACTATCTGCCGTGACGGAACCCCGCGACCCGACCCTCGATGCGCTTCTCGACCTCGACGGGCAGGTTCTCGTGGTGGACCCGAAGGGCGGCCACTGGGTCCGGTTCGTGGTGACGCGGGTGCCGGTGTCGCCGGAGAAGCCGCACGGGCTGGACTACTCGCTGACGCTGCACGGTCCGGAAGGCGAACGGCTGGTCGGATTCGACAATGCCCATCCGGCCGCGAGGCAAAAGCGAGGCGAGCCGCAGGACCATCGCCACCGCCTGCGAACGATCAGGGTTTACGACTACCAGGACGCGGCAACCTTGCTCGCCGACTTCTGGAAAACCGTGGATGCAGTGTTGCGCGAGAGAGGAGTGATCCCATGACGACGCTGAAAGTGGGCATCGCCAGCTACGAGGAGATGAAGGGGCGCACGATGGCCGTGGCGCGCAGAGAGCGTCGCATCGCCGCCGACGAGCCGAAGGTGTGGTTCACCTCCACCGAGTCCTTCGCCAAGGTCCTGTCGGCTGGCAACCGCGAGCTGCTGCGCGTCATCGCGGAGAAGGCGCCTAGCTCGCTCGACGAACTGGCCCGGATCACCGGCAAGGCTAAGTCCAACCTCTCCCGTACGCTGAGAACCATGGAAGGCTACGGCCTGGTCCGCCTCGAACGCGGCGAGCGGGGCCGCATCACGCCGAAGGTCATGCATGACCGCGTGGAGCTGGACCTACCGCTCACGCTGTCGCGGAAGGCAAGCTGAACCATGACCGCTTGGGCACAAGCGGGCCGGACCGCCGCCAGCCCGTCAAGGCTGGCGCGTTCCGCGCCACCGCTGCGCGGCTGCGGCCTTGACGGGCTGGCGCTGGCCCCGGCGAAGGCTTGCCGAGCGATCAAGGTTCGAAATGAGCAAG
>JBOHMN010000716.1:0-1624 GCA_050730175.1 Acetobacteraceae bacterium | reverse complement strand
TGATCACTTCGGGCGCTTCCTCGATTTCTTCGCCGAGGATGACATCATTCCCGAAGCCATGCAGCGCTCGGCGCGCCGAGGAATTCATCCTCGCCGCGATCGGCAACCGATGCGGAAGACAGCTTCGAACCGCGCTCGCGGTGCGACGGCGAGCCAATCTCCCGGAGGCGCCACAGTCATGACTCGCCTTGCCGCTTCCGGGATTCGATTGACTATCGCACCGGCTGTGTCATGCTGGATTTGCAGCCGATCTGCCGGGCAAACGTGCAAGGCGAGGCTCTGCCAGAGAGATGCGCGCCGGGCCGCTGGACACCCTGCTCCGTAGCGCGCCAGAGGAGGAAAACCATGCTGAAGAAACGCACGTTCCTCACCAGCGCGGCCGTGGTCGCGGCGAGCGCGCCGCTTGCCACTCTGGCCAGAGCGGCTACCGAGAAGCGGGTCTTCTACTGGGTCTCGCACGGCTCGCCGGCTGATCCGGTATGGACCTACTTCCTCGCCGGAGCGCGGACCTGGGCGCGCGATACCGGCCAGACCGTGAAAGCCTCGTTCCACAGCGGTGACGTGCCCTCGCAGCAGGAAGCGGTGGGCGACGCGATCGCCGCGCACGCGTCCGGCATCGTCACGACTAGCCCCGATCCCGGCAGCATGGTCAAGGCCGTCGCCGACGCCAAGGCCGCCGGCATACCCATCATCAACTTCAACACTCCCGATCCGGCGGCGCACTTCCCCGCCTATGTCGGCGGCAACAACGTCGTCTTCGGCCACGACTGGGCGCAGTACCTGGTCGATCATCACCTGATCAAGCCGGGCGCTTTCGTCTGGCTGCCGGTGGAAGTGCTGGGCGCCACCTACGGGGTGCAGGAAGAACAAGGAATCGCGAGCGTGCTCAAGCCGTTCGGCGCCACCTGGCACGTCACCGGGAACACCCTCGACCAGGCAACGATCATCAGCCGCATGGTCGACTACATCAGCGCCAACCGCAAGAAGATCAACGCCATCATCGGTCTCGGCGATCTCGTGATGGGAAGCATCAAGCGCGTGTTCGACCAGGCGGGCGTTCCCAAGGGCTCGATCCCGGTCGTCGGCTGGGGTGACACGCTCTATACGGTCGCCGAGGTCGAGCAAGGATACGTCAACGCCGCGCAGTGGCAGGCCCCGCAGGCGACCAGCTATATGGCCCTTTCGATGGCCGATATGGCCGCGAGCGGCATCCCGCCGGGCTTCGATATCATCACTGGCCAGCTCTACGATGCGAGCTCGGCCGGGGCCTACAAAAAGATCCTGTCTGCAACGCATTAGCTGCGAGGTTGCAAAAGGTTGTCCATCCGGCGCCGGCGCGGAGAAGTGACCGGGCGGATCGTCGATGGCGCTTCTCCTCCGCCGCTTCACCGCGAGAAGCGGTGAAGCGCGCGCATCTTTGAGATCGCCTTCGTGGAGCAACGAATTCCCGGAACTGAGCCGCAAGTCCGGACTGACCCCGGCCAAGTAGTTGCAGCCGGGCGGGACGAAGCGCGTACGCACGGCTCCTGGCTGCACTTCTTTGCCCAACCGGAATTCGGGCCGCTTCTGCTGCTCATCATCGAGATCGCGATCTTCCAGAGCCTGCAGCCGGAGTATCTCTCTC
>JBOHMN010000715.1:0-7146 GCA_050730175.1 Acetobacteraceae bacterium | reverse complement strand
GATGACTATGACGTTGCACGCGTGACGCGTCAAGCTGGCTCGACGGCATCGCGGCTCGGTTGTGAGCGACCGGATTGCGCTCTGCGGCCAGCTCGAGAGCCTTCCCGGCTGGAGCGAGATCGTGGTGAGCTCGCGCGCAACCAACAGGCGATCGACCGGCGGGCCAGCCGCCTTGCGGTCGACGCGGTCGCTCCCGGCGGTACCATCGAGGTAGTCCGCGTCATCGGCAGCCGCTCCTTCGCGTTCGGCGTTCGATGGCACCTCGCGTGGGACGTCCTTTCCTTTGCCGATCGCACCGCGCTCCTCGCGGCCTTCGGTGCGATGGCCCGCCCTTTTCACACCGACTTTGTTCGCACGCTCGATGAATGCGATGGATCTCTGGCTCCGGATCAATAACGCGCTTAATACTGGCCGTCCGAACGGAGCCGGCCGGGGCAGGTGTGGGGCGACCCCCTGCACCGGCAACGCCACTTGCCACGCAGCCCGGGACCTCAAGGCGTTTGGCACCATGTCGCTCTCACATCTTGTTCAGCGGGCGCCTTGTTCAGCGGGCGCGCGCCGGGCCACCGGAGGTGGCGAGACCCCTCCGCTGGCTGCCCATCGGCTGCGCCGAAGTAACCAACCCCTGCCATAGCATCGGAATCAAACACATGGAACGTCCAGGCTTGCGTGCGCACGTGGTGTTCACACCTGCTTTAACCGCCTATCCTGATGAACGTCGGCCACGCCCACTCGACCTTCTACGGACAGATCGCGTTCTCATACAGGTTCGCCCGCTGGCGAACGGTCAGATTGGGTAAGGCTCATGCACGTAATCTGGGAGAATTTCCCGGTCCTTGCGGATGGTCTCCTTAAGACCGTCGAGTTTTCGATCGCCGCCATCATCCTCATGGTGGTCATCGGCCTGATCGCTGCACTGATGCGGCTATCCCGGTTTTGGGTTCTTCAAGGGATTGCGCGTGTATACGTCGAGATTTTCCGCTCGACACCTTTGTTGGTTCAATTGTTTTTCGTTGTGCTCGGCCTGCCCGCCTTCGTGCCGATCAACAAGTTGTTCGGGCAGCTCGTCTATCCCATCGTCGCAGGTGCGTTCACACTGAGCCTGAACGAGGGAGCCTACGTAACAGAGATCATCCGCGCGGGCATCCTTGGCGTGGACCGGGGCCAGAAGGAAGCCGCCGCCAGCATCGGCATGACGGCCCTCCAGACGATGCGCTATATCGTTCTCCCGCAGGCGTTCAAGCGCATGATCCCGCCTTTGGTCAATCAGGCGGCACAGACGGTCAAAGATACCTCGCTGCTGGCGCCCGTCGGCATCATCGAGCTCGTCTATCAAGGGGAGGTCGTCATCGCCGCAACCTTCGCGTCGTTTCAGATCTGGACGACCATAGGCGTCCTCTACTTCATCGTCATCTTCGCAATGTCGCAATTTTCGTCGCACCTGGAGAGGAGGCTCCAAATTGATAGACGTTAAAGACATCCACAAATCCTTCGGCGCGCACGAGGTCCTGAAAGGTATCACGAACCACATCGACCAGCAGGAAGTGGTGGTGGTTATAGGCCCCTCGGGCAGCGGCAAGAGTACGTTCCTACGCTGCCTCAACGGCCTCGAATCGATCAACAGCGGCGAAATCGAGATCGCCGGCATGAAGCTGACCAGCGCCAAGACGAACATCCATGAATTGCGTCAACACGTTGGAATGGTTTTCCAGCAGTTTAATCTGTTCAAGCACCTGACCATTCTCGAGAACGTCACCATCGGGCCGCGCAAAGTGAAGAAGATGTCCGCCTCGGACAGCAATACGGTCGCGCGGAAGTTGCTGGCGCGGGTTGGCCTGCCGGAGAAGGAGAACAGCTATCCGGACGAATTATCCGGGGGGCAGCAGCAACGCGTGGCCATCGCGAGGGCGCTGGCAATGAACCCAAGCGTCATGCTGTTCGACGAGCCTACCTCGGCGCTTGACCCGGAGATGGTGGGAGAAGTCTTGCAGGTGATGCGCGGCCTGGCGACCGATGGGATGACGATGGTGGTCGTCACACACGAGATGGGCTTCGCGCGGGAGGTCGGCCACCGGGTCATCTTTATGGATGACGGTTACATCGTCGAGGAAGGGAAGCCAGAGGACGTCTTTGCCAATCCACAGAGGGACCGCACGAGGGATTTCCTGTCGAAGATCCTGTAGGGGCGGGGTTTTGCGAGGCCGATAGCCGAGTGGGGCACGTGGTCGCGGTATTCAGACCCCAGCTTCCGCGACCTTATCTCGCCTTCTGTGCGCCGGCCCGGCATGATGCTACCGGCGAAGGCGCAGCGCGGTGATCGCGCTCGGTGTCGAGAAGGTGCGCAACGCAAAGCACGTTCGCGGTCTCTTTGCATGATGACCGCGAACGTCGTGTGCTCATGCTCTTGACTCGTCGGCTCGACGCGCAAAAAGATCGCATCGCCGGACGTGCCACTCGGGGCAATTTGTGCTACCCTGGGACTATCGCATTGAAGCGGCCGTGTGACCGGTCGTGGTGAACGTCCGACTTGGAGGATATCCGCGATGAAACGGAGAGAATTTGTCGGTTTAGTCGTACCCCTCGCCGCGGGTGCGGCGCTTTCTGTCTACTCTGTCGGTGCCGTGGCGGCAAATGCAGAGAAAAAGTCGATCACGGTGGGAGCCGATACCACGTTCCCGCCGTTTGAGACCGAAAAGAATGGCGAGGTGACCGGCTTTGATATCGATATGATCAAGGGCATTGCCAAGGCGGCAGGCCTGTCCCTCACCATCCGCACAATGCCGTTCGAAGGTATCATTCCAAGCTTGCAGGCCGGGGAGATCGACGCCGCGGTCGCGGGCATCACCATCACGAAGGCCCGCATGAAGAACGTCGACTTCAGCGACGCTTACTACAAGTCAGGCCTCTCCGTCCTGGTCAAGGCGGATTCCAAGATCAAAGACTTCTCCGACCTGAAAGGCCACGTCGTGGCTACGAAAAAAGGCACGTCGTCGGTTACCTACCTCACCAGCCATGGCTTCGATCTTGGCCATGTAAAAGAGTTTCAGAACATCTCTTCTGCGTACCAGGCGCTCGAGATAGGAGAGGTCGACGCGGTCCTTTTCGACAATCCTGTCAATGTCAACTTCGAGCTCGGGCACAAGAACGTCAAGGTGGTTGGCGGCTTGCTCACGGGCGAATATTACGGCATCGCGATCAGCAGGAAAGACCCTTGGCTCGTGGCGAAAATCAACGCCGGTCTTGCCGAGCTCAGGAAGAGCGGTGAGTATCAGAAGCTGTTTGTTGAATGGTTCGGCGAAGATAAGAGCGGGTTGGTCGAAGGGCTCGAACCACCGGCTTCTGTCGCGGTGACCGACTGAGCGGGAGTTCCTTGGGACGGAGCCGCGTAGGAGACCCGAAGGGACATCGGCCCGCGACGGGTGGGGCTCGCGTCTCTGTGGCGCGGAGCGAAATCGTCATCGGCGATCTGGGTGCAGAACCCGTTCACTCAGTGGTGGCGTGCCCCCTTATCATCGAGCATGATCCGGCCGGCCCTCGGCAGGCCGGAGTGCCGCACAGCCGCGGGGTTCGCGAAGGAACAGGAATGGCTGGTGCCGGCCGGTGAGCAGGGGTCCCACCCGCGGCTTCGTGGTCCGGATGCTGATGGCCAGGAGCTGCGTGAGCGGGCGCGGCACCGTGGCCTGTCTCTCGCGGCCCTACGGCAGCGCAAAGTGCTGCCGCTATGCCGTGAAGGCGCGGTGAAGCCCGCTCGGCCCGTCCCGCAGAATACTGTGACCAGCGCAAAAACGTGAGCTACCGAGGGTCGGCGGGGAACTGGGTGGCAGCGAATTTATTGGGAAAATTGGAGATCTGGGGGACCTGGATTCGAACCAGGGCTGCCCGGTCCAGAGCCGGGAGTTCTACCGCTAAACTATCCCCCAAGGAGCGTGAAGTCGGATAGCACGGCCGGGAATCGCCGGCAAATGGCTCTTGCGGTTCAGGCGGTTGCGCGCGAACCTCGACTGTCGCATCCGCCGTTCTCGCATGGTCGATTCTGCCACTGTTTCGCCGCCTCTGCCGCCGCACCGCAGCCACCCATTGCGGGCGCCCGGGGAGCATGGCGGGCCGGCATTCGCGGCTCTCGACCTCGGCACCAACAATTGCCGGCTGCTGATCGGCCGGCCGGCCGGCCGCGGCTTCACCGTGCTCGACAGCTTCAACCGCACGGTGCGCCTCGGGGAAGGGCTCGAGGAGAGCGGGCGGCTCGACCCGGCGGCCATGGACCGTGCGATCGCGGTCCTCGCGATCTGCGCCGAGCATCTCGCGCACTGGCACGTAGCGGGGCTGGCGGCGGTCGCCACCGAGGCGTGCCGGCACGCCGGCAACGGCGTGGAGTTTCTGGCCCGCGTCCGTCGTGAAACCGGCCTCGCCATCGCGATCATTACGCCACGTGACGAGGCGCGCTTGGCGATCGAAAGCTGTGCGCCGCTGTTGGTTCGCGTGGCGACTGAGGGCGACCACGCGCCGCGGCGGGCGCTCCTGTTCGATATCGGCGGTGGGTCGACCGAACTCGCGTGGCTGCGCCTCGATCCTTGCGGCCGGCACAGCTTGATCGGCTGCGCCTCGATTCCGGTCGGGGTGGTGACGCTCGCTGAACGTTTCGGCGACCAGGCCGCGACGGCCGCAGGCTACGCGGCGATGACGCGCGCGACGGCGCCGCTGCTCGCGCCGTTTGAAAACGTGCATTGTATTGCCAGGGAAATCCGCCAAGGAGACGGCAGCGGCGTGCTGCTGGTCGGCACCAGCGGTACGGTGACAACGCTCGCCGCTGTTGCGCTCGCCCTGCCGCACTACCGCCGCAGGCTGGTGGACGGGGCCCGGCTCAGCCGTGCCGACGCCGGGCGCGCGCTCGCCGAACTTGCCGCGCTCGATCATGCCGGGCTCCTGGACCACCCCTGTATCGGCCCCGACCGTGCCACCTTCGTACTGCCAGGCGCCGCGATCTTCGCTGCCATCCTCGGAACTTGGTCCGCGCCTCAGCTCGTGGTCGCGGATCGTGGCCTGCGCGAGGGCCTGCTGCTACGAGTGATGCATGGCCACGGGCAACGCCGCGCCGGCCCATCCCCGCTGCCATGAGCCGGGACCCCAGGGGGGGTGCTGGTCACGGCCCATCGCGCCGCAGCCACATAGCGCTCCAGAGCGCCGCCGGCCGCTCGGCCTCCTCGCAACGGTGGCTCGCCCGCCAGCTCAATGATCCTTATGTCGAGGCCGCCAAGAGCTCAGGTTTCCGATCACGTTCGGCCTACAAGTTACTGGAATTGAACGAACGTTTCCGACTGATCAAGAGGGGCGCGCGGGTGGTCGATCTGGGCGCTGCCCCCGGCGGCTGGAGTCAGGCCGCACTTGCCGCGGGCGCCGGCAGGCTGGTTGCGATCGACCTTCAGAACATCGAACCGATCGCGGGCGCCATCGTCGTTACGGCCGATGCCGCCGATCCAGACCTTGCGGAGAAAGTGCGGCAGATTCTCGGGGGCGCGGCCGACGTCGTGCTCTCCGACATGGCGGCGGCCGCGACCGGCCACGCCGCAACCGATCATCTGCGCATCATGGCACTGGCGGAGACCGCGTTCGCGCTTGCGGCCGTCTTGCTCGGACCTGGCGGGTGCTTTGTTGTCAAGTTGTTCCAAGGTGGGGCCGAGAAGGCTTTCCTCACCACTCTGCAGCGCCATTTCACCACGGTTCGCCACGCCAAGCCACCGGCAAGCCGGCCTCAATCGCGCGAACTCTATCTGGTGGCCAAGGGTTGCCGGCCGCCTGCTTAGTGGTCCGACACTTAACGTTCTTCGCCCAGGCCAAATTTCCGGTGGCGGACCACTGCCCCTTTATTTTCAATGGCCTGCTGATCCCCTTACCCGTTACGTTTGCTGCCGCGGGCGGCAAACGACGGAGGCATCGGGTTTAAGCGGACGCGGCTGTCGACGTCGCCCACTTTGGGCGGCCGTGGTGACCGGGGCGATGAGTCGCGTCCAAGGCCCTGGACCACCGCCCGCTATCCGCTCAAGAAGCGGGGCTCTCTACCTCAACGCGTACGGTTCGCAATGCGGTGCTGATCGCGCGCCGCACGTTTTGCATCGCGTCGCCAAAGTCGTCGGCCGCCATGCTCAGGCTCTCCGGCGATGACGCTGTTTCCAGCGCCTTCCGGTCCCATTCCTTGCTCAACTGCTTCGCTAACGCATGAACCACGGTGCGGCCAACGCGCAGCACCATGGTCGATTCAGCGTGCTGCTGTGCGAGAGACCGCAGGAGGTCGAGGTCGTCCGCATCGGCGTATTCGGCCTCAAGCAGCGCGTGCATCTCTGCTATGGCAGGATATTGCATATTTACGAAAAACGTGCCTGCTTCCATGACGTAACGAGCGGCACGGGCCTTGAGGCCCTTTTCCTCGATTTCCTCGTCTGTGTTTAGCGGGATGATTTCAGGCGCACGTTCCAGGTTCTTGAACATCTCGGCGCGCTTCGCCCCAGTTGGCAGTACCGAGAGATCCGTGGGCTTGGGCCGCGGACCGTCGCCGCCGTTACCATTGGTTACGCCGAATGTAGTGTCGGCAGCGGGGCCGGCGCCGGGCCCTACGCAAATGCTCCCCTGCTGCGTCACCTTCGGGCTGAGACGCCGCACGCGAAGCTGGTTCAGGAGCTTCTGCAGCTCAGCCCGGATGTCGTCGCTCGACCTGCTCTCCGGCGCGAACGAATGGATTAGGTCTATCAGCCACTGTGGACGGTTCTCCTGAACGATCTTCGAAAAGTCGCTTGCTTCAACGTGAGCTTGCTCGCCGCCGGCGTAGCGTAGAAACTGGCGGTATCCATCTGGCACGACGGTCGCGTCGTCCGGCAACTCGATATGAACCGAGATATGCCTGGCGCCGAACGAGATCCCGAACACGGGCGCGTCAAACGTCCATGAGCGCCCTTTGCGCACGTCGTACATCTCGCCTCGGTAGACGACCGCACAGGTACTTACCGCCGAGGCAACCGCGCCGCTAACTGACCTGTTATGCCCGGAACCAGTCGCTTTCTCGTACGGCGCGTCGTACAGATAATGAATTGTGATGCCGCTGCACAAAGAAACCGTTTCGTATTTTTCAAAGTGGCGCAGGCGGGCCGGTATAGG
>JBOHMN010000714.1:0-5874 GCA_050730175.1 Acetobacteraceae bacterium | reverse complement strand
AGAAGACACTCTCGGGCAGCTTCACGGTGCGCAACCGGTACTTGCAGCGCCTGCTCGCCGAGCGCGGGCATGATGACGAGGATACGTGGTCGTCGATCACGCTGAACAAGGGCAGCGTGCAGCGGCTCGATTTCCTGACCGACGATGAAAAGGCGGTGTTCAAGACCGCGTTCGAGCTGGACCAGCGGTGGATCATCGAACATGCCGCCGACCGCACGCCTTTCATCTGCCAGAGTCAGTCGGTCAACCTTTTTCTTCCCGCCAACATCCACAAGCGCGACCTTCACCAGATTCATTTCCTTGCCTGGAAGAAGGGCCTCAAGTCGCTTTATTACTGCCGCTCGCTGTCGATTCAGCGGGCCGACAACGTGAGCGAGAAGGCCGTGCGGCCGGTGGAAGCCAAGGAAGTCGCCGAGGCCGGGTTGCCGCTCACGCTGGCCGCGACGCGTGCTCCGGCGCGGGTGGATTACGAAGAGTGCTTGGCGTGTCAGTGATGTTCAAAGGGCACGAAGACGAGCATGACCACCCACCCGGTGCGCCGGGGGGAAACGCGCGAGAAAGGGTAGAGCGACACATGAAGCCCGACCTCCTCACCGAAAACCCGGTCTACAAGCCTTTTCGGTACCCCTGGGCGTATGAGGCATGGCACACGCAGCAGGCCGTGCACTGGCTGCCGGAAGAAGTGCCGCTTGCGGACGACGTGAAGGATTGGCACAGGAACCTCAGCAAGGCCGAGCGGAACCTTTTGACGCAGATCTTCCGCTTCTTCACCCAGGCGGATGTCGAGGTGAACAACTGCTACATGAAGCACTATGCGCGGGTCTTCAAACCGACCGAAGTTTTGATGATGCTTTCCGCATTTTCCAACATCGAGACGGTGCACGTTGCGGCCTACTCGCATCTGCTCGACACCGTGGGGATGCCGGAGATGAAGTACCAGGCTTTCCTCAAATACAAGGAGATGAAAGACAAGTACGACTACATGCAGTCCTTCCGCATGGACAGCAAGTACGAGATCGCGAAGACGCTCGCTGCGTTCGGGGCGTTCACCGAGGGCCTGCAGCTCTTCGCCTCGTTCGCGATTCTTCTCAACTTTCCCCGCTTCAACAAGATGAAGGGGATGGGCCAGATCATCTCCTGGTCGGCGCGCGATGAGACGCTGCATTGCCTATCGGTGATCCGCCTGTTTCGCACCTTCGTCGAGGAGAACCCGGAGATCTGGACGCCCGCGCTGGGGCAGGAGATTGCGGATATTTGCCGCACCATCGTCAGCCACGAAGACGCCTTCATCGATCTTGCCTTCGAGCTCGGCGCAGTCGAGGGCCTGACCGCTTCCGAGGTGAAGCGTTACATCCGCTATATCGCCGACCGCAGGCTTGCCCAACTTGGCCTCGCCACGCTCTACGCGGAGGAGAAGAACCCGCTGCCGTGGCTTGATGCCATGCTGAACGCGGTGGAGCACGCGAATTTCTTCGAGAATCGCGCTACCGAATACAGCAAGGCCTCGACGCGGGGCACCTGGGAAGATGCGTTCGACGACGCCGCGCTAGTAGTGGAAACCAAGCCTGGGTGATACGGGGTGGCGGCCATTCGTGCGATGGCGAGGAGCCTGGGCGGCCTCTGAGAATGGCGGAATGCCTGCCACGGCCACCCGCCACGCGCTCGCGGTTTCGGCTTTGCGGGCCTCGCGGCTTTCCGCCCTACGCTCTGCTGCCCGTGCGAGTCACCCACGTGCGATAGGTAGTATTACCGTGCCTGCCCTGGTCCTTGTATCTCACGAGTGGCATCCTCCGTCGGCACACTGGCTCGTTATTTTCGGTGTCCTGCCAGTTCTTGACCCGGCAGGCGGATCGTGATGCAGCGCGTGTGCGTCGGCGGGATGGCCATCCGCCTCACGCAGCTTTGATCCCGGAACGCACCCACGGAATCCGAAATTGGGGCAACCGCCGGGATCGGGAATACCGGATCACGGCTCTGAGGACCGGCTGGCAAGCTTCAGCCATTTCGGTTCCTTGGGGACGGTTTGCGGGGGCGGTTTGCGGGGGCGCAATTTCCCGCCGTTCGGCAACGTGCGATACCGCCCGCCGGGGGGTGAGAGGGATGGCAAGATCGAAATTGGTCGAAGGCGAAACAGCCGAGATCCCGGGCGCCGCTCCGCGCTATACGCGGCGGCTTTCTGACAAGGTTCTCGTTGCCTTCCATCAGGCCTGCGACCAGGTCGACCTGGAGGTTGCCGAGCGCCTGCTTGGGGTGCTCGAGCTGATGGTGACTCGCCGCCGCACCACGCCCGACCAGCAGCGGCGGCGTGCCATGGAGGGGCTGGTGGCCGCCCACGAGCGCCTTTGGCACCTCAGGCACCACGGCGCGATGCCGCCCGGGTAGCCGCTTCGGTTGCGGCGTGAGGTGGTCTTGCTCCCGGCCCCGCCCTGGCAGGCTGGCCTCAGATATCCAGGGCGGCACCGTCGCGCAGGATTGCCTCGGCTGCTGCCGTGAAGCGCCCGTCCTCGCGATGCAGCACGAGACCCGCGAGCAGCCTGAGCGGCCCATGACCGCCCTGGGTCACGCGAAGGAGAACAAGTTTGGCCGCTCTCCCCTGCTTCGGCCAGAGCGGGAAAAGGAGGGGGCTGCCAGACTGTGCGGCGGCGGCCAACGCCTGCGGCACCTGGGCGGCAGGCAGCACCAGGCAAAGCGTGCCGCGCGGGCGGAGCCGGCTGACCAGCGCCGTTATCCACGCACCGAGCTTCTCGCCGCCGCGCTTGGCCGCCGTTTTTGCCGGGTGGTGAGGCGCGGTGCCGGTGGCCGGATGCCATGGCGGATTGGCGAAGGCATGGTCGAACAGCTCGCCCTTGGCGAGGCCGGCTTCCGGCGATTCGATATCGGCTGCGACGGCCGAGAGCGCCGTGAAGCCATTGGCTGCGAAATTCCAGCCTGCCAGGTTGGCGAGTGCTGGGTCGCGTTCCACCCCGGTCCCGCCGACGCCGGGCACACGCGCGGCGAGGCAGAGCAAGCCGGCGCCGGCGCCAGTACCGGCTTCCAGCACGCGGTCCGTGGGCATGGCCGGCACTGAAGCGGCGAGCAATACCGGCTCGATGCCGCTGCGAAATCCCTCGTCCGGCTGGCGATAACGCACGCGTCCGCCGAGGAGCCAGCCTTCGCTCGTATTCCGTATTGCCGGTTCGCCGGCACGACAGGGCGTGGCGAGCGCCCGCGGCGTCATGTTGGGGTTCGCGGCATGGATTAGAGCTCGCCGGCCTCACGCAGAATGCGCAATGCTTGCAAGCCGTCCTCTTCGGCGACTGCGAGCCGGCGGGGAAAGATGCCGATGCTTCCCTCGGCCGAACTGATGTAGCTATCGAGGAGGATGGAGGCGATGCCGGCGTCGGCGAGCAGCGCGGTGAGGAAGGAAAGCCTGACCGGATCCGTGGACCGGGTGATTACGCGCATGCCCTCTACTCCCGCTACCTTGGCCACGCCCTCTCGGCGCGGCGCCCGCGCTTGACCAAAATTCGCGGTCGCCGATATGGTGACGATGTCCTTCCCACAATCAAGCAGGGAAAGCGATTTGGGCGGCGCGGCAAGTATCGCCACTTCGAGTCTTGCCGCCTCCAGTGGCGCGGGGCCGGACGCGCTTGTGGCGCTTGCCGTCCTGCTCGACGACGATCTGGCGCGCTGCAATCGCACGATCGTCCAGCGCATGCAGAGCCCGGTTGCGTTGATCCCGAGCCTTGCGGCGCACCTCGTTGCTGCCGGCGGCAAGCGGATCCGACCGCTGCTCACGCTCGCCACTGCGCGTCTTTCGGGTTATCCGCGTGGCGGCGAGGGGCCCGGCGCGGCGCGCCATATTCAGCTTGCCGCCTGCGTCGAGTTCATCCACACGGCAACGCTGCTGCATGACGACGTCGTCGATGAAAGTGCGCTCCGCCGTGGGCTTGCCAGTGCGAACGCCGTGTTCGGCAACCAGGCTTCCGTCCTGGTCGGCGATTTCCTGTTTGCCCGCGCTTTCCAGATCATGGTGCAAGACGGCTCGCTCAGCGTGCTTGGCATTCTTTCCGATGCGGCCGCGACGATTGCCGAAGGAGAGGTGTTGCAGCTTGCGATCCAGAACGATCTCGCCACGCCGGAATCGCGCTACCTCGAGGTGATCGACGGCAAGACGGCTGCGCTGTTCGCCGCTGCCTGCCGGGTTGGCGCCGTGCTCGGCGAGAGTCCGCCGGCGGTGGAGCAGGCCCTGGCGGAATACGGCAGGAACCTCGGCATGGCGTTCCAGCTCACGGACGACGCGCTCGACTATGCGGCCGATCAGTCGGACCTCGGCAAAACCGTGGGCGATGATTTCCGGGAAGGCAAGGTGACGCTTCCGGTTCTCTATGCGTTTGCCGCCGGCGATGCGGCCGAGCGGGCCTTCTGGAAGCGCGCGATCGAGGAGGGCACGCAGACCGCCGGGGATTTGCGCGACGCGTGTCTGCTGCTCGAGCGGCACGGAGCGATTGCCGCCACGCTGGTGCGTGCGGACGAATTTGCCGGTGCTGCCGACCGGGCGCTCGGGCTGTTCCAGCCTTCGCTCCTCAGGACCCGTCTCTCGGCGCTGACCGACTTCGCCGTTCACCGCAGGCGTTGAGTTAGCGCCTCGGAGCCGCGTGGGCCGAGTATGCTTCGGCAGGATAATCTGGGATTGTCGTCGCATCGCGGCAACGGGCTTCGAGCAAGCGTCGCTTCGCGTTACATCTGACGCTGCATGCTCGAGAGATCTTTCGTCGTTTTCTGCGTGGCCGTTGTCCTTGGCATCGTGCTTGCCTCCCTTCATCTCCGGCCTGAGGGGCCGCGCCCGCCGTGGCAACTGGGGAATCTGCACGGAATCATCGGCGCTGCCGGATTTGGCTTGCTGCTTATCGCACTCGGCGGTGCGCCGCGCGGGCTGACCAATGGCACGGCTCCGTTCGGCGTTTTCGCGGCTGGGCTGTTTGCGCTCGCGTTGCTGGCCGGACTTGGCCTTTTTGGCCTGCTTGTCGCCGGCCGGCGCCCGGGGTTCCTGATTGCCGTCCACGCGGGGCTGGCGATCGCCGGATTCGTGGTGCTGGCCGCCTATGTGTTCGCCGGCTGATCCTTGGCCCGGTGGCCGGTCTCACGGGCAGCCGGCCGATCAACCGGGCCGCTCGATCATCCGTCTATCATCCGTCTATCACCCGACGACCGCCATCTTCTCACGGCGCAGCTCGACCGTGAGCTCGTCGAGGGCCTGGCTGAAGCGGTTGAGCATTTCGTCAACTTCGCTCTCGGTGATCACCAGGGGTGGGCTGAATGCCATCGAGTCGTTGATCATCGCGCGGCTGATCAAGCCGTGCTTTTCGCAGAGCTTGCTGAGCCGCCCGCCGACTTTCGCCGCGGGATCGAAGTTCTTATGGCTGGCCTTGTCTGCGACAAGTTCGAGCCCGGCGATCAGCCCGATGCCGCGCACTTCGCCGACCAGATCGTGCCCTGCGAAGCGCCGGCGAAGCTCCTTCTGCATGTGCGCGCCTACGACGCGGGCGTGGTCGATGATGTTGTTCTCGTCGTAGATTTTTAGCGTCTCGACCGCGACCGCTGCCGCCACGGGGTGACCGGAGTAGGTGAAGCCGTGGCCGAAGGTGCCAATCTTGTGTGATTCCTCGGCGAGCGCCTGGAATACCCGCTCGTTCACCATCACCGCGCTGATCGGCAGGTACGAGGAAGAGAGGGCCTTGGCGCAGGTCAGGATGTCGGGCCGGATATCGAGGGTCTGCGAGCCCCAATAGTTACCGGTGCGGCCGAACCCGCAGATCACCTCGTCGGCCACCAGCAGGACATCGTGCCTGGAGAGCACCTGCTGGATTTTCGGGAAGTAGCCGCGGGGCGGCA
>JBOHMN010000713.1:0-2289 GCA_050730175.1 Acetobacteraceae bacterium | reverse complement strand
AACGACGCTTCCGCGAAGCGTCGCTAACCGACTTGAGGAGCATCCCATGCGTATCCATGTGTTTGAAGACGCCGGTGTGAAGAATCTGCACCCGTTGACGTTGACCCGTCCCGCCTTCGATCTCCGCTGCGGGGCCGTGTCCTTGCTGGAGCGGCTGGAGCGTTCCTTGCCGGAACGTGTATCTCTCGCGCTAGTGCGATCCGAATTGGCGGATTTGTGCCGCTTGCATCATCCGCATTTGCAGGTACGGGAGTCGGCCTTCCGCGAGCATCACGCCGATCAGGAACTGGTCCTGCTCGTCAACGCCCGCTGGCTGGCGCCGGCCGAGCGTCTCATCCTGCCTGATGCTCCGGTCATTGCCTGTATCGGCGAGCAGACGGCCTACG
This sequence comes from Acetobacteraceae bacterium, assembly GCA_050730175.1. Taxonomy (GTDB): domain Bacteria; phylum Pseudomonadota; class Alphaproteobacteria; order Acetobacterales; family Acetobacteraceae; genus JAKAWQ01. The sequence continues at coordinate 1,903 of JBOHMN010000713.1, read as the reverse complement.
CCGTTGTCCCCGCGAGCGAATTACGCGGTCTGTCGCTGACGAATCTTTCGTGGCGGTTGGCGGAGTGGCGGCACAAACTGCCCAATCGTCCCGCCGGCGGACGGATGATCGATTATGCGTGGGATCTCATCGAACGGAACGGAGCGGCTCTCGAAGACGATTACCGACGCTGGTGGAACGAAGGGATTCCCGAAGCGCGCGGCGTGGCGATCTCGGGACCGGCCGAGCGCTGCCTGGTCGCCCACAGCGCGGAAATCGAGCCGATGGTTCACATCGACACGCGCAATGGCCCCGTGCTGATTGATCGCGGCGCGGTCGTGCAGTCGTTTAGCCGCATTGAGGGACCGTGCTATATCGGAGCCGACACGCGCATCCAGAGCGCGCGCATCCACGGCGGCAGTATCGGGCCGCAGTGCCGCATCGGCGGCGAGATCGAGGCCAGCATCGTCCACGGGTACAGCAACAAGGCGCATGAGGGGTTCCTCGGCCATTCGTATGTCGGCGAATGGGTCAACCTCGCGGCCGGCACTCAGACCAGCGATCTGCGCACCGATTACGGTCCCATCCGCATGACCCTCGACGACAAAACGATCAACACCGGCCTGCTCAAGATCGGTTCGTTCGTCGGCGATCATGTGAAAACCAGCCTGAACACGCTGTTCAACACCGGCTCGCTGATTGGCGTTTTTGGGCAGCTGCTCGGCGGTGGCGACCTGCTGCCGCGCTTGGTGCCGTCGTTTTGCCGTTATGGACGCGGCAAACTGCACGAGCGCAACGCCCTGCGAGAGATGTTCGCCACGGCGCAGGTGGTGATGGCGCGGCGCGAGCGGCAATGGACCGATGCGCACGCGGAACTGTTCTTCACGCTGTTCGAGACGACCGCGTCCGAGCGACGGCAACTTCTCAGCGAGGGCGAGCCGGGACGGCGCCGCCGCGTCGTTTGAAGCCGCGGCTTGATGCGAGCGCCCACCGATGAACACAGTGGAGGGGCCGAGGATCCAGGCAGGAAAAGACCATTATGTTGATGATGGCTCCACGGGCCCTGCCTCGCTTCGGTCTCTCGCTGTGTTCATCCGTGGGGGTTTCCTTCTTGCGTGCCTGCCCGACCTGTTGGGGCACGGTCTCCTGACCTAAACCCTGTTGGGACCCCCGTTGGGGCACGATCTCCTGACCGTGCCCCCAGCATGACCGAAGGTCTCCCGTTGGTGCAAGAGGGAGACGTTCGGTGAGGCCCAGCCGCATCGAATGCAAGCGGCCGTGCTCTCAATCCGAATGCTCATGTCTTTGCCGAACGCGGCACTTCGGCTTGTTTGGATGTGTTAGCTTAAGTTAATGTGTCCTTGCCTTACCTTTGGACGATCAAGGAGGAACGATCCATGTGTGTATTTCGGAACTGGCGCTGGAGCGCCCTGACAATTGCAGTTGCCCTGGTTATTCTACACGCGTCCAAAAATGAGGCCTTTTCTGGACAGCTGCATTCAGTAATATCCCTTCAGAGTGATTTCTCAAGCTGAAGAGGTAGTCCAGGATGCCCCGCTTATCTTTTTCCGCGCAAGAACAACAGACCCTCCACCAAGAACGCTTCCAGCATCCTCATCCGCGCGTGCAGCAGCGCATGGAAGTTCTGTGGCTCCTCAGCCAAGGAGTGACCTACACGCAGGCGGCTCGCTTGGGCAAGGTCTCGGAAGCGACCGTGGACCGCTACGTGGCGGTTTATCGTCAAGGCGGTCTCGAAGCGTTGCGGCAGTTTCACTGGCGCAAGCCGACCAGCGAACTGCTGAAGCATCAGCAATCCTTGGAGCAATCGTTTCGCCAAAATCCACCCCATACGGTGGCGGAAGCCTGCCAGCGCATCAAGGACGAAACGGGCCTCGAACGTCGGCCCACCCAGGTGCGCGCCTTT
>JBOHMN010000712.1:0-5874 GCA_050730175.1 Acetobacteraceae bacterium | reverse complement strand
CGCAATAAGCTGCGCGATCTGATGAGCAAGGTCGATCGCTCCGAGGAGCTCGAGAACCTGCTCGAGCAGGTGCTGAAGAACGAAGCCGAGCTGAAGACGCTTTCTGGCCAGCTCGGGCTTGGCAAAGAGGGGGGCTGAGCGATGTCCGGTTCAGAGACGGCCGCGGCAGGTGGGCAGGCGACAACCACCGAAGCCACGAGTATCCTCGATCAGGTGGTGGCCGCCACCAAGCAGACCGAACCCGACCGCGCGCAGGAACTGGTCAAGACGCTGGTCGAACAGGCGCTGACCGGTACTGTCATCTTCGATCGCAATCTCACGCGCACGTTCGACCGGGCGATCGCCGCAATCGACAGCAAGCTTTCGGCGCAGCTCAACGAGGTGATGCATCACCCGAAGTTCCTTCAGCTCGAGGGAACCTGGCGCGGGTTGCATCATCTGGTGATGAACAGTGAGACCGGCACCAGCCTCAAGATCAAGGTTATGAACCTGCCTAAGCGGGAGCTGACGCGCGATCTCACCCGGGCCGTGGAATTCGACCAGAGCCAGCTCTTCAAGAAGATTTACGAGAACGAGTTCGGCACACCGGGCGGTGAGCCCTATGGTACGCTGATCGGCGACTATGAATGGACGCAGCATCCCGACGATGTCGAAACACTGCGGCTGGTCTCCAACATTGCCGCAGCCGCGTTCGCGCCCTTCATTTCGGCTGCCGGGGCGGGCATGTTCGGCTTCAAGGACTGGACTGAGCTTTCCAAGCCGCGCGACCTCGCCAAGATCTTCGACACGCAGGAATACGCGAAATGGCGGAGCTATCGCGATTCGGAGGATTCGCGGTTCGTCACCCTGGTGATGCCGCGGGTGATCGCGCGCCTTCCTTACGGTTCTGCAACTAAGCCGATCGACGAATTCAATTACGAAGAAGCGCCGTACGACGCAGCCGGCGCGGCTCGCCCGCTCGACCACCAGCAGTATTGCTGGATGAATGCGGCGTACGTGATGGGCACGCGGCTGACGGATGCCTTTGCGAAGTACGGGTTCTGTGTTGCGATCCGCGGCGCCGAAGGCGGCGGCAAGGTGGAGAATCTGCCGACGCACCTCTTTACGTCGGACGACGGAGATCTCGACTCGCAGTGCCCGACCGAGATCGGCATCACCGACCGCCGCGAGTTCGAGCTTTCGAACCAGGGGTTTCTGCCGCTCTGTCACTACAAGAACACGGACTATGCGGTGTTCTTCGGCGCGCAGAGCACGCAGAAGCCGAAGAAATACGACCGCCCGGAGGCAACTGCCAACGCGTCGATCTCTGCGCGCCTGCCCTATATCATGGCGTCGAGTCGTTTCGCGCACTATCTCAAGGTGCTGGCGCGAGACAAGATCGGCAGCTTCATGGAGGCGTCGGACTGCGAACGCTGGCTCGATCGTTGGATCAAGAACTACGTCAACAGCAACGAGAACGCGGGACCGGAAACCAAGGCGCGCTATCCACTCAGGGAAGCGAAGGTCGAGGTGAAGGAAATTCCGGGCAAGCCGGGGTCGTACAACGCGGTTGCCTATCTCCGCCCGTGGCTGCAAATGGAAGAACTGACCACAAGCCTTCGGATGGTCGCGCGGATCCCGCAAAAAACCTAGTGTCCTGCCCCCTCCGTCCGCCGTCTGTTGCGGCTGACGGAGGGGACAGGCAGGCCACTGAAAACAAAAGAGAGTGCCCCGATTCCGGCCGCTCACAGATGATCAGGAACTTCGGAATCGGGACACTACTGTCCTGTTCCCTTCGTTCGTTACCGGGAAGGACGGACGAAGCGGCCGGGCAGGCGCTCGCGGAGACGGAGCGAGCCTCAGCGTCGAGACGATTCCTGCGACCGAGCGGCCTCCCGTTGGATGAGAGGCGCGGGGGGGGCATGCCTTCTCTCGTCACGCTCGCGCCTGTTTCGCCCGCCTGTGCGTATGCCGATTGGTTCGCCGCGAACGGTGGCGAAAAGCGGACGCGAGAGGCGGCGAGGGCCGGCAATGGCTGATGATGTCCTGGAGCGCGATGTCCAAGACCAGCCGCTCAGGGCAGCGGTGCTGGCCGGCCGTTTCTTCGGACCGCATTCGGGAACGGCGGCGGAGCGGCTTGCCGGGTTCATTGCCGGTGATGACCGGCCTCTTGCAACCTGGTTCGGGTCGCTGGAAGCGGCGCGCCTCGCCACAGACCCCGAACGCGTGCGTGGTGCGCTGGACCGCGACGTCGCAGCCATCGATCGGATGCTCGGCGCGGCCCTCGATGCCGTGCTGCACCACCCTCGGCTCCAGGCCATGGAAGGGCGCTGGCGCGGTCTCGCGTGGCTGATCGGTGGCATCGATCCGAGCTCGCGTGCCAAGGTCAAGGTGCTTGCCATCGCGTGGAGCGAGATCTGTCGGGATCTCGAACGCGCTGCCGAATTCGATCAGAGCCACCTGTTCCGCAAGATTTACGAAGAGGAGTTCGGCTCGCCCGGCGGCGAGCCGTACGGGCTCCTCGTGCTCGACCATGAAGTGCGCCATCGCCCGGTAGCTGGCCACCCGACCGATGATGTGAGCGCGCTCGGCCAGTTCGCCGGCGTCGCCGCAGCCGCGTTCGCTCCGGCGGTCATTTCCGCTTCTCCCACTCTGTTCGGCGTCGATCACTTCGGCGAACTGGCCGGGGTCGCGGATCCGGCCGCTCCGTTCAGCGACAGGGAGCATGCACGCTGGCGCGGTCTCAGCCAGGCGGTCGATACGCGCTTCGTTGCCGTCACATTGCCGCGCCTTCTTGCCCGGCCGCCCTGGGGCGACGATCCGGCTCGCAATGACGGTTTCTGCTATGCCGAATATGCCCCGAACGAAGAGGATCGGGTCTGGATGTCGGCGGGCTATGCCTTTGCCGCGGTGGTGGTGCGTTCGTTCATTGCCTCTGGTTGGCCCTCGGATGTGCGGGGAGCCGAGCCCGGGCAGGCGGTGGGTGGGCTGGTCGATGCGGTACCGGTCGAGCCGTTTCGCACCGATCCCCCCGGAATCGCCGTGCCGCCGCCACTCGATCTGGTCCTCACGGATCGTCAGGAACGGGTGCTGGTGGACGCTGGGCTGATGCCGCTCACGGCGATTCCGTACGGCGAGGAGGCGGTTTTCAGTGCGGCGCGGAGCCTGCAGTCTCCCGCGCGGTACATCGGCGCCAACGCCAATGCAGCGAATGCGAATGCACAGCTTTCTGCCCAGATCAACGCCATGCTCTCGGTCTCGCGCTTCGCGCACTACATCAAGATGCTGGGCCGCGACATGGTCGGTTCGATCCGCACCGCCGATGAGATCGAGCGCGCGCTGCAAGGCTGGCTTACCAACTATGTCAATCGCAGCACCTCTGCGGGGCCGGAGACCAGAGCGCGTTATCCGCTGGCCAGTGGCCGGATCATGGTTCGGGAAAGGGCCGGCCGACCGGGCGTGTTCGGCTGTACCATCCACTTGCAGCCGCAGTTCCAGCTCGATGACGTCGCAGCGACTTTCCGGCTGGTGACGGATCTGGTTGCCCCGGGGCCACGCTAGTGTGCCGACTCCATCTTCGTGTGATCTCGGAATCGCACCGCGATCACCGTCGGGCGGGGCGAACGGTGCAGAGGGAACAACCGTGCAAACGCGCGCTGAAAGCGGATGCCGTTCCCCTTGTTCACGTGGCCGGGTCCCGCGTCGAAGAACGTTTGCCGTGCCGGTCGCCATTCTCTCGGCTCAGGCGCTCCATACCGCGCCGGCCAGAGAGACTATGAGGAGGTTCTGATGTCCGAAGTGCAGACCACCGCCGGCTCTCTGTTCCGCCAAGGCCGGCTCGACGACGCGATTGCAGCGGCCGGAACGGCGATCAGGGCGCAACCTGCCGACCTTACCGCGCGCGTTCTCCTGGCTGAATTGCTATTGTTCGCGGGCAACTTCGAGCGGGCTGACGTGATCCTGGATGCGGCGAGCGGCATCGATCCCGGGGCCGCGACGGTGGTCGCCGAGTTTCGCCAGCTTCTGCGCGCGGAAACGGCGAGACGGCAGCTTTTTCGAGACGCGCGGGTGCCGGAGTTCCTGGGTGAGCCGACCGCGACGCAGCGGGCGGGCCTTGCAGCGCTGGTCGCTTTGCTCGCGGGTGACGTGGCAGGAGCGGCACGCGAGGCAGCAGCGCTGGAAAACGGGCGGCCGAAAGCGGCGGGCCGCGCGGGCGCGAGCCGGTTCGACGATTTCCGCGACGTCGACGATTTGCTGGCCAGTTCCTTCGAGGTTTTGACGACAACGGGCAAGTATTTCTGGATCCCCACCAAACGGGTGCGCAGCATCGCGTTCCACGCACCGAAGCGGCCGCGCGATCTCTACCTCAGGCGGGCGACGATGGATGTGCGGGAGGGCCCGGACGGGGAGGTGTATCTGCCGGTTCTTTATGCGGACATCGGCGGCGATGCTACCCCTGAGCAACGGCTGGGCAGGGCAAGCGATTGGCGGGAGCTCGCTCCGGGATTGGTGCGCGGCGTCGGCCAACGCACTTTCCTGGTCGGGGAAGAGGCACGCAGCATCATGGAACTGGCGGAACTCACGTTCGACGAGGTTGCAGGCGACGAGGTTGCGGGCGGATGAGCGGGCGCGCCGGAACAGAGGGTGGGCGCGTTGCGGTCGGCAGGGCAGACGCCAACCGCTCGGTATCGCCGCGCGCGCAACTGCCGTTGCTCGACCGGCTGATCGATACGGCGCCGGACCAGGCGAGCGACCCTGGACTTTCGGCGGCGGAAGCGATGGCCGTGCTGCGCCGCGCTGTGCGGCGCGACCTCGAGGCGCTGCTCAACGCGCGCCGACGATTTCGCACGCTGCCGGGTGGATTGAGCGAGCTCTCCCTCTCGCCGCTCACCTTCGGCATCCCCGACTGCACCGCCGGCACCTTCGTTGATCCCCGCCAGCGCGACCGCCTGCGGCGCGAGATCGAAGAAACAATCCGCCGCTTCGAGCCACGCTTCGCCGAGATTCAGGTGACGTTGGTGACGCCCAAGGACAGTCTGGAGGCGACGCTCAGATTGCGAATTCAAGCGCTGTTGCACGCTGAACCGGCGCCCGAGCCGGTTGCTTTCGATACCGAGGTCGAAACCGCTTCGCTCGAAGTGTCCGTGAAAGAGCGGAGCAATGTCTGATGCGCTGCTTCCCTATTACAATCGCGAGCTGAATGCGATCCGTGAGCTGGCGGGGGAGTTCGCGCTGCGCCATCCGAAGATTGCCGGCCGGCTCAGGCTTTCGGCCGATGCCGTCGACGATCCGCACGTGGCGCGGCTTCTCGAGGGAGTCGCGTTCCTTTCCGCCCGTGTGCATCACCGTTTGGACGACGAGTTCCCCGAGCTTACCGACGCGCTGCTTTCGGTCCTTTATCCGCACTATCTGGCGCCCATTCCCTCGGCGGCGGTGGCACAGTTTGTTTGCCAGCCGGAGCTGACCCAGCCGCTGACAATCCCGCCCGGCTTCGCTCTCGACACCGAACCGGTGCGTGGCGAAGCTTGCCGCTATCGCACCGTCTATCCGCTGGTCCTGTGGCCGGTGACAGTGGAGGGCGTCAGGCTCTCGGGGCTGCCTCTGGCGGCGCCGGCCAACCCGATGGCCGAGGGGGCGAAAGCGGTGCTCAGAATCACGCTCGCCTGCGCCACACCCGAGGCGACATTCTCCGCACTCGGCGTGGATCGGCTGCGGTTCTTCTTGCGTGGCGGGCCGGCGGTCGCCTTGACACTCTATGAACTGCTGGTGGGGCACACGATCTCGGTTGCCTTCGCCGACGGGCCGACTGACCCCATCCCGGTTATCGTGCCCGCGAACGCGATCGTTGCGGTCGGCTTCGCGCCCGATGAAGCGTTGCTGCCGTGGCCGGCGCGC
>JBOHMN010000711.1:0-1543 GCA_050730175.1 Acetobacteraceae bacterium | reverse complement strand
GCCGTGGGCTTTGTAGCTGCGGTGGTCGTCGGCGGCGAACGTGGTGTCCCTGGTGTACCGGCCGGAAAGCAGCCCGGACGCGAGCGGCACCCGGGCGATGATGCCAACTCCGGCCGCGGCCGCGGCCGGCAGTACCTGATCGAGCGGCTTGCGCCGGAACGCGTTCAGGATGATCTGCACGCTGGCCACGCCCGGGCGGGCGATCGCAGCCAGCGCTTCCGCCGGGCCCGGCAGGCCTCGGACCCGGTGCCCCGGCAGCTCTTCGCGCCCCGGACTCGATGCTCCACCCCACCAGCTTCATTAAGCTCATCCGCATCTAGATTCGCTCACCAGTACGACCTGGCTGTAATCATCAGGGAGTATTCGGGCTTCTGGGAGATTTTTGAGTATCATGGTGCACAAAAGCCTCCCCGAAGCCCATTTCCTCCCCGATCTTCCTGCTGCGGAGCGAACCACAGAACACTCGCGTCCCACAGCACACAGACGCCACTAAGCACAGCCAGTCACCTTCGACCGGCTCGCCGCCACCCTTACTCTAACCTAACAAAGTACTATTAGTCCACTTGTGGCCAATGGGCACCGAGGTAGGGGGCCGGGTGATCCTTCGACCAGCGGTCGAGGACTCTGGCCAGGGCGGCCGCTTGTCCGCCCCCCGTGGGCAGGTTCTTCTTCAGGACGAACAACAGGACTAGGTCGCGCTCGGAGGCGAAGTCCGCCACGTTCCCGGTTACGACGGTCCGGTTTTCGGCCCGGCCGACTGCCGCCACTTGGGCGTCGGCAGCGGCCCGGAGGCCTACCTCGGCGACGTGGACGGCGTCGTGGCCGTATGTGGTGCGCAGCGGTTCGGCCGCGGCTACCGGGAACATCTCATCGATCAGGAAGGCGGTCACGCCAGGAGAGCTTCACGCTGCCGCGCCGTCCGGCGGCTGCGCTCCCCCATGACCCGGTTACGGTCGATCCGCTCGCGGATATCGTCCGGATGTTCGGCGGCATAGTCCAGGGCAATGCGAATAAGACGCGGGTGCAGATCTGACTCGGCGCCCAGGAGGCTGATCCGCTGCTCTTCACTGCCTTGGAGTTCTTGCAGGCGCGCGATAGCCTCCCAGACGTCCGGGCCAGCGGCCAGCGCAGCGCGCCGGTCGTGCACAGGGCCCCGGAAGACGATTCCCGGATAGTCGAGCTGATCGATGCCCTCCACGATGAGCTGGTCAAGCAGCGCTGTTGCGGTCATGCCCTCGCGGGCGGCACGTGATGCCAGGCGAGTCCTGGCAGTATCGCTGATCCGGAACGATGTGCTTGTAGCCACTGCACCCTCTCTCATCTCCACCCCAGTATACCGCATGATACTGCAACATACCGCAACGTAGCTCTACTGCCAGGTCACGTCCCGGCGCCGTTGGAGGGCCCACCCTGGCGGGCGTGCGCGCGCAGGATCTCCGACCAGCTCCGCGGCGGCGCGGGCGCCGGGAGCGCCGCGTGCGGCCGGCCGCCGACGAAGACCACTGGGTACCGCCGAAGCTCATATCCCGCCGCCGTCCGGCAC
>JBOHMN010000710.1:0-2093 GCA_050730175.1 Acetobacteraceae bacterium | reverse complement strand
GCGGCGCTCGGCATGGCGCTTTCGGCGATCGCGGCACGCGGCGCCCCGACGATAGCAGCACGGGCCGCCGTTGGACTTGCCTGGCTTGCGCTTGGGGCGGCGGAGCGGCGGGAGCATTTCGCCGACTGGCTGAGCATTTTTATGAACTCCGGGGGCGAACCTCGGGCTACCGGCGGCGTCGTAGGCGCGCGTCTGGCACGAGCCGAGCCAGAGGTAGTGACGGTCATGGCGGGGGAGCAGGAGCGGCTTGTCGGCTTGCTGGCCGCGGAAACAGCCGCGCGGTGCGCGCAGATTTCGGCGGATCTGTTTGCGCTGGCCCTGCCGGTTTCGGGCATCCTGAGGGAAGAAAAAGCGCTCGCCGGCAGACTCGATTACGCCGATCTGATACGCCACACGAACCGCCTGCTGGTCGATCCTGGGGCGGCGTGGGTCCTCTACAAGCTGGACGGTGGGATCGACCATCTGCTGCTGGACGAGGCGCAGGACACCGCTCCCGAGCAGTGGGCAATCGCCGATGCGCTGGCGGCTGAATTCTTTGCCGGCGTCGGCGCAGGGGAGCGGCGGCGCACGCTGTTCGCGGTAGGCGATCCCAAGCAATCGATCTTTTCATTCCAGGGTGCCGACCCGGCGGGCTTCGAGCACTGGCGAAGCAAATTCAGGGCGCGGGTGGAAGGGGCCGCGGCGCAATGGCGCGAGCCGGCGCTCGACGTTTCCTTTCGTTCGACCGTGCCGGTGCTGAAACTGGTCGATGCCGTGTTTGCCGATTCGGCCTCGCCTGGAGGCGTCGGCCCTGCCGGGCGGCCGATGCATCATGCTGCGGTCAGAGTTGGGCAGGCGGGAGCGGTGGAACTTTGGCCGCTCGCCCCTGCCAGCGATCCGCCGGCCGTGGAACCATGGACGGTGCCTGCGGAAAATCTGAACCAGAGCCGGATTTCGGCACCGGTCAGGCTGGCCGCGGCGCTAGCCGAGTGGATCGCAAAGGAGACGGCGGGCGGGGTCGAGCTGGCCAGTCGCGGCCGGGCGCTCGGGCCAGGCGATGTGCTGGTGCTGGTGCGACGGCGTAATGTTTTCACCCGCGCTCTCGTGCGCGCCCTCAAGTCGGCTTCGGTGCCGGTCGCGGGGCTCGATCGATTACAGCTTGCCGAAGAGCCGGCGGTGGCGGACCTCCTCGCGCTGCTGAGGGTGGTGCTACTGCCCGAGGATGACCTGACATTTGCCGAGTTTCTCGTGAGCCCCCTGGGTGGCCTCGACGACGAAGACCTCCTGGCGCTTTGCCCGGAGCGGCGCAGCACCCTCTTCGAGGCGTTGGCGGGGCGGGCGGATGAACGGCCGGAATGGCGGGCGGCCTGGGACTTCTTTGCCGCCCTGCGCGCGCGCACCGATTATGTTTCGCCGCACGCGTTGCTGGTACAGGCACTCGGCCCGCTCGGCGGGCGGGCGCGGCTGTTTGCGCGGCTTGGGGCCCAGGCGGCGGAGGCGATCGATGAGCTGCTGAATGCCGCCCTCCGCCACGAGGAGGCCAATCCGCCGAGCTTGCAGGGTTTCCTGTACTGGCTCGAGCAGTCGGGTGCGGAAATCAAACGTGAGGCCAACGAGGCGGCCGGCGGGTTCGTCCGGGTGATGACAGTGCATGGGGCGAAGGGGTTGCAGGCGCCGCTCGTCATTCTGCCGGACACGACCGGCCTGCCGCCGGACAATGCGAAGGTTTGGGAGGGCATCGATCCCGATTCCGGGATGGCGGTGCCGCTCTTGGCCCCGCGTGCGGAATACCGCGCTCGCGCGGTCGAAGCGGTCAGGGAGCGGCAGCGGCGCTCGGCCCTCGAGGAACATAACCGGCTGCTCTATGTCGCACTCACGCGCGCCGAGGACCGCCTGGTGATAGCCGGGTGGGAGGTGCGCAATGGTCTCGCCGAGGATTGCTGGTATTCCTTGGTCGCGCGTGCTTTCGCGAGGCTCACGGCCGAACGGCGGGCATTTTCGGGCGGCTGGGCTGGCGAGCGGCTGATCGTTGCGCTAGCGCAGGAAGCAGCGCCCGACGCCGAGCCACGTACCGCAGCTGGGCCGGCGGCAGAGCTCCCTGCCTGGGCGGGTGG
>JBOHMN010000709.1:0-4012 GCA_050730175.1 Acetobacteraceae bacterium | reverse complement strand
GGTCTGGGCGGGCCTGAACCTGACCGACCGGGACCTCTCGCGCCCGGACGACCCCGACGCGACAGGCAATGGCCATTTCTATCCGGCTGCCTTGGTGCGGGCGCTGGTCGTGATCTGGTTGTTCTCGGGACTGCGCCGCGACGAGATCCTGCGCCTGCGTGTCGGCTGCACCCGGTGGCAGGTGGGTGATAGCGGGGACGGCGCTGCCTTATCCGGCCAGCGCCGGGTCGCCTGCTCGACGTGCCGGACAACAAGACCGGCACCGCGTTCACCAAGCCCGTGGACGGGATCGTGGGCGAGGCCATTGCGATCTGGGAGGCCGCGCGCCCGCCGCAGCCGCTGTGGCTCAATCCGAAGACGGGCGAGCGGGTTCAGCTCCTGTTCTGCCATCGCGGCCGGCGGATCGGACTCTGCTACATCAACGCCGTCGTGATCCCGCTTCTCTGCCGCAAGGCAGGCGTACCGCCCGAGGATGCGCATGGGCGGATCACCAGCCACCGGGCGCGGGCGACCATCGCGACCCAACTCTACAACGCCAAGGAGCCGATGAGCCTGTTCGAGTTGCAGGCGTGGCTCGGCCACCACTCGCCGGAAAGCACGCGACACTACACCAAGATCAGCCCGACGAAGCTGACCCGGTCGTACACGGACGCCGGCTACTTCGCTCGCAATCTGCGCGCAGTCGCGGTGCTGATCGACCAGGACGCAGTGCGGAGCGGACAGGCCCGCGAGGAGGCCTGGAAGCACTACGACCTCGGGCACGGCTACTGCGCCTACGACTTCTTCGACCAGTGCCCGCACCGCATGGCCTGCGCCAAATGCAGCTTCTATATCCCCAAGCAATCGGCACGGGCCCAGGCGCTCGAAGCCAAAGTCAATCTCGCCCGCATGCTTCAGGAAATCCCGCTGCTGGACGAGGAGCGGGCGGCGGTCGAGGACGGCGTCGCGGCGATGGCCAGGCTGGCCGACAGCCTGCGCGACGTGGTGACGCCCGATGGCCGCACCCCGGCCGAGAGCGGCGCCGCACGGGAGGGCGATCTCTCACCCCACGGGGACGCTATAGGACAGTCCTGACGGCTTCTCATGTTGCATGCATGATCAGGTTCATGTGAGCGCCAGCCGGTAGACTGTCTCGGCGAGGGCATTCCGGTCCACGGGCGATCCCGGCACGGCCTGGCGCTGGATCAGGCCTTCTTTCTCCAATGCCTCCCGAATTTGCCGGTCGATCACCACGGCAACCCCGCTCGTCATCCAGAAATCGTCCGGACGGAACAATCGCAGCGCCAACTCCGTGCCGACCATGGCCGAGGCTTCGAGGCCGCGGTCCGCGACCCAGAACCGCTCGCCGGAAATCAGGTCGGTCAGATCCACTCCGGCGCCGCGGTGGCTCCCCGCGACGCGGAAGACCGAAAAGACGGCGGCGGACATCGCCTCCAGCATATGCCTGTCGCGCTCGGACAGCCGGCCCGCGTTCTCCCGCGCATAGCGCTGCACCGCGCTCGTCCCGTCCGCGCCAGCCGCGTAGAGCGCGAGATCGGCAGCCGGGGCGAGGTCGTCGGGATCGCGCCGCATTGCTTCCTCTTCGGTTGCGGCGAGGCCGAGGCGTCGCGCGACCGGCACCACCCGGTCCTTCCATAGCTTTTTCGCCAGCATGGTCTGGAGCCGCGTATTGGCGGTTCGGTAGCGATCATAGCGTGCGAGGATGGCATCCCGGATGCCGCCCTCGCCCTCCGGCCCGTCGGCCGGGATGTAAGGGATGAGGCCGCGTTCATACGCGGCAACCTGGAGCGGGCGCGGCAGGTCGCGCGCATCGACCGGCAGACCGTCGACCTCGATCATCCAGGCCATCGGCATCGCGGCGATATTCTCCGGCAGCAGCCAGCGATGATCCCAACGTCTGATGCCGAGCGCGTCGCGCACCGCCTTGGCCTTGCTGCCGCCGGTGCTGGCGGAGACGCCAAAGCCGGCGCAGAGTTCCTGCATCGTCATGTGCGGCGTCGAACTCCGGTCGGAGAGAAAGTTGATTTGGCCGAGGGCATAGAGAATCCCGCAGGCCCAACTTTCCGGCTGCCCCGACAGCACCGGGCTCGGACGTTTGCGGCACAGTGCCGCCGCCGCGCGCCGGGCCAATTGCGCATAGTCCTCGCTGAGATGCCGGCGGCAGAACGCATCCGTCAAACCCGCCAGCGCCTGGTAATGCGCAGCCATCGCCTTGGGCACCGGGTTCGGCATGCTTCCCGGCAGTTTCGCCGGCCGCCGGCCGCGTGTCGCCGCGCGCGAGCGCCCCCGTCCCGAAGGCATTGCTTCGTCCATGCGCTGCAGCTGCTCGATGCGATGCGTCTGGTAGGCTGCGATCTCGCCCGCCAAGGGCGATCCCGGATCAAAGGCCAGATGCGTCAGCGATACGATGAACGCCTCCTTGGCATGCTCTCCTTCGCCGAGATCGAGCTCGCAGAGAATGCCGCCCTCGTCACCGCCATAGAACGTCTGTGTGATGGCGCACCGTCGCGGCGGATCGGTGCCGGACGACCGCTCTCGAATGGCCGCAGCCAGTTCCGGCGTGACAATCGCCGGGAGCGGCAGGGAGGATTCCAGCCTCTCGAGGAGCCCCTCGACTTCTTGCGGGTCGTCGATCATGCCTCGCGTGCCGTGGCAAGGATTGGCGGAGCGCATCTGCCCATCGAGGACGGCGCCCTCCTCGATATCTTCCGAACACCGGGTATCGCTCTCGGCTCCCGCTGCGGAAGCAGCGACCGGCGCGATTGTTCGAGGCGTATCCCAAACCGCACGGCGGTACCCCTACTGATCCTGACGCCTTGCAGATGGCGTCGGAGTCCCCCGCCACTCCAGCCGCCACAGGCCTCCTTGCCGCAGGTTCTGGACGAGATCGGGCCGGAACGCGACGAGGCAGGTGCCGCCGACATCCCGGACCGACGGGTAGACAATCCCGTTGCTGGCAGCCTCCAGGCGCAGGCGTTTTGCGAGGGCCTGCCCGGCCGGATAGGCGATGGCCGGGTCCTGGTGCAGCGCGGCTTCCGCCGCCCGATCCGCAGGGCGGAGGTCGTGGAAGGGACCGAAGAAATCGGCGATCAACTCGGCATAGTCGGTCACGTTCTCGAAGCGGCCGATCGCTTCGAGTTCGCGCGTGAGGTGGTACGACACCTCGCTGAGCGCCGTATCGGCTTCGAAGGCACAGTACCAGGCGCCGCGGTCCTCCCCGTTGAAGCGGTTGCCGCCGGGCCGGGTGTGCGTGAAGGCGGCGTTGATCAGGGTGGCGCGGGCACGGCCAAACAAGAGTTCGCGGGGATCGAGATCGGGCAGACCTGTCTGCTGCGCTTGCAGCTGGCCGTCGGTGACGCCCTCCAAGGCGGCGAGGTCTTCGAGCGCGTCGGGATCGGCCGCGAGCGGCAACAGCACGGCTTCAAGCCGACCGGCCGCAATCAGGCGCACGGTGTCGCGCCGGGCCAGCTCGACCGTCGGCGGCAAGGGCATCTACAGACCGCTGCGCAGCGCATCGATATGGCGGCGGACCTCGAGCATCTTCGGGATGCCGCCTTCGATCATCGCGTCGAGCGGTCGCCGACCCCCGAAGAGCGGTCCTTTGTTCAGCAGTCGCACCCATTCATCGGAGAGCGGTTCCGAGAAGAGCAGCCGCAAACCCTTGAAGGTGCCGATAAGCGCACTGATCCGCGTCAGCGCGTCCTGTGACAGTGTCCCGGACCACTCACCTTTTTTCATGCGAAACCAAGTCCGTTCGGAGACATCGCCCAGCAGGGCGCAGATCTCGGCATTGCTTAGCTGCCAGATCTCCGCTAACCGGACGACCCCACCGACGGCGGCTGGCGTCAGACGCGCTCGCGTCGCCGGATTGGCGAGATTCGGCGGCTCCGGAAGGGAACTGACGTCCATAACGGGACTGACTGCGCTCGCAGGGCCGCTCATCTTCTGCCTCCTGGCGGGCAATATGTTGCCAAATGGCAGTATCTTCAAGGACCACGAACCACATCCGAGT
>JBOHMN010000708.1:0-2965 GCA_050730175.1 Acetobacteraceae bacterium | reverse complement strand
AGCGCGTGCGCGTGTTCATGGATTGGATCGCTGACATTCTCCGGCCGGTACTCGCCCATTGAGCAGACCGGAACGGGCAGGACAACGTACGTGATGCGAGCAGCCGGACCGAAGTCGCAACGAGCATCGCGAGCCGACGCGCTGTTGGACACTCCAAGTCACCGTCCTGCTCCTTGATCGCGCTGCTGTTCAGAACTGACGCTCGAGCCCCGCTTGGAAGATGAACTCGGGCATGAAGCGACGCACGAAGGCGAGCATGTTGGCATCGCTGCCGACCCGCAGACGTCGCTTGGGCTTGCGCGCGTCGAGGGTCGCCGCGACCACCGCCGCGACGCGCTCGGGCGGGATGCCCTGCTCAACGTTAGCATCAAATGTCCCACCGATCTTGGCGCGCCGAGCCACATAGGCATCGATGTGCTCGGCAGCTTCCGCCTTCTTGCCGCGCAACTCGGTTCGAATGAAGCCCGGCTCAATCAGCACGCACCTGATCCCGAAGGGTTTCACCTCAAAGGCGAGCGTATCGGTGTATCCCTCCAGCGCATGCTTGGAGGCGGAGTAGAAGGCGCTGAACGGTGTGGGCAGGAAGCCCGCGATCGAGCCGATTGTTACGATGCGTCCATGTCCCTGGGCTCGCATGATCGGCAGCACTGCGCGGATCAGCCGATGGACACCGAAAAAGTTGGTTTGAAACAGGGCTTCGGCCTCGGCGGTGCTTGTCTCCTCCGCAGCGCCGACCATGTCGACCCCGGCATTGTTGACAATGGCGTCAATGCGGCCCGCGCGCTTAACGACCTCGGCCACTGCCGCAGCGACGCTTTCGTCACGCGTGACATCAAGCGCGAGAGCATCGGGCCCGTGACGGGTCGGATCGGGTCGGCGCATCGTGGCGAAGACACGCCAGCCCTGCTCGGCCAGGCGTGAGGCGGTGGCCATGCCGATGCCGGTACCGGCACCCGTGACAATGACAGTGCGATGGTCAGTCATCATACTTCTCCTTTCGATTGATTGAGGTCAGGCGGCGACCCAATGGCCGTGGAAGCTGGGCGCTCTGGTTGAGACCGTCGGCGCAGTTGGCCTGTCGCTTCGCCAGGTCGCCGAGCAAGCGGGGGTGTCGCGCCAAGCGCCCTATAATCATTTCGCCGACAAAGAGGCGCTCCTGGCCGAGCTTGTCCGTAACGGATTCGAGCGACTGGGCTCGGCGGTGGGCGCTGTAAAGGAATCGCCCGATTCTCTGGCGAAGGCGGCCGAGGCCTACATCGGCTTCGCCCAGGCCGCGCCCGCCCTCTTTCGACTGATGTTCTCCAAGGAATTGGTCGATCTCTCCCGATTTCCGGAAGCATCTGCCGCCGCCGCCGCATTCGGCAAGCTGGCGGCGATTGTCGGAACGATCGCTCATGAGGACGACGTGCCCGACCTAAGCCTAGCGGCGTGGTGCCTGGTTCACGGCTATGCCACCTCTTCATCGAGACCAGTCTGGAGGATAAGCACCGGCGAGCGGAACGTGCGCGCCTCTTCGCTCGGATCATTGCGAGCGACGCGGCGCACACAGGAGCTTAGGAAATGGACGGCGTAGACTGGGACTTGGCGGCAGCGGCCGCTGTCGTCGCCACGCACTTCCTCCTATCGATGCGGTGAACTGGCTCATTAGGTAGTCCCGCATTCGGCCACCGTGCGACCCGAGACGCATGAAATGGTTTGCTCATCGTCAATCGATCGCTCTCGCCGCGGGGACGCGCCTTGAGCCGTCCCGCGATCGCCTCAGTTTTCTCGATGATCCTCTTCGCGGCTTCCGACTCCGGTGAGACTTGATTGAGCGCCAACTTCATGGCTGGTACCTGGTACATACACTTACATCAATCAAATGGGCGCATTTTCCCGGCACTCCATGCAAACCCGCCATTCACCCGGACGATTTGGGAGTTAACCCAGCCACCGTTTTTGCCAACCAAGAAGGAAACCGCGTTGGCGATATCCACCGACTGAGTGCGACCCTTTGTGGTCGTTGAGCAGGCGGCAGGCCGATCCCGAAAGCGGTCCTCTGGCGCGACAAGGCGCGGCGGCCCATTGCGCCAAAGGCAGACGCTGGAAAAGTTCGGTGCGCAGCGAGCTACGCGATCCAGGACGCGCCCGATGTGCGTGTAGCAACAATACGGGCGATCCTACCGCGGGACAAGGCAACCATCGCGGCGCAGGTGATCCGGAGCTTGCGGAATGGCGCCAACGCGCTCTGGAGCACTTGCACAATCAGGTGGAGGCCTTCGGCAACCTGCTCGGTCACCGGCGATCATCACGCAGAACGATATGATCGCCTGCCGTATTGCTCGGAACGGCGGTCCGAGGTCTTAGGACGGCGGAGCTTCAGACTTACATCTCTTGTTCCCACCAGCCCCGCGTGTTCACGTTAGCGGCGTCAGCAAGAGCTTCCAGCCCCGCAATGTCATCGCCGGTGAGCGTGATACTGCTGGCTCGGACCAGGCCTTCGACATACTGGGGCTTGGTGACGCCGACGATCGGAATCGTTCCCTTGGCGATAGCCCAAGCCGTGGCGACATCGGGAGCTGCTGCACCCTGCCTCTGGCCGATCGCGGCGAGTTTGCCCGTCAGCGCCCTCAACTGAGGCAGCATGCCATTGTAAGTCTGCGCCCGGTTGCTGCCTTCCGGCAGCGGGTTCTCCGGACTGTACTTGCCGGTCAAGGCGCCCTGTTCGAGCACCATATAGGCGAAGAACGGGATGCCGTGGTTGCGGCAGTAGTGGAGGATGCCGGCATCCTCAGAGCTGCGGTAGAGGAGGCTGTAATGGTTCTGGATGGCTTCGACCCGGAACCCGGCTTCTCCAACGATCTGGTTGGCGAGCTCGATTTCGCCCAGGTTGTGATTCGAGACGCCGACATGTTTGACCTTCCCGCTCTTCAGCAACGGGATCAGGTGCGGCGTCCATCGCGCCACATCGGCGGGATTGTGAATC
>JBOHMN010000707.1:0-4848 GCA_050730175.1 Acetobacteraceae bacterium | reverse complement strand
GCCTGATGCGAGGCGCTGAACGCATCGATGCGCGGTTCCTCGTGTCCTTCCGGCAAGCAAGTATGAATTCCTAGCATCGAGTGGGTAACGTCGGAGCCTCAATTCATTACATTGAGGAGTCGATCCGATGAATCAGAGGCAGGCAATCGAGCCGCAACCGCTGCAGAGGCTGCGGCGGCGTTTTGCGCAGTGGCGTGGAGCGAAGAGGGGGTGGGGGCGGATACCGCCGGGGTTATGGTCGGCGGCGGTGGATTCGGGCGCCAAGTACGGTGTACACCGCACGGCGCGGTCGCTGGGTCTGGATTATGCGCAGCTGAAGCGCAGCATCGGATCGAAGCCGCAGACGGTAAAGGAAGCAGCGAAGACGGCTGTGGCGGTCAAGTCGGCGCGTTTTGTGCAACTGCGGGCGCCAGCGGTGCTGGGGACCGGAGAGTGCGTGGTGGAGATGGAGAATGCGCGCGGCGGGAAGCTGCGTGTGCAGCTTAAGGGCGGAGATTTGGCGGGGCTTGCCGCGCTCACCAGCGGATTCTGGGGTGGCGTATGATGCAGCTGACAGCGCAGATGCGGATCTTGGTGGCGGTGGAGGCAATTGATTTTCGCGCCGGCATCGATACCCTCGCGCGACTGTGCCAAGCGCGGCTGAACAGTGATCCGTTTGATGGCGGATTATTCGTGTTTCGCAACCGCCGCAATACCGCCATCAAGGCCCTATGCTATGACGGCCAGGGGTTCTGGCTTTTTCATAAGCGTCTATCGAGTCATCGCTTCCCGTACTGGCCGAAGAGCGCCAGTCAGGCGGCGAGCCTGCAGGCGCATGAGTTGCAAGTGCTGTTGATGGCCGGGGATCCGGGAGCGACGAAGGCGGCACCGGCCTGGCGCAGACTTCCGGCGGCACCGGCCCCCGAGCGCTACTGCCCTGCGCCGGTGTGATCCGCGGCGCGCCTGGATGCCGTGCGGCTCACGTGGTGTTCAACGCGCTGAGCGCCGCTGCATAATTCCACGGCATCCAGGCCTTCTCGTTTCCCGTCCAATCGGCGCGATGTTCCAGTAACGCGGTCAGATAGGCGAAGGCGTTGACTGCGTTCAGATGGCAGGTGTGAATGAGGCTCATGAACACGTCGCCGACGTGAGCGCCGGCCTGGGTGCGATAAAAGAGCGAGTTTTTGCGGCTCAAAATTGCCCGCTTGAGGGCTTGTTCGCACACA
Source organism: Acetobacteraceae bacterium (assembly GCA_050730175.1). GTDB lineage: Bacteria > Pseudomonadota > Alphaproteobacteria > Acetobacterales > Acetobacteraceae > JAKAWQ01. The sequence continues at coordinate 3,643 of JBOHMN010000707.1, read as the reverse complement.
TTATTGTCCAAAGGCGCGCCGCCGACCCTTAAAAACAACCCCAATCGCTCCCAATGCTTGATCAGATATTTGATCGCCTTGCCGAGACCGCAGTTCGGTTCGACCAAGCGCTGCTCGAACTGCTCGGTGCACCAGCGATGCAGCTCGCTCATCGGCCCCGCACTGTGTGCCTGATGGTAAGCCAGGCGCTCCTGGGTCGACAGTGCGTGTTCTTTGGCGTGGGCATCGTTCTTGTAGACCTCGCCGAGCAGCGTGAGCACCCGCGCACACGCGTCGGGAAACCTCGGGACCACATCGACCACGAGACGTCGCGCGTGGGCCAGGCAATGCGCGATAATGACTTGCAGGTTCTTCGGTAGGTTGCGCGAGAGCGCATCGCACATTTGGATGGGGGCCGGCAGCTGCGCGTCGCGGTGGGCCAGTACATCGGCGAGGTTCTCCCCGGCGTGCTGACGGCCGGTAAAGAACAGCGCGATCTTATGCTCCCCATTCAGTGCCACGATGCCGGTGGTGAAGATCCCGGTGCGTGGCTTGTCCTTGTTCGCGGGCACCACGACCGCGGCGGCCGCCTTCGTGGCGGCCATCAGCGCCAGGATCTTGGCGGGCGTGTCGTCATTGTGAATGATCTCGCCCTGAGCGGCGTGCTTGACGAACGCTGCGTGGATCGGTTCCACCTCCCGCGCCGCCGGCGCCACGATATCCCATTGCGTGGAGGCCGGCAGTGGCACACCCAGGTTGCCTTGTAAGCGTTCCTGTCGATATGAAGGCATACCGCTACCGTATCTGAGCGAGGCGATCATCGCCGCGGCCTTGGCATCGTACTTCTGGGTGCCCATCTGCGCCGGGGCGGGCGCGGTAAAGAGCTTGCCGCACAGATGGCAGCGCAGCTTCCCCAGTTCGTAAATGCACGCATGCAAGGGCGCCTGCCCGGTCACCCGCACCACTTCCGTGGGGGCGACGGGATAGACTTTGCCGTCCTCACACTCGGGACAAGCCGCCCCAGCGCGCAACTGCGGATGCGCGATGCTGACCCGCTCGGCACCCGGATAATCCTCCACACTATGCCGGCCGTGTCCGGGCTTGCGCGGCTTCACGGTGGGCGTCGCGGCGGATTCCCCGTCCCGTACAGCGCTGGCGACTGCGATGCTGCCGGTCTTGGGCTTCAGCACGTGGCGGGTCTTCTCCGAGGACGCACCGAATAGCCAGCGGCACAGTCGGCGGATCGTCGTGCGCTGACTCTCCAGCAGCCACATCACGTGCATGAATGTCTCCACCACCGCTTTGAGCAGCCGGTAATCGTCCGCCGGCAACAACCCTTCGATGCGCACCACCAGGGCCGTTAACTGCTCGCGACTCACGTTCACGGGCGTCACCTCGCTCTTCATACTGCAGCGACGTACCCCAGGCGCTCGCGAAAATTGCGCGCCAACGGATAGCCAAACACCTCTTTGATCGAGGTCGTGACGGCACGGGTCGGCGCATCGACCCCACGACCCTCAGTGCGCCCGAGCGAGATCCAGTTCGCCGCGCGGTAGCAGGTGCCGCGAAAGCGCTCACGATCGACGAACGTCTCCAGATAGTAAAGCGGATGTCCGTACACCTGCTGCCAGTCCGCCGACAGCCGCCTCATCACGCGCCCGAGCACGTGGGACGCTAAATGTTCGACCGTCACCCAGGGCAATATCAAAAATCTCGTGTTGTAGGCGATCAGCGCAATGTTCTTTAGCCGCGCCGCCGGGCTCCAGCCGATGTAGCGGTCGCGAATCCCCAGCCGCCGTGCCGCCGAACACCATGTCAGACAGGCAATCGGCTGACCTCGGGCGCTGACCACATACTTCAGATGCTCCCCGACGGTTCGCGCGTACCCCAAATAGTGGTGCTGGTGCATCAGGCTATTGAACAATCCCTCCTGCCCCGTACGACGCACTTGGTTGATTTGCAGCGGTTGCAACTCGGCGAGCCGAACCTGCAGAGGCTGTCTCTCGATCTCGACGAGGTGCGGAGCGCGGTGCACCGCCAGCGGATTATTCGGCACGAACGCGACCGGCGGTAGCGTGATCAACCCTGCGCGATGCATCCCCAGCATCAGGCCACGGCACACCATGTCGCACAGTACCCCATTGGGCTGCACCCAGTTCCATGCCAGGCACAATTGGCGCGACAGTTCGCGACGACTTGCCCGCGGATGCGCGGCGATCAGTTGCCGAATAAAAATCCGTTGCGCTGCGCAGACCGTGCGCTGTCGATATTTGAAGACCGGTTCGTCCATGTCCGGCAGCGTAACAGCGTCGGAAATGGAACGCTAGCCCCCCCCCCGCGGACGATCCGTGAATACCGATCAAAGAAATCGACGCGTTGGTCTCCAATTTACGCAGGGCCACCGGAAGGACACGTAGTAGTGAAGCTTGCGCACACTCGTGCGGGTGGAGGATCGGCACATGCCGTAACCGCACTTACTACAACTCACCAGGCCCTGCACGATGCTCCACTCGACTGTACGGCGGGGCGATAAGCGTTTGTTGTCCTGCAGGCGCTCCTGGGCAAGATCGAACGCCGTATCACTCACCAGAGCGGGGGCCGAGCGCCTGACACTCACGCAAGTGGCCGACGCCTACCTTGCCGAGTGCCGCTCGCGGGGGCGGGCGACGGCGACACTCTGCGGGTATCAATCGGCGCTCGATCTCTACATCCTGCCGAAGTTCGGGACGTGCGAGGTCGGCACGATCAGCAAGAGCGCGGCGCGGGGATGGTTCGCGGACCTGCTCGCCTCGGGCAAGTGCGCTGATCTGGTGAACGGCCCAATTCGCAAGCTCAAGGCGGTGATGTTCTACGCCGCGACCGAGCTTGAGGTACTCGATCGCAATCCGGTTGCGCGGTTCAAGCCGTACCAAGCAGCGGCCACCGATCGGCGGGCACGGCGTGGCACATTCACCGAAGCCGAGGTGCAGCGGCTCATCGCTGCGGCGCGTCCGCATGAGCGAGCGCTGGTCGGCCTCTTGTGCTTCACCGGCATGCGTCCCGGCGAGTGCGCGGCGCTGCGCTGGCAGGACGTGGATTTGACGGCAGGGTCGGCCACGATCACCCGCAGCTGGGACTGGCGCGGCAAGCAGTTCAAGGCGCCCAAGACCGCGGCCGGCGTGCGCACGGTGGCGCTGTCGGGCTGGCTGGTGGCCGAGCTTGCGGCACACCAGGAGCGCACTGGCGGCGGCGCAGAAGCGCTGATATTCGCCACGCGCAGCGGCCGGCCGGCGCTGAGTCCGTCGAACACGAGGCGCGACATCTGGCTCCCGCTTGTGAAGCAGGCCGGCGTCAACTCGCTCGACAGGTACGGCCTGCGCCATACCTTCGCGACCATCGGGCGCGTGTCGGGTGCGGAGTCCTTCAACGTGGCGAAGGCGATGGGGCACTCAAAGTCGACGCTGGTCGACGCCGTCTACGCGCACGCGCTGCCCAGCGGCATGGCGGGGCTCGCCGAGCGGGTGACGGCCCGGGCGCTCGGCCTTCAGCCGCAGCTGCGAGTCATCGAAGGCGGCAAGACGTCGGACTTAGACAAACGTTAGATGAATCGAACGCACTACAAACTAACGGTGTCGCAACTGCTTGATTCTAATATGGGCCGGGTGGGGCTCGAACCCACGACCAA
>JBOHMN010000706.1:0-3915 GCA_050730175.1 Acetobacteraceae bacterium | reverse complement strand
CGGGCCCAGATTAATTGAGAACAGCCCGACAACATCGGCCAGGGCCCACATTAACTGAGAACAGGCCGCGATGCGCAGCAGCGGTCCCGACGGCGTGATTCTCGGGTTCGACAAAACGACCGTTACTTTGAACTCCTCCAACGGTGCGCCCTCGACCAGATTGTCGGGCTTTATGGGTTCGATCAACTGGTTGACCAAAACTACGTTCGAAATATTCCAGGGAGACGAGTAAAGTGAACTCTCCCTCGGCCCAGAACACCCCATGAAAGTCGGCTACGCGCGCGTCAGCACCAAGGATCAAAAGCTCGCTCTGCAGGTTGATGCTCTGAAGAAGGCCGGCTGCAGCAAGGTCTATACCGAAGTGATGAGCGGCGCGCGCGCCGACCGACCGATCCTGGCCGATCTGTTGAAGAACCTGCGTGCCGGCGACGTGGTGGTCATCTGGAAACTTGACCGCCTGGGGCGGAGCCTGCGGCACCTGGTGGACCTGGTGAATGAGCTGATGACACGCAAGGTGGGGTTGAAGAGCCTCAACGATCCGATCGACACGACGACGTCGCATGGTCGCCTGACCTTCAATCTGTTTGCTTCGCTGGCGGAGTTCGAGCGCGACGTGATCCGGGAGCGCACCCAAGCCGGGTTGACCGCCGCGCGCGCTCGCGGCCGCCTCGGGGGCCGCCCCCCCGGCATCACGTCGCAAGCCGAGTCGACCGCGTATGCGGCCGAAGCGCTGTACCGGGAGGGCAAATTGAGCGCACAGGGTATTGCCGGGAAGCTGCAGATCGCCAAGAGCACGCTCTATGCGTATCTGCGCCATCGCGGGGTACCGATTGGTCCGTATCGACGAGATCGCGATACGGTGCGGCGCAAGGTGGCGAGCTGAAGGCCTTGAGTCGTGCCGAGAAAGACGCTCTCGGCCGAGGCACTGATCGATTTGCATCGACGGCTGGCGAGCTTGGCGCCGCGCAGCCCCGAACGGCGCAGGGTGATGCACGACACGGCGGGCCTGTACGGTGTCTCCGAGCAAACGCTCTACCGGGCGTTGGCGGCCCGCGCGCGGCCGAAGGCGCTGCGCCGAGCTGATCGCGGCACGCCGCGCGCCCTGCCCAAAGAAGCCATGGAGCGCTATTGCGAATTGATCGCGGCGATCAAGGTGCGCACCTCGAACAAGAAAGGGCGGCACCTGTCGACCACCGGGGCGTTGCGCTTGATCGAGGAGTTCGGCGTCGACACGCCGGATGGCCATGTGCACACGCCGAAGGGGCTGCTCAACAAGACCACGGTCAATCGTTACCTGCAGCAATGGGGCTACGACCGGACAAGTCTGAGCCGCCAGCCCGCGGCGGTGCGCTTCCAAGCCGAACACAGCAATGACTGCTGGCAGTTCGATATGAGCCCTTCGGATCTCAAGCAGATCAAGAAGCCATCGTGGGTGCGGGAGGACGGCACGCCGCCGACGCTGATGCTGTTCAGCGCGGTCGATGACCGCAGTGGCGTCGCCTACCAGGAATACCGCTGCGTGTATGGCGAAGATGCGGCCTCGGCGCTGCGCTTCCTGTTCGGCGCGATGGCGCCCAAGCCCCTGGACCACGTCCCCTTCCAGGGCATCCCGCGCATGATTTACATGGACAACGGACCGGTCGCGCGCAGCCACGTCTTTCAGCAGGTCATGCGCTATCTCGATGTCGAGGTCCGGACCCACATGCCGAAGGACAGCGATGGGCGGCGCACCACGGCGCGTGCCACCGGCAAGGTCGAGCGGCCGTTTCGCACCGTCAAGGAAATGCACGAGACGCTGTACCACTTCCACGAGCCGGCCGACGAGACGGAGGCCAACGCCTGGCTCATGAACTTCCTGGTGCGCTACAACGACATGGATCACCGCTCAGAGCCCCACTCGCGCCTGCAGGACTGGCTCGAGAACCTGCCCTCCGCCGGCCTTCGGGCCATGTGCAGTTGGGAACGCTTTTGCACCTTTGCGCGAGAACCCGAGCGGCGCAAAGTCGGCCCCGATGCCCGCGTGCCCGCCGGCGGCTCGCAATACGAAGTGGACCCGGATCTCGCCGGCGAAGAAGTCCTGCTGTGGTGGGGCCTGTTCGATCATGAGCTCTACGTCGAGCACGGCGAGAAACGCTTTGGTCCTTACGCGCCGGTCGGCGGGCCGATCCCGCTGCACCATTACCGCACCTTCAAGAAAACACGCTCTCAGGCGCGTGCCGACCGGATCGAGGCCTTGGCGGCCCAGCTGCAGGTGCCGCGTAGCGCCCTGGACAGCTATCCCGGGATCGCGCGGCCGACCACGGCGCCAACGCTGCCGACGACGAGTTTTGCCGACCCCGACCCGTTCCACGAGTTCACCTATCCGAGCGCGCTCGCGGCCAAGCGCGCGATCGCCGAGTACCTGGGCCTGCCGCTCGCGAAACTGCCGGCCGACCAGCTCGCTGAAATCAACGCCATCGTCGCCGAGACCCTCGATAAGAAGCTCGTCATCGCCCGCGTGCGCGACTGCATGCACAACGAACGGGAGAAACACCGCCATGTTGAGTGACGTGAAGGACTACTACGGTCTGACCCGCGATCTCGGGCAAACCGGCTACTTCGAGACGGCCCAGTCACAGCAGACCTTCAAGGAGCTGCGCCTGGCGATCAAGGCGGGCAAATTGGTGGCGCTCTCCGGCATCGTCGGCTCCGGCAAGACCACGACGCTGCGGCGCATCCAGGATACCCTGATCCAGGAGAAGGAAATCCTGGTCGCCAAATCGCTGGCGATCGAGAAGAGCAAAATCAACCTCTCGACCCTGATGATGGCGATGTTCTTCGACCTGGCCACGGACAAGGACGGCCGCATGCCGACCCAGCCGGAGCGGCGCGAGCGCGCCTTGCTGGAATTGATCAGGAAGCGGCACAAACCGATTGCGCTGTTCGTCGACGAGGCTCATGACCTGCACGGCAAGACGCTGATCGGGCTCAAGCGCCTCATCGAGGTCGTCCGCAGTGGCGGCGGCACCCTGTCCGTCGTGCTCGCCGGTCACCCGAAGCTCAAGAACGATCTGGCGCGCCCGTCGATGGAGGAAATCGGCGCGCGCGCCACGGTGTTCCAGCTGGAACCGTTCGGGCCGGAGCGACGCAAGTATATCGACTGGCTGATTGCCCAGGCGCTGGCGCCGAAGGCCGACGTCGAGACCCTCGTTACGGACGAGGCGTTGGCGCTCCTGAGTGAGCGACTGACGACGCCGCTGCAGTTCGAGCAGTACCTGACCAGGGCGTTCGAGGAGGCCTATAAAATCGGCCAGAAGCCGGTCGGCACCGAGATCGTCGAAGGGGTTCTCGCCGCCGACATCGACGCGCTGGACGCCCGCCTGATGCGCAACGGCTACAGCGCGCGAAACCTCTGCGACCTGCTGAACTCCAAGCCCCGGGAAATCAATGCCTTCATCCGTGGGCAGCTGCCGCCCGACAAAACGCAGCAGCTGAGTCAGCAATTATTGGCCGCCGGCGTGCCGTTGTAGGCCGTTCTCAGCTAATGTGGGTCCTGGCCGATGTTGTCGGGCTGTTCTCAATTAATCTGGGTCCGTTCTCACGCAATGTGGGCCCGAGCGGTCGGATATTCTCAGTTAATCTGGGCCAGAAAACGCGATGTTATCGGGCCGGACGATTTATGTTCTCGGGCCGCTACACCTAACCGGCTTCCTATAGGCCGCGGATCGACTGAACAGCGTATCGACGCTCCACACACCAAGAATTGCTAAGGCATTTTCCACGTGATGGCACAACAGGTCAGACCGGGGTCGACGAAACCTGAAACTTTCCCGGGACTTCAACAGTCCGTTTTATTGGTCAGGCGTCTACCAGCATATTCCATCAGGGCCCGCGGCCAAGCGCCGCACACCGAGGCCGAATGTATGGGTGCAATCT
>JBOHMN010000705.1:0-4723 GCA_050730175.1 Acetobacteraceae bacterium | reverse complement strand
GGCCACTGAAAACAAAAGAGAGTGTCCCGATTCCGGCCGCTCACAGATGATCAGGAACTTCGGCATCGGGACACTAGAGCGTGTTCAGCCAGCCTGAACGCGCTCTGGACCAGCCAAGCGCGCGCTTACACACGGTTTTACGAGGTGCTCGTGTCCCCCCCCGAAACGTCGAATGCACGTTCCCTGGCCGGGACAGCATCCACGCCAGGCAGTTCGCCGTATAGCCGTATAGCCTGCGATTGGCATCGCGATAGGCCCCAGTGCGGCGGGCATGGCGGGAACGGCACCTTGGACCAGCAACTGTGCGTGCGTGAAAAAGTGAGCAAGCCGCACGAACGCAGTGATATCAAGCGGCATTCCCTGCCGGTGCGCCTTGCCCACTGGACCAACTTCGCATGCCTCGTCGTCCTGCTGATGAGCGGGCTTGGGATTTTCAATGGCTGGCCCGCGCTCTACTGGGGCATCCAGACGCATTTCGCGCATCCGCTGCTCGCGTTCTTCGCTATGCGGACGCCTTCCGGCCGGGTTGTTGGTATCACCTGGCTGCTCGGCCATACGTTTGTCACCACGGGCTGGTTCGGCCTTTCCGAAAGCGGTGGCCGAATGGTCGCGCGCGGATTTCCCTCCTGGGCGACACTCCCCGGGTCGCTCGATCTCGCCATGGCACGGCGCTGGCATTTCTTCTTCGCCTGGATCTTCGTGGTCAACGGCGCGTTCTACTCGGCATATGCGCTGGCGAGCCGCCATCTGTGGCGGGACCTGCTTCCCTCGTGGCGGGAGCTCGGCGGGATCGGGCGTTCCGCCTGGGATCACGCGCGGCTCCGGTTTCCTGCCGGCGAAGAGGCGCGGCATTACAATATCCTGCAGAAGCTTTCCTACCTGGTGGCGATGTTCGGGATGGCACCGCTGATGGTCGCGACCGGCCTTGCCATGTCGCCATGGATGGACGCCGCCTTTCCCTGGCTGGTCGAGATTTTCGGAGGGCGCCAGTCGGCACGCACCATCCACTTCATCACCGCCTTCGCTTTGCTCGCGTTCGTGCTGATCCACATCCTGATGGTGCTGGTCTCCGGTGTGGGCAACAACATGCGCGCCATGATCACTGGCCGCTACCGGATCGAGGAGCCAGCGCCTGCGGAGGAGAGCGGGAAGAATGAGTGAACGGCAGAAAGCTGACCGCAGGCGCTTGCTCCAGGTCACGGGAGTGGGCCTGGGCGTGGCCTTCGCGGGCGGATGGGCGAAGCCGGCCCGGGCTGATTGGTTTACCCGCGTGCTTGACAGCGCCGCGACCGTCAACCGGTTTGTGCAAGGAGCGATCACGCCCCCCTGCGCCAGGGGGCACGAATACACCGAGGCGGACATCTCGGCGCACTTCAAGAGCAACGGCACTCATGACCCGACCGATCCGGAATACCAGGCGCTGGCGCGGAACGGCTTCGCCGACTGGCGGCTTGAGATCTCGGGCCTCGTCGATCATCCGGCGCGGCTTTCGCTCGCTGAGCTCCGGGCGATGCCGGGCGTGACCCAGATCACCCGCCATGATTGCGTCGAGGGCTGGAGCTGCATCGGCAAATGGACGGGAGTGCCGCTCAGCACGGTCCTTGCTCCGCTCGGCGTGCAGAAGCGGGTGCGCTACGTGATGTTTTTCTGCTACGATCGTCTGCCCGGAGCCTTCGAGAAGTACTACGAAAGCATCGATCTTGCCGAAGTCCAGCACCCGGAGACGATTCTCGCTTACGGAATGAACGGCCGGACACTTCCGATTCCCTACGGCGCACCGCTTCGGCTGCGGCTGGGCCGCCAGCTCGGCTACAAGATGCCGAAGTACCTGCGGCGCATCACCCTCGTCGAAAGCTTCGCCGCCATCGAAGGCGGCCACGGCGGCTTCTACGAGGACAACGGCTACGAGTGGTATGCCGGGATTTAGCTTGTGCAGATTTGCATTGTTTTGCGAAGTTTCTTTTGCAATGGCTTTCGGTGTGGCGCCCCCGCAGGAAGCAATGGTTCCGTTATGAACAACTGAGTGAGCGACCTATGGTGGTCTCACGCCACCAAAACCGCGTCCGGCAAACCCGGCACGGTCCAAACGGCGTCTCAGAGTTGCATCGACATTGCATCATCCTGACAGATTGCCCGCGTTACCCTGCCTGCACCTTCGCCCCTTCAATCCTTGCGCTCCGCGGCGTGCGGGCATCCGCAGGGATGCCAGGCGCGTAATGGAGCTGGAAAATTGCGAGGAATTCCGTCGTGGGCGCCGAGGGCTACCGAGTTTTCCCCGACTTGTCTTTCGCAACGGCTATTCCCTACGGTGGCGCCTCGGCCATGATAGAGAGCATGCCGCGGCAGGCAGAGAAGAAGGCCGGGAAGCAAGGAACGGGCGCAGCCGTGCTCGCGGATCTGCTGCGGCGCGTCGCGGCCGGTGAGAAAGCGGTGCTTCGTCGCCGTTACGACCTCACGGCCCCCCGCCTCTTTGGGGTTGCGCTGCGTATCACCGGCGAGAGACACCTCGCCGCCGATGCACTGCACGATGCGCTCCTGCTGATCCTGAGGGAGGCGGGCCGGTTCGACCCGGCGCACGGGGCGGCCGAAGCGTGGCGCGTGAGCCTGCTACGAGACCGCGCGCTTGACATCGCGCGCCGCCGTCGACGCGGGGTGCTGGGCTACGAACCCGCGGATCGGCCATCGTCCGAGCCCGGCCCCCTGAAACGCCTCGATGAACTTGAAGAAGGCAGGGCCCTACGTACCTGCCTCGAGGCGCTCGACGAAGCTCCCCGGCGACTGATCGTTCTTGCTTTCGTCGACGGCCTTTCCCACAGCGATCTCGCCAGCCGTCTCAACCCGCCGCTCGGCACGGTGAAGTCGGCCATCCGCCGCGGCCTGCGCAAGCTCAAGGAGTGCCTGGGGCGATGAGTGGGACCGCGGAAGAACGCGATCTGACAGCCGGTGAGTACGTCCTCGGCACGCTCGATGTGGCTGCCGCAGACGCATTCGAGCAAGCAGCACCGCAGGATCCGGAGCTCGCCGCGGCGATTGCCGCATGGCAGCGGCGGCTCTCGCCGCTGGCCGGACTCGTAGCACCAGTTGCCCCGCCGGCCGACCTCTGGGTGCGTATCGAGGCAAGCACGGGCAAACCCGAGCTGACCCAACCGGTGCGTATCTGGCGCAATGTTGCGTTCTGGCGCTTCGCGACCGCGGGAGCCTTGGCACTGACCGCGATCTTCGCGGGTCTCCTGATCTCCCGGCCTGTGTCGCGCCCAACGCTGATGGCAACGATCGCGCCGACCGGCAAAACGGTGCCGATCTTCATCGCGGAAGTGCAACCCGGTGGCGCGCTCCTCATGCGCGCCCTTTCACCGGTGGTTGTCGCCAAGAACAAGGCATTGGAGCTCTGGGCACTGCCCGCAGGAGCGACCATGCCGGTGGCCCTCGGCGTACTGCCCAGCACGGGTCGACGCCTTCAGACCGCGAGCACGCTCGGCAATGCTACCGAGCTCATGATCAGCCTCGAGCCGCCGGGCGGCTCGCCCACCGGCCAGCCGACCGGGCCGGTCGTCTATAAGGGCCGCCTCTCGCGCATCGAGTGATGCTGGCCCCGGCGCAAAAAAAGCGCCTTCCGAGGCGAACTCGAAAGGCGCCAAAGGACAAGGAAGACGACTACGGCATCAGCACATGGTCGATCACCTGGATCACGCCGTTCGACTGCCTGACGTCAGCAATGGTGATGTCGGCGACGTCGCCCTTCTCATCCTTCACTTGGATATTGCTTGAGCCGTTCATCATCAGGGTCAGGGTACCGCCCTCGAGCGTCTTGAGCGTTGCGTGCCCGCCCCCAGCGAGGATCATGGATCGGATTTTCAGCGTATCGTAATCACCCGGGACCACATGGTACTCGAGAATCTTCACGAGTTCCCCCTTGTTAGCAGGCTTCAGAAGGTTCTGGACGGTTCCGGGCGGAAGATCGGCGAACGCCTCGTTTGTCGGTGCGAATACGGTGAACGGGCCGGGGCCCTCGAGCGCTTTGACTAGGCCAGCTTCCTTCACGGCGGCAACGAGGGTTGTGTGATCCTTCGAGTGGACGGCATTCTGCACGATGTTGCGGGACGGAAACATCGGTGCGTTGCCAACCATAATTGCCTGCCCGGACATAGGCTGCGCCGTGGTTCCCAGCGCAGCAGCGGCAAACGCTGGGCCCGAAAGGCCGACGAGAATTGCGGCAATCGCCGCGTACCTCAACTGCATAGGAGATCTCCCCAATTGGCACGACCAGTCTGGCCGCACCTTCCTATCGGGGGGAGACCTCCGATCGGATGCAGAAGGTGGGGAGAATTTGTGCAAAGCGCTGGACGGATGCCGCTGGCGTCATGGGCCAGCAGTGGCATCGCCGCGAAAAGCGTAGCCGTTGCGAGTGTTTGTTCCTGGGTGTGATGGTGCAACATTGACCAGCGAAAAGCAGGCACTGTGGCAGCGGTTCTTCATCGCAGCGCTCGAGGCGATCGCGAAGCTATCGCAAGCGGGATGTCGGCGCGCGAATCCGCTTCGGAAACCAAAGAAGAGCACGTTCAGTCAACCTGAACATACGCTAACCCGGGCGGACCAGGCGATGATGCTTGCGGCCGGCGGTGAGCTTGATCGCTCCTTGTTGCAGGTCTGCGAGGCTGACGCTCAGAGTCTCGTCAGCAACCAGCGTATCGTTGATACGCGCGCCGCCGCCGCGAATGAGCCG
>JBOHMN010000704.1:0-1882 GCA_050730175.1 Acetobacteraceae bacterium | reverse complement strand
ACCAGGACGCCGGCGGTTCGCGCCTGCTGGTCCAGCGCCTGCTCGAAAAGAAGCTCATCGACGGCAGCGCCATCACCGTCACCGGCAAAACGCTCGCCGAAGAGGCGCAGTCCGCGCACGAGACGCCCGGCCAGGTCGTCATCCGCCCCTGGTCCGATCCGCTCAAGCCCACCGGCGGCCTCGTCATTCTGCGCGGCAACCTCGCGCCCGACGGCTGCGTCATCAAGGTCGCCGGCCACGAGCGCCTCAACCACACCGGCACGGCCAGCGTCTTCGAGTGCGAGGAAGACTGCCATCGCGCCGTCGAAGCCGGAAAGATCAACCCCGGCGACGTCTGCGTCATCCGCTACGAAAGGCCCAAGGGCGGTCCCGGCATGCGCGAGATGCTCGCCGTCACTGCCGCCATCAAAGGCATTCCGGCCCTCTCCGACACGGTCGCGCTATTAACAGATGGCCGCTTCTCCGGGGCCACCCGCGGCCTGATGGCCGGCCACGTCGCGCCGGAAGCTGCCCTGGGCGGCCCCATCGCGGCGGTGCGCGATGGCGACATGATTGTCTTCGACGTTCCAAAACGCGATCTGCGCGTCGAACTAAGTAACGAGGAACTGCTGGCCCGCATGAAAAACTGGCGGACCCCGGCGCCGAATTCTCCACGCGGAGTATTTCGCAAATATGCGGAGAGTGTTTCCTCCGCCGCCCGCGGAGCGGTCACGAATTGAACGACTGATGAAGAAGGGGACCATGGATAAGCGAGGCAAAGCGGCACCGAGTCATCGCAACTCACCGGACACGGCAATCTACAGCCAGCCGACGCAGCTGACGGGCGCCGAAACGGTATGGGCGACGCTGGTGGGCGAAGGCGTTCGCGATGTGTTCGGTTATCCCGGCGGAGCGGTTCTTCCCGTGTACGACGCGCTCAGAAAATTTCCCGTCCGGCACATCCTGGTTCGGCATGAGCAAGGGGCGGCCCACATGGCCGATGGCTATGCCCGCGCCTCCGGTCGAGTGGGTGTTGCCATGGCTACCTCCGGACCGGGCGCTACCAATCTTGTCACCGGCATTGCCACCGCCATGCTGGACTCGAGCCCCATGGTCTGCGTCACCGGTCAGGTTTCCAGCAAGGTGCTGGGCACCGACGCCTTCCAGGAAGTCGATATCACCGGCATCACGCTTCCCATCACCAAGCACAATTTTCTGGTCCGGCGCACCGAGGAGATCGCGCCCGCTTTGCGGCAGGCCTTTCGCATTGCGCAGTCCGGACGCCCGGGGCCGGTGTTGGTCGACATCACGAAAGATGCGCAGCAAAACTCCGCCATCTTCGACTTTGCCGCGGCCGCGCCACAGCCCTATCGCCCGCATCCCATGCTGTCCGCGGATTCGGCTTCCATCCGCGAAGCGCTGGAGTTGTTCGGCGCCGCCCAGCGGCCCGTGATTCTGGCCGGCCAGGGAATTCTGCACTCGGGCGCCATGGAACAGGTACGCGCGCTGGCGGAACGGACGCAGATCCCGGTCGCCTGCACGTTGCTGGGGCTGACCGCGTTCCCTGCCTCGCATCCGCTGAACCTGGGCATGATGGGCATGCATGGGGAGAGCTGGGTCAACCATGCCATTCAGCAGGCCGATCTGCTGATCGCGTGCGGCATGCGTTTCGACGATCGCGTCACCGGTTCCCTTGCCACCTACGCGACCAACGCAAAGAAAATTCATATCGAAATCGATCCCGCCGAGATCAACAAGAATGTTCACGTCGATGTCGGTCTGGTCGGCGACCTGAAGGAAATCCTGGAGACGCTGCTGCCTCGGATACCAGGTCGCGATGGCGCTGCCTGGCTGCAAGCGATCTCCGTGATGAAGGGCGACGCCGCTGTACATGACATTCAGC
>JBOHMN010000703.1:0-2637 GCA_050730175.1 Acetobacteraceae bacterium | reverse complement strand
TGGCCGAGGAACATCGGTCCCGAGCCGAGCAGGAAATCCACGTATTCGTTGCCGCTCACGTCGCGGACGCGTCCGCCCTTGCCCTCGGCGATCACCACGTCGATGCCGGTATTGCCGAAGCTTGCGGCGGGAAGCACCCGGCGGGCCAGTTCGATCCGCGTCTGTTCCCGTTCCCTGAGCGTCCGTCCGTTCATCGGGGTTCTCTCCTGTTCCGCCGTGCCCGTTTCGCCCTGGGATAGAGAGCACCGGTTGGCGGGCTCGGCAAGGTCCGGGGCGGCTTGGGCATGCCGGGCAACGCTGCCCACCAGGAATGGGGCGGGGCTGCCCGGCGGGTGGTATCCGACTGTGACAGTTCGATCGCGATCGTGATGGCAGCCTTTCTTCCACTAGAGCGTTCACGTTGACCGAACGCGCTCCATGTCTGTTTTCTCGAGCAATTTCATCACCCTGACCGGCATCTGGCGATTCCAGTCAGGGTGATATTGCTTTAGCGGGACGCGGCGGCATGACGACGTTGGTGTTCAGCCTGGTCCTCGCCGCGGCCATCATGCACGCGAGCTGGAATGCGCTGGTCAAGGCGCGGGCCGAGCCGGTGGTGGCGATGGCTCTACTTGCGCTGGCTGGCGGGCTGCTCGGGCTGCCGCTTCTGGCGTTGTTCGGGCCGCCACGATCCGCTGCGCTGCCCTATCTCGGATCGTCGGTTGTGCTGCATCTCGGCTACTACCTGGCGCTGGCGGAGGCTTATCGGCGCGGTGCGATGAGCGAAGTCTATCCGGTGGCGCGGGGTGGCGCACCGCTGCTCACGACCCTTGCCGCACTCGTCGTGCTCGAGGAGCAGATGCCTGCCCACGCGCTGGTCGGCGTCGTGCTGCTGGCCGGCGGTGTGCTGTTGATTCCGGCCGGCCGCGACAAAGTGCGGCGCGCCGGGCGCGGAGCGATCGGCTTCGCTTTGCTAACGGCAGCCATCATCGCCGGCTACACGGTCGTCGATGGTATGGGCGGGCGGCTTTCGGGCAATCCGAGTGGCTACGCGACACTCCTGTTCGTGCTGGACGCGGTGCCTCTGCCGCTCTTGATGCTCAGCGTCGGCGATCGGAGACTCGTCGGTGCGGTGCGCGCCCATTGGGCCCAGGGGCTGCTCGGCGGGGCGCTTTCGCTCGGCGCATACTGGATTGCGATCTGGGCGATGGCCAGAGCGCCGATCCCCGAGGTGGCGGCGCTTCGCGAGTCGAGCGTTCTGATTTCCGCAGGCATTGCGAGCGTTGCGCTGAAAGAGCGGGTGCGGCCGCTCCGCTGGGTCGCCGCAAGCGCGATCGTTGTCGGTATCGTGATGATTCGCCTGTGAGGCGAGATTTGCTTGCTCGCAGGGATGCAGCTCGGGCGTGATGGAAAGAAGGAGGTGTGGGCTAGTGAAATCTGAGATTATCGCGTGACAGCTGGGCGATCGAGGTGCAGCCCATCAGTTTCATCCCTCGTTCGATCTCGGCTCGCATCAGGCCCAGGGCGCGTTCGACTCCCGCCTGGCCGGCTGCCGCCAGTGCGAAGAGGTAGTACCGGCCGACTCCGACCGCCTTGGCGCCGAGCGAGAGCGCCTTGAGGACGTGGGTGCCGCGCCGGACGCCCCCGTCCATCACGACGTCGATCCGATCCCCCACCGCGTCGACGATTTCGGCCAGTTGATCGAACGCTGCACGCGAACCATCCAACTGCCGGCCACCATGGTTGGACAGGATGATCCCGTTGCAACCGATCTCTGCAGCGCGTTTCGCATCAGCAACAGACATCACACCCTTCAGGCAGAATGGCCCGTTCCACGCTTCCACCATGGCGGCGACGTCATCCCAGTTCATGGACGGGTCGAGCATATCGGTGAAGTAGCGTCCGACCGACATCACCGCGCCGCCCATGTCAACGTGCTCTTCGAGCTGCGGCAGGTGGAATTTTTCATGGGTGAAGTAGTCGATCGTCCACCGCGGCTTCAACACGAACTCGAGCGCAGCCGCCGGTGTCAGGCGAAAGGGAATGGAAAATCCGGTGCGCAGATCACGTTCGCGGTTGCCTCCGGTCGTGCAATCGACCGTGAGCATCATTACGTCCACACCCGCCGCCTTGGCGCGTTCCAGCATGGCGCGATTGAGGCCGCGGTCCTTGTGGAAGTAGAACTGGTAGGCTTGCGGCGTCCGGTACTTTTTGCGCAAATCCTCGAGGCTGACGGTACCGAGCGAGGAGACGCCAAACATCGTCCCGTATTTCGATGCGGCGGCTGCGACGGCCCGTTCACCCTGCCAGTGGAAGAGACGCTGCAGCGCGGTCGGCGAACAGTAGACCGGCATTGCGAGCTTCTGACCCATGACGGTGACGGACATGTCGACGTCCGGTACGCCGCGGAGAATGTTCGGGACGAGATCGCAACGCTCAAACGACGCCGTGTTGCGACGCAAGGTCATCTCGTCATCGGCGGCACCGTCGATGTAGCCGAAAATCGGGCCCGGCAGCCTTTGTTCGGCCAATTTGCGAAAATCATGGAAATTGTAGCAATCGCGCAAGCGCATAATCGGCTCCGTATTTCCGATCTGCCGGCCGTCACCGCTTTCGGGCGGGCTGGCTGAGCTGGCATCCGTCCGAGTAAATCACGGT
>JBOHMN010000702.1:0-4236 GCA_050730175.1 Acetobacteraceae bacterium | reverse complement strand
CTGCCCCAAGTGCCAGGCCCTGGCGCGCGCCGCCTGGTTGGAAGCGCGCCAGGCCGACCTGCTGCCGGTGCCGTACTTCCATGTCGTCTTCACGCTGCCGGCGCCCGTCGGCGAGATCGCCTTCCAGAACAAGGCCGCGGTCTATGCGATCCTGTTCCGCGCGGCTGCGGAGACGCTCGCCACCATCGCAGCCGACCCCAGGCATCTCGGCGCCAAGCTCGGCATGACCATGGTTCTCCACACCTGGGGCCAGACTTTGCAGCACCACCCGCATGTCCATTGTGTCGTTCCGGGTGGCGGCCCCTCGCTCGACGGCACGCGTTGGGTCACCTGCCGAAAGGGCTTCTTCCTGCCGGTCCGCGTGCTCTCAGCGCTGTATCGACGCCTGTTCCTGCAAGCCCTGCAGAACGCTTTCGAGGCCGGCAAGCTGCGCTTCTTCGGCCGCCTCTCGGAGCTCTCCGATACCAGGGTGCGCATTCCAGGGATGGTGATCAGTCGTTCCAGGCGATGGTGATCACGGTTTCCACGTGATCGTGATCACGCTCAGTGTGGGATTGGTCTGCTGAGCGTTGAAGCGGAGGCGAACACGACTGACGGTTTTATGTTGTGCTGGAAATACTCTCCTGGTCAAGGTTGACGGAATGGGTTGACGATCGTCCCAGCGGTCCATGGGAGGGCCCCGCGCGCGGCGCGGAGTGCCCCCACGAGCGGCGTAGCGACGCGCGCGGGAGGGGCCTGTGGTCCGGTGGGGCGATCGGGGGCAAGATGGTTCATCATGGATTTTTCTTGTCGCCGGTACGGCGACGCAGACTGTCGCCCTTGAGTTCGATACGGTGAGCGTTGTGAATGACGCGATCCAATATCGCGTCGCCGAGGGTAGGATCTGCGATTACGTCGTGCCATTGGGACACGGGGACCTGACTTGTGATCAGCAGAGATCCCTTGTCGTAGCGATCATCGACGATCTCAAGGAGATCTCGGCGCTGGTCTGCGGTGAGTGGTTCGGGTCCCCAGTCATCGAGGATGATGAGATTGGTGCGCTCCAGCGTGCTCATCAGGCGAGAAAGCCGACCTTCGCCGCGCGCCTGGGCGAGATCGGCGAAGAGGCGGGAGGCGCGCTTATAGAGGACCGAGAAGCCGTCGCGACAGGCTTTGTTGCCGAGAGCGCATGCTAACCAGGACTTGCCCGTTCCGGTCGGACCGACGATGGCCAAATGATTGCAATCACGCACCCATTGATTGGTGGCGAGATTCTGGAAGAGAGAACGGTCGAGCCCGCGTGCGGTACGATAGTCGACGTTCTCGACGGTGGCGGGCTGCCGGAGCTTGGCGGCGCTTAGGCGACGAGCAAGGCGGCGATTGTCTCGGGAAGTGACTTCCCGATCGATTAGGAGACCGAGCCAGTCGGCGTGTGGCATCTCGGCAGCTTCAGGATTGTTCTGCAGCTCGATGAGTGTATCGGCCATAGCGGAGAGGCCGAGGGAGCGCAGGCGTTCGCCGGTAGGATGAATGAGCATGATGACCCCTGATCAGTTGTAGTAGCCGCGGCCGCGGATGTTTGAATGAAAGAGGATGGGCGGTTCCGGCGCTGCAGGCGCCGTCTTGTCGGTTCCGCTCTTTAAGATTGCGGCGACGGATTTGTAGGAGCGTGCGTTGAGCATGAGGGCGCGGGCACAGGCGGCATCGACGCGCTCTGCGCCATAGCGCTTCACGAGCCCCAGAATACCGATGGCGGAACGAAAGCCCTGCTCGGGATGTGGGCGCGAGCGCAGAATGACGTCGATCAAAGTATCTGCGTCAGGCCCGACCTTGGCGGCCTCGCTGCGAATGCGTTCATGCGTCCAGTCACGATAACGCCGATGGGAACTGGGCATATGCTCGGCGATGGTGGTCGGACGATGCGGGACGGTGCTGCGCAGGTGGGAAGCCACGCGCTTGCCGCGCAAGAAAATCTCGACGGTTTTGGCGGTGATGCGCGCCTCGACCTCCTGCCGCACGAGATTATGGGGAACGCTGTAGTAATGCTTGGCGATCTCAACGTGATAATCGAGATTGACCCGGCAGCGCTTCCATTCCGCATACTCGTAGGGCTGATCTGGCAGCGGCGTGAGCGCCGGCCGATCGAGTTCATTGAACAGTTCACGCCGAGTGCGTCCCCAGTTGCGCAGCGTTCGATCATTCAGATCGACAAGCAGCCCGCGGATTGCTTCGTTGAGGGCGGCGAGCGAGAAGAAGCGACGGTTGCGTAATCGCGCGAGAATCCATCGTCCAACGATCTGCACTCCCACTTCAACTTTGGCTTTGTCCTTCGGGCGATATGGCCTTGCCGGTAAAATTGCAGTCCCATAATGGCGGGCAAGATCGGCGTAGGTGCGGTTGACCATCGGTTCGTGGAAGCATGCACGCGTGATACCCGCCTTGAGATTGTCGCTGACCGTCTGCCGGGCCGTGCCACCGAAAAAGGAAAAGGCGCGAACGTGCGACGAAATCCAGTCCGGCAAGCTTTGGGTGAAGGTCGCCTCGACATAGGTGAAGTTCGAGGCGCCAAGCACGGCGACAAATATCTGCGCGGTGAGAACCTCACCAGTGAGCCCGTCGATCACCTCCATGGTATGGCCCGAATAGTCGACGAACAACTTCTCACCGGCGACGTGAACCTGGCGAAGGCTCGTCTTCAGCCGTCCGGCCCATTCCTTGTAGCGCTCGCAAAACCACGAATAGCTGAAGCCATCGGAAACGGCGTCGCAGTACTCCTCCCACAGGAGCATCAGCGTCACGCCGGGCCGGCGCAGTTCGCCATGGACAGCCGCCCAAGTCGGCTGCGGACGCTCATCGCTGGGCAAATCAGAGGGAGGTGGATAGAGGCGGTTCTCCAGCCGGACGTCGTCATCCAGGTCCGGCGGCAAGGGCCAAGTCAGCCCGGCGCGGCAAGTTCGGTTCATGTACTTGCTGACCGTCCCCTGGGCCAAGCCAAGGCTACGGGCAACCGCGCGCTGGGACATGCCGACGCTGTAGTGCAGGCGTAGAACTTCTCGAATGTGTCGCATGGACAGTCTCTCTGTCGGCATCTCGATCCTCTGCGCTGGTGGCAAAAGACCAAGCTACCCGGGTTGAAGACTGCCAGTAGTGAATGCCTTCCTATTACCCCCAGCCCGATCACGATCGCTGGAAATAGCGATCACGATCGCCTGGAAACGGTGATCACGATGCGCTGGAAAGGATGATCACGATGCCCTGGAATCAGTGATCACGATCGTCTGGAACGCGCACCTTGAACAGCCGAGCGCCGACGGACTGCACAATTGATAATGGGCAAGATCGTTCTGGTCAGCGGTCCGGGCATAGTCATGCCGATGCAGAAAGCCTCATCCTCCCGTGGAAGAAGCCGCCCTCAAAACGTCCGCGCGAGATCATCCCTCCCGCATCGACGTCGTCTCGTCACGACCAACGTCCGATCCGCGCCGAGACGCGCGCCAAGCTCGTCACCGCAATCGCAAAAGCCCGGCTATGGCTGGATGAGCTGATCGCCGGAACGGTCGAGGACGCCAAGCAGATCGCCGAGCGCGAGAAGTGCAGCATCCGTCAGGCCAATCGGACCATCACACTGGCCTTTCTCGCACCGAGACTGGTTCAGGCGGCGGTCGACGGACGACTGCCGCGGGGCATCGGCGTCGCCAGCTTGCGTGACTTCCCGGTGGAGTGGACGCGCCAGCACGAGAGGCTCGGTCTCTCCTCCTAACGTCTGTAAAGATCATGCGTTTGCGACCCAGACCGCGCCGGGACCAGAATTTTTCCGGCCGGAGACCGCGCCTGAAATTCGGCACCTCACGTCCACCGGAGACTGAAGCCGGAAAATAGTGCGCCGAGAAAGCCCCGTAAACGGCGGCTTTTTTCGCGCGGTCTCCGTCATCGGAGAATTGGCCGACTGCGTGGTGGGCCCGGGAGGACTCGAACCTCCAACCAGACCGTTATGAGCGGTCGGCTCTAACCATTGAGCTACGGGCCCGGCGCACACCGGCGCGGTCTTCTATCAACTCCAGCCACCACCGCGCAATGAGCCCCCTCCTGCCTCTTCCAATCTTTGGCTAAGCTTCGTTCCCTCAAACTTTGGGGGAGCAGAAACGCCATGCACGTTTTCAATCTCGCGCGCGAACAGGAATGGAACCCGCACCGCCACGTCGAGAAGATTCTCGGCAAGGAAGCGGCCGGCGATTTCACCGTCGCTTGCTGGGAGCC
>JBOHMN010000701.1:0-7569 GCA_050730175.1 Acetobacteraceae bacterium | reverse complement strand
CCCACGTATCGATCAGCTCGAAGCGGTCGCCTGGCGGCGCAGCACCCGGCCTGCCGGCTACGATGGGATCGAGCGCGAGCAGCGAGGCGGCGTCCTCCTGAGAGATCCCGATCGCCGCGGCGTCGCTCGGGACGATCGCAGCCGGCTGTGTCGCCTTCCTGAGGCCGATCGGGCAGAGACGTAATCCGCCTTGATAATATCAGCAGGCCATCTCCACGTTGTGAAGGAAGTCAAAGATGTCACCTTGGCCAGGTCCTCCGGCATTCGCCCCCGTGCCGACGGCCATAGCGATGGACATCATCGAGGTGAATTGCGCCGCGCCGGCCGGATCCTTAGATTTGCCGGTCGCATCGTCGATCTCCGCGAGACCGGCAAACTTGCCGGCTGCCACCCCAAGAATCGAGGACATCGTCGCCGTGTCGATGACGCTTGTCGGCACGGTATGACTCTGGTCGGTGCTGCTCGAGAAATCGGTCGTGCAACCGACCGTCTGCCCCTCGGCGTAGCTGGCCGTGCTCGCCCTGAGCGAGTCAGCGGGCGGTGCATAGATGATCGTCACCGGCGAGACCGGAATCGTGAACGCGCCCAATGCACCGCCAACTACGCCCGCCGGCCGGTGGATGAGCAGCGAATCGGAATGCGAGATACCGTTTGCCTGCCCCGTCCACTGAGCGGTGCTGGCGTCCCAGATGTCGACACTGACACTGGTCTGAGAGGCACTCGCCGTCACGGTGATCCCGTTGGCGGTCACGCTCCAGACCTGCGGCAGGGGCCGCGAAACGGCGAAAACGAGTTGCAACCGCTGCAGCGCTGCCTTTGGCGCAGGCTGGATGGTGATGGTCCGCCGCCACACATCGTGCGGCGGCCGGCGTTGTCTGGTAATCTGCGAGGTGACCCATCGCTCGCCTTCGAAATGGCCCGGCGGATTCCGTTGCACCTCCCCGGACCGATGCGGGATCGGCTCAGGGTCGGTCTCGGTTTTTGTGCTCAGGCCGCTGAACGCGCGGTTGTCGACATCAAGTGTTCCAACCTCGAGCATGAGATAAGGCGCCGACGGCGTGAATTGGCCCTCATACCGCTTCAGCAACTGATAGATGCTATCCGGTGTTTCCGACATCCGTTCCTCCTTGAGCCCGGCTCGCAAAGTTCCGATGGCGGCGACCAGCGACTGGAACCCGTACTGCCACCAGGGCGCAGCTCGGCTTCATTCGCGAGGCGTGCCGCACGTATGCCGCCACCGGTTCGGCGCCAGGATCTATTCGAGACGGTAGCGTTTTCAACCACAACGAGCTGATCCGTAATCGCCTCGCAACGATTGGCTGACCGGGTTGCGTGGCCCGGCGAAGTGTGATTCCTCGCCGGTCTGCGAAGTCGGGCGGGAGGGTATCATCCGGAACCGGAACCCCTCCGCCGCCATTCCGCGTGTTCCGCGCGGGGAACCTTCCTCTACGGACGGAGACGATGAACGCATGTGATGTCGTGGTGGTCGGCGCCGGGGCTGCCGGGCTGGGCGCAGCGCACACGCTGCAGGCCGCCGCGCAGACGGTCATCGTGCTCGAGGCAAGCGGCCGGATCGGCGGCCGCGCCTGGACCGCGTTCCCCGCCGCGCTGGGTGGCGACTGGTTCGATATGGGCGCCCAATGGCTGCACAACTCGGAAACGAACCCGCTGGTGCCAATCGCCGACCACGCCGGCGAGAGACTCCTCAACGCTGATCGCCTGCGGAGCCGGCGGACATTCGTCGGCGGCAGGCTCGCCAGCGCGGCGGAGCTTGCCGACTATGCCGCCGCCTGGCTGCGTTTCAGCGCGCGGGCGGACGAGCTGCTACGGGCGGCGGGGCAGGTTGATGCGAGCCTTTCCGACGTCGCGCGCTCGCTTCCTTTCGACCCTTGGGCGCTGACGGTCGAGGCATGGGAGGGCCCGGTGATCGACGCCGCAGATGCCAACGCAATCAGCCTCCGTGATTGGCAGGCAAACCGGCTCACCGGGAGCAACGTTGTCCCGCAAGGCGGCATCGGCCGCTTCGTTCAGGGCCAGCTCGCTGCCGGCCTCGAAATCCGGCTCGGCACGCCGGCAAGAGGCGTCCAATGGGGCGGCCCGGTCACGATCGTCACCGACGAAGGCACGCTCAGGGCAGAACATTGTATCGTCACCGCCTCGACCGGCGTGCTCGCGGAGGGGACGATTGCCTTCGAGCCGCAATTGCCGGCAGAGATCGCCGCAGCGATCGCCGCGCTGCCCATGGGTCTCGCGTTGAAAGTGCTGCTGCGGGCCCGCGGCGAAGACCGGCTCGATCTGCCAGCCCACTGCGTGCTGGACCAGCGGTGCGAACGAAGCGGAGATGCTCTGATGGTCTTTCAGTGCTGGCCCTATGGGCGGGACTATGTGCAGGGTTGGATCGGCGGCGCTGCCGCGTGGGCGCTCGCGCGACAAGGCGACGGCGCAGCCGGGGAGTTCGCACTGGCGGCTCTGGGTTCCATGTACGGGGCCCACTCGAAAGCCCTGTTCGATCCTCTCCCCGCGCTGGTGACCCATTGGGAGCAGGACCCGTGGGTGCGCGGCGCCTATTGCTACGCGCGCCCGGGCCAGGCCGGAGCACGGAAAACGCTCGGCCTGCCACTCGGTGGCGGACGCCTCATCTTCGCCGGCGAGGCCTGCCATGACCGGCTTGCCGGAACGCTCGGCGGAGCCTGGGAAAGCGGCGTGCACGCGGCGCGCGTGCTGCTCGGCGCGGTGCGCTGATGTTGTCGTTCTGGCGCAAGCCCCGGATCAACGTGATCGAGCTGCACGGCCTGATCGCGGCCCGGCTCGGGCAGCTCAATATCCGGAGCGCCCAGCCGCTGATCGAAAAGGGCTTCGCCTCCGCCAAAGGACGGCCCGTGATCCTCGACATCGAAAGCCCGGGCGGCTCGCCGGTGCAATCCGATCTGATCGCAACCTTGATCCGCCGCCGTGCCGAGAAGGCAAAGGTCGAAGTGCACGCGGTGATCGGCGACGTCGGCGCCTCGGGCGGCTACTGGATCGCTTGCGCCGCGGACAAAATCCACGCTAACCCGATGAGCGTCGTGGGCTCGATCGGCGTGCGCGGCGGCGGCTTCGGATTTTCCGAGCTGATCGCACGCATTGGCGTCGAGCGGCGCCTGTACACCGCAGGTGTGCACAAGGCACGGCTCGATCCATTCCTGCCCGAGCGGGCAGAGGACGTCGCCTACACGCACGAGCTGATGGAGGCCCTGCACCTCCGTTTCAAGGCGTGGGTGCGGGAACGCCGCGGTAGCCGGCTCGCAAGCCAGGAGGAAAAGATCTTCGACGGCAGCGCGGTGCTCGGCGAGCAAGGGCTCGCGCTCGGCCTCGTCGATGGCTTCGCTGACGTCGACGAACTTGTGCGGAGGCTCGGCGGTGAGCGGGCAAAGCCGCGCATATTCCGTCCGCGTCCACGCGGCCTCCTGCGCAGATTACCGCGCCTGTTCGCTGAATCCCTGCTGGACGTGATCGAGGAGCACTGCGCCCGCATTGGTCCGCTTTCCTGAGACTCGCCGACCAAGAAAAAGGCTCGGCCGGCCGCCCTGACATGATTCGATGTACACGTGACACACGGCTGAAAACTTCGACTGGTAGATAAACTCCGCCGCCGCTAACGGCACGCGAAGGACGGAGACAACCGCAATGATCAAGCGCACGATGTCGCAAATTATGATGCAGCCGCGGCTGCTCCTCGCAGCCCATGAGCACAATCGGCTGAGCGACCTCGCAGAGGCATCGCTGGCGCAGGACCCGTCAGAGGATGCGCAGCTCCTGCTCGACGAGGTGACCCGCGCCGATACACTCCCCGCCGATGCCATGCCGTCGCGGGTGGTCGCCATGCACTCGTACGTCGAGTACCGCGACGAGCGGACCGGAACGATCAGGCGCGTGCAACTCGTCTATCCCCATCAGGCGAAAATCAGCGAGGGGCGGATTTCCGTGCTGTCGCTCGTCGGCGCGGCGCTGATCGGGCTGGCGGAAGGGGACGCGATCACCTGCTTAACACGCGATCGCGGCGAGCGGCGATTCACCGTTCTCCGTGTCAGCGCCACGCCGTTCGCCGAAAAGCACCGCACTGAACCAGGCAGAACGGGCCATCCACGTTCCCGCCGGCGGCGCGTCCCGTCGGCGGCGGCCGCCCCGATTTAGTTCCCGATCGCTCTCGCGCGACTCGCGCGGCAGCAGGACGTAGCGCGGAAAACCGCGCGGTGCGCCACCAGCGCGAACGACGCCGCGACGCACCCGGACGGAACTTCGGCAACGCTCATCCCAACGCCCTGTCATCGCCTCGTGGCCATCCCAACCACCGGTTTCCCTGCCGGCCAGCAGATCGCGGCGTCCGCTATCAAGACGCACAATGCGCTCCGGAGGAGCCGGCGAGGCGAGCCGTCTGAACGGGAGGACAAGGTACCGAGCCGAAGGAACAGAAGACGCAGCAATCCCGTTTCCTGGCGCGCAGCACGGCGCCGCAGAAAACCGAATCGCACGAACGATGTGGAGCAGCCCGATCAACACCCGAAGCCGCACGGTGCATGGGCCCGCTATACGGGCACACCGCGATAGCGGAACTCGGTCATCATCCCGGTCATCATGTGGTAGAGGTTGTGGCAATGGAACGCCCAGCGGCCCGCATTGTCGGCGTCAAACGCGATCCGGACGCTCCCCATCATCGGCTCGACGAGCACGACGTCGCGCACTGCGCCCTGGACCGGCCGGCCGTTTACCGCGATCACCTGAAACGAATGGCCATGCAGATGCATCGGATGCTGCATCATCGAGCGATTCACCAGTTCCAGCTCGACGCGCTGTCCCGTGGTCAGCATCAGCGGCGTGATCTTCGGCCAGTACTCGCCGTTGAGCGACCAGGCAAAGCGCATCATGCCACCCGAAAGCACGATCTGCTGCTTGAGATCGGCTGGGCGCGAAACGAGCGGCTGGGCGGCGGTGAGTTGGATCTCCAACGAATTGTCCACCGCCGGCGCAGCCTGCGGCGCAAGCTTTGCGATTTTGGCGACCGGCGTGCCAGGGGTCGCGAGCACGATGCCCGTGCGCCGTCGCGAGGCTTGTAGCTGCGCCAGCACCGGGAACGCGCCTTCGGCCGGCAAATCGAGCAGGATGTCGAGCCGCTGGGCGATGGCGAGCGGGAATTTCCGCCCCGCCACCGGGCGCACGGGATGCCCGTCCGCCGCCACCACGCGGCCGCGCCGGGAACCCAGATCGATCCAGAACTGGCTCGCCGACGACCCGTTGATGATCCTGAGGCGTATGCGCCCGCCACGCTCTACCCGAACGACCTCCGGGTCGGCGAGAGTCCGATCATTGGCCAGGAACGCGTCGTAGGCGATGTCGTTGGCGTCCATCATCCCCGTGCTGCCCGCGCGCATTCCGGACATCATGCCGCCTGTGCCGCGCCGCCCGCCCATCATGCCCATCATGCCGCCACCCATCGGCCCCATGCCGCCACCCATCGGCCCCATGCCGCTCATGCCGGAGGCGCTGGCGGGTGATGCGTTCCCACTCGGCGCCGGCACGTTTTCCGTCCGCCGCACCATCGCGTGAACCGCGCCCGGGCTCATGCCGGTGAGCCTAGCAAGCAGCTCGTCAGGCTCGGTGAAACTGAAGTCGTGCAGCATGAGCACGACCTCCTGCCGGTCTTCGCGGAGCACCGCGGCGTCATGGACAATGAGCGGCGCGGCCATCAGGCTTTGCTCTTGCAGGGCCCAGTGCGAGTGCATCCAGAAGGTTCCGGGAATCGGCGCGAAGTCGTACGTGTGTGTGTCACCCGGAGCGATTGGCGGGGTCTGCGGCCAGGGGAATCCGTCTTCGGTCCACGGCGGAAGCTGGCCGTGCCAATGGACGATGGTGCGCCGACCGGCCCCGTTGGCGAGCTCGACCCGGAACCGCTCACCGGGCGCGAGAGTAATTCCGGGCCGTCCGTCCGGCCCGGTCAGCCCGAACACGTGCGCAGGCTTCCCGTTCACCTCGAGGACCCGCGTCGTCGCGGTGAGCAGTTTAGGAGATGCGGGTACTGCGTCGGCCGCCTCCACTCTGCCCGGCAGAGCGGGCGACACAGCGCCGGCAAGCATGAGGCCCGCGACGCCCTGGAGTGTGTGCCGCCTCGAAATCATCATTATGTTTCTCCTGTCCGTACGAGCCTCCGATCAGCGGCGGACGGGCGCACAACCTTCCGCGAGGTGTGACCTTGTTTGCAACCAAGGTGATGGTGCTGACCGAGATTGATTGCAACCGGGCCTAAAAGAGATCGCGACTGGGCGCACTGACCCGCCCCATCTTCCTCGGGCAGTAGGACGAACGGACGGTCCTCGCCTGACAGCGCAATGCGAGCAGCACCCGCGCATTATCAACGGCGCCACGCTCTGCACCCGGGGTTACTCCGCCGCGCAAGCCTCCTGCGCCGCGTCGGCATTCCATGCAATGCCGTTGCGCGCCGCGGCTTCGGAAAAAATCTGCTCCAGAAGCCAATCGTAGGAATGCCCGGCGAGACCAGCCAGGATCACAAGGTCCGAATCCACCGGATGAAGTCCGGCCAGTGGATTGACCTCGAGCAACATCGGGCGGCCTTCGGCATCGCTCTTGAGGTCGATCCGGCCGCCGTCACGGCAGCCCAGAATCCGCCAGGCTTCGAGCGCCGCCAACCCTGCCGCCGCTGCCTCGACATCATCGGCCATCCGGTATGCCACGCGATCCCGATAATGCTTCTTGGTTTCGAACCCGTAGGACGCGTCCGCGAGAATCTCCATCACCGCGATAATGCGCGCCGTCTCGCCGGTGCCGAGCAGGCCCACCGTGAATTCGCGTCCCGGCAGGTAGCTTTCTGCCAGCACCTCTTGGTGGAACCGAGCGACGAGCCGCGTGATTTGTACGGCGAGCGCGGCGCGATCGCGACAGAGGCTCGTATCGCTGATCCCCTTGCCCGTGCCTTCCAACGCTGGCTTGACGAACAGCGGGAACGGCAAATCAACCGGTCCCGCAGCGCTTTGCAACACCGCGAAAGGAGCAGTCGGCAGGCCTGCATCGCGCAAGAGACGCTTGGTGAATCCTTTGTGCAGCGCCATCGCCAACGCCAGCGGGTCGCTGAAAGTGTACGGTATGCCGTACGCCTCGAGCAGCGCCGGCACCAGCGCTTCCCGCCCTGCCCCGCGCCAGCCCTCGCAGATATTGAACACGAGATCCCAGCGCTCGCCGCTGGCCAGGCGTGGCAGCAATGCCTGCGCGCGCCCGATCCGTTCGGCGCGATGCCCGCGTCGGGTGAGAAACCCGACCACGGCAGCGATCGTTTCGGGTTGGTCGAATTCGGCAAGGTCCTCGAGAGCCAGGCCATCCGCCGCCCAGTCCTGGGCCAGATCATAGGTCAGGCCGATCCGCATCGCCGGCGCCTCAAGGATCCGGGTAACTGTAGCTCTTGCCTTCGTAGTTCCGGAGAAGAAGCGCCCCGTCGCGCCGTCCGACGACGTGGTCCGGGACCAGCGCAACCTTGCCCCCGCCACCGGGGGCGTCGATCACGAAGTGCGGCACGGCATAGCC
>JBOHMN010000700.1:0-2504 GCA_050730175.1 Acetobacteraceae bacterium | reverse complement strand
GCTCTCTTCTGCGTATTCGTGGCGGGGGAGGGAGGGTCACGCATGGCCCCAAGAAGGTCTAGTGTGGCGAGTCTTACGTTTGTTACCCCGATGAACATGCTTAGTCGGCATGCTAGCTCTTTGTTTTCGGTGTCCTGGTGTACGAGCCATCTCTCAGGCGGCGCAGGCGCTTATTCAGGTTGCCTGAAAGCAGTCTCTGTTGCCTAGCCGAGCGGGCCAAGTCTCCGCGCGATCGCTGTGCGATACCAGTCGCGCGCGGTCCGCTCTAGGGTTGGCGTCTACGCGATGCAGTGAGCCATGCACAAATCGTTCCGAGTGTTCCGATTGCGAAGTTTCCGATCCTATTCAGATGCCGCTCTCGGGGCACTGATTCTTTGTTTTAAGTGGCCTCTCTGTTTGCTTCGTTCGCGCTTTGTGGCAGCGAACTTCGGGGGCAGGGCACTTGCGCGCGAGCGGCCGCGTATGCGGAGCTTTGCAGCGGGGTGCGTGGCTTTGGGGACTCTCCTCGCCGTTGCTGCCTGCCATGCCCCGCCGAAGCCGCCGGTGGCCATGCAGCCGATCTTACCCTTGCCTCCGCCACCGGCGCCGCCGCCGCCGCCGTTGCCTGTGGCGCCGGCGGTGGTCAGCACCAACTGGAGCTTTGCCGTCGGTTCGGCCGGTTGCGTGGCTCAGGCCACAGGCGCGACGGGAGGCTTCTGGGTTGCCGTGCAAACCGATGGGACGGTCAATTTCACAGTTTCGGGCGGGGCAAACGATGGTCGGCTTCTTCGTGTTGGAAGCGAGGTTCCCGTCAGCTTCAACGGGCCCGCCGGGTCGTGGACGGTGCCTGGCCAGGTGCAAGGCGGGGCGAAGCTCCAGAAGATCCGAGCGTCGGTTGCCGGCGGCGACGAGGCGCTGAGCATGGTCCTCGCGGTGCTCGGCGGGGGCTCGGCCAAAGCAGGCGATGCTCTCCTCGCGCAGCCCGACATCGAGATCCCGCCGGCCGGGGATGCCGGTAGCCGATGGTTTGCTTGCGCACGCAATCGTGAGCACGCGTAGTTTATTGGCAACATAAACAACGGAGCATAACTTTCGCGGCAGGAAGGTTCCGAGATGCGAGGGAATCCGTGACGAGGGCCCAGGCGGCGCGGGCCGGCGGTGGTGCGAGGAAGCTGGTTGGCTGGATGGTCCGGCTGGCCTTGGCGCTGGTGCTGGTCGCCGGGTGGGCGGCGTGGGAGTTGCACGCTGCCAGCACGCGTGCCGTGGCACATCTCGAGGATGTCACGGCCCTTGCGGTCGAGCAATTCGATGCATTCCTTGGGCGATTTTCCGGGGTCAGCGGCCAGTTCGCCGCCGCAGCGGCGGCACCGCACAATCGAATCGGCGTTACGGTCCGGATGCTCAAGGCGGAGCCTCTGCTAGCGCCGGCTGAAAACCTCTTCCTTTATGACGCGACGGGCCACTTCGTAGCGGCTACGTTGCCGCTCCTGCCAGCCGACGCCGACCTCTCCGGTCGTACCTGGTTCGAGGCGACGGCGGCACACCCCGGGGTGCCAACGCTCATCGCGACCGCTGCGGCGCCACTCGGCCAGGGAGCAGGTTTCGTCGTCAGCCAATCGATCAGCGATCCGGCGGGGAAAGTTGCCGGGGTGATCGGCACATTTCTACAGGCGGCAGCGCTCAGGCGTCTGATAACTCCGCCGGCCCTTCCTGCCGGTGCAAGCGTGCGCCTCAGTCAGGCGGGCGGAGGCGCGGCACTCCTGCACTTTAGCGCCGGCACGGCCGCTCCCCATCCGCGGCTGGCGGCAGCACTCGAGTGGATTGGCGGGATGCCGCGCATCGGTGAAATCGCGGACCTGCCCGGGGGGCTCGATCTGCGCATCGATGCCGATGTCTTCGCCGACGTCACGGTTGCTGACCGGCGGATCGTTCTGGAGCATGCAGCGGCGCTCCTGATCGCGATTGTATTCTTCCTCTGGTTGTTCCGGCCGCGGCGCCGCCAGGCTGTCACTTTCTCCGCGAGGGAGGAGCGCGGCGTGCCGGCGCCTGAACTGGAATGGGGGTGGGAGATCGACTCGCGCGGCCGGTTGGTGGGGGTAGCAGGGAACGCTCCGACGGCATTGCTGTCCGCCGTCGGCACCAACTTTCTCGATTTGGTCGCCGGTGATGCGCGCGGGAGTGACCTGCGTGCGGCGATCGCCGAGCGGACGCCGGTGCGCGATCTCGAGCTTTCGATCATCTTGCCCGGAAGCTCGCCCGCTGCCCCACGGCGGTTCCGCGTGAGCGGCCGATACGTCGCAGACACGGGCGGCTTCTGGGGTACGGCGGAAGAGGTCCAGACGTTGCAGCCGGTCAAGGAAGCGGCCGACTGATCCGGGCGGCCACCCCCCAAGGGGCAACGCCAGCTCCGCCGTGTCCCGCCGCTGCAGGACGTCGCCATGCGGGAGCCGGAAGTAACCGCTTAGAGGAATGTCACCCTGACTGGAATTGCCAGATGCCAGTCAGGGTGATGAAATTGCTCGAGA
>JBOHMN010000699.1:0-1903 GCA_050730175.1 Acetobacteraceae bacterium | reverse complement strand
AGCAAGCATGCGCACGAGGAGTACGCGATCGGGGCAAGTGAGAGCGGCGTGGAAAGCTTTCACTGCCGCGGGGTCCGACATCGGGCGACACCTGGCTCATTGATCTTGGTGAATCCGGATGAACTGCATGATGGCTGCGCGGTCGGCGATGGCTACAGCTACCGAATGCTCTACGTTACGCGGGACGTGCTCAAGCAGGTGGCATGGGAAGATGACAGCTGCAAGTACGCATCAGCTCCAATGTTTCGATCGCCCATGATTCGTGACCAGCAGCTTGCCGCGATTCTGTGCGCCTTCAACCGCCGTGCCGAGTGCCACGAGAGACTTGATCAACTGACGCTCGAGACGGAGCTCCTGATGCTCCTGCGCCGGTTGGTCGGTCGATATGCCAGGGGCAAGACAGAAGAGGTACGCATTCGTCGCAATACCGAGGTGACACGCACGGCATGCGGATATCTGGAAGAGAATTTTGCCTCGAATCCGACACTGGCTGACCTTGCTAAGCACTGCCGCGTCAGCCGCTTTGTTTTGATGCGGCTGTTCTCCCGGCACGTCGGTATGCCGCCGCATACATACATGACCCAGGTACGTCTGCGCGTTGCGCGCCAGCTCTTATTGGCCGGCGAATCGGCAGCGTCAGTGGCGGCGGCCGTAGGCTACGTTGACCAAAGTCACCTCACCAAGCGCTTCCGAGCCGCATTTGGTGTGACCCCGGGCCAGTTCGTCGCGGCTCTCGCGTAGCGATGCTGCTTCCCTATTTGAGCCAGTCTTCAACGTCTCCTTCTGGAGGATGCGCGCAATCAACAGGGGGAGATAGAACGCTCCTTCGCTTCTCGGGGAGAGAAGACGGGCAGTCCCGCGGTGATCGTTCCGCCCCGGCATGCGAGGCGCGCGCTCCGTCGTAATCGGCGTAGCGAACATCGGCGGCGTCATTCGCGATAACGGGGTCGCTCCGTTGAGCGCGGCGCTCGAGGCGGGACTCGACATCGTGAGTGGCATGCACGGCCGGCTCCAGGATACGCCCGCGCTGAGGAGCGCTGCGCGGCATCACGGGCGCAACCTGATAGATGCGCGCACGCCGCCCGCAAGTATCATGATTGCAACGGGTCGCAGGCGCAGCGGCAGGAGACTTCTGACGGTAAGAACGGACTGCGCCGTCGGCAAGAAATACACGGTACTCGCGCTGGCACGGGCATTCAAGAGCGCTGGAGCCGAGGCCGACTTCCGCGCTACCGGTCAGACCGGAATGCTGATTGCCGGGGGCCGGCATTCCCATCGATGCGGTCTTGAGCGACTTCGTAGAGCCCCGACGCGCCCCCGAGCCACTGGGATGTCATCGAAGGACAGGGGTCTGTCCTGCACCCCTCACATGCGGGCGTGTCGCCCGGCCTGTTGCACGGCAGTCAGCCGGACGTGATCGTGCTCTGGCGCAGCCATCTGCTCGGCTTGGAGCACTACGCGACCCCTGGCATTTGGGAGGCGGTACAACTGACGCTCACCCTGGCGCAGCGCACGAATCCCGAGGTGGGCTGCGCGGGTATCGCGCTCAACACCGCGAGCGTCGATGACACCCAGGCGCGAACACCGCTGGCCGAGTACAGCGCGACGCTGAGCCTCCCAGTTGCGGAGCCGCTGCGCGGCGGCCCGGAATGGGATCGCCTGGTCGATGCCTGTCTCGCCTAGCGGACGCGCCTGCCGGCGCTTATTCGCGGCGGCATCGCCGCAGCCACGGCGCGCGGACTCGTCGATGTCTATGATGGATCCGGTTCAGGGACCTGGAAAGGGGATGCCACTCGTACTGCACGTTACGGGGAACAGATTGGTGTTGGCGGCGGGCATCGATAGCGTCTGGGCATGCTGTATGTGATGTCGACACTCCAGACTTGGTTCGGCCGCTCGATCG
>JBOHMN010000698.1:0-3117 GCA_050730175.1 Acetobacteraceae bacterium | reverse complement strand
ACCAACGGGGGATCGAGGCGGCACTGAAAACAACGAGTGAGTGTGCCGCGATAAGGGCTCCATTCGTGAGATACAAGCTTCAGAATCGGCACACTAGCGTATCCTTGGCTGACCAGTCGCAACGGCTGCGACCGCGGATAGCCATGGCGGTCATGGCCAAGGCGCCGCGCGAAGGGGCGGTCAAGACGCGTCTCACGCCGCCGCTCGTGCCGGCGGCAGCGGTCGCACTCAGCGCGAGTTTTCTCGCCGACGTGCTGGAGAAGGTCCACGAGGCAGCGCGCACGGCGCCGATCGCCCCCTTCCTCGCTTATGCTCCGAAAGGCGCGGAGGAGCGTTTCGCCGGCATCGTGGCACCAGCCACGGGGCTCGTTCTGGCCGATGGCGAAGCGGTCGTCGAGGCCAGCATTTGCGGCATCGGGCGGAGCCTCTTCCAGGCCACGGCGAGCCTGCTCGGAAGCGGCTTCGCCGGCGCCTGCCTGGTGAGCGCGGACGCGCCGAGCCTGCCGGTCGATGTGCTCTGTGAAGCGGCTTGCGCATTGGCCGAGGAGGGCGATCGGATGGTGCTCGGGCCGGCGGAGGACGGCGGCTATTACCTGATCGGATTGAAGGCGTTGCATCGGCGGGTATTCCAGGACATCCGATGGAGCAGCGAAACGGTAGCGCTGGAGACCAAAGCGCGGGCGCACGAGATCGGGCTTTCGGTGGCGCTGTTGCGCTCCTGGTACGATGTCGATGACGCCGCCACGCTCGGCCGCCTCCTGCGCGCTCTCGATGCCGGAACCGAGCGCGCGGAGGCGAGCAAAGCTTGCCTCGCTGGGCTCGGTGTTGCGCGCCAGGCAGCCGGATGAAAGCGCGCGGCCGGGCAGCGCTCGTTGCCCTGGCCCTGATCGGGATCGGGCTGATCGGGCTCGATATCGCCGCCCTCCGCCTGCATGTGCCAGGCCAGCTCGGGATCGGATCGGATCAGCGTCTACGGGTCTTCGTGTGGCTGATGATGCTGGAAATGGCGCTCTACGCAATCGCGGTCGTGATCGTACTCCGCACCCGACTACCGCCGTTGAGCCTCGCTTTGATCCTGGGCGGCGCGATTTTGATGCGCGGGCTTCTGCTGTTCAGCCCACCCTTTCTTTCCACCGATCTCTATCGCTATGTCTGGGACGGGATGGTGCAGAACGAAGGCATCAATCCCTATCGGTACATGCCGGACGCGCCGGCGCTCGCCGATCTTCGCGATCGGGCGATTTATCCGGGCATCAACCGCAAGGACACGGCACGAACGATCTATCCGCCATTCGCAGAGGCGGTGTACGCGCTGGCGGCGCGGCTGAGCCCCACCTTGCTCGGGATGAAGGTGATGATGACCGCCTTCGATCTCACGGCTATCGTCGCCCTGCTCTTTCTGCTGCGGCGCGCTGGCCGTCCCCTGGCCGGCATCCTGATCTACGCCTGGCAACCGTTGCCGATCTGGGAGTTCGCCGGCAACGGCCACGTCGATGCGATCGTCGCCGCTACCGTGGCGCTGGCGTTGCTGGCTTGCGCGGCGCGCCGGCCCGCCGCAGCGGCAGCGGCCCTGACCGCCTCCGTGCTCACCAAATTCCTTCCCGGCGTGCTGTTGCCGGCGGTGTGGCGGCCGCGCGGCTGGCAGTTTCCCGTGCTGATGCTTGCGTCTGTTGCCGCTCTTTACGGAGCTTATTCGAGTGTCGGATGGCGCGTGATCGGCTTCCTGCCGGGCTATGTCCACCAGGAGGGCATCGCAAACGGGCTCGGCATCTTTTATCTGCAGCTACTGGAGAGACTGGTCCCGCTGCCGCCCTTCGCCGGCAGGGTCTACCTTGCCGCGGCGGCGATTGCGCTGGCGGGGCTCGGTATCGCGATCTGGCGACGCGACCTTGCGGAGGAGGAGACGTTGCGGGCGCGACAGGTCGCCGCCGATGCGGGACTGCTCACGACTGCGCTGATGCTGGTGCTGACGCCGCACTATCCGTGGTACTTCGCCTGGCTGCTGATACCGCTTTGCATTGCGCCATCGCCCGCCGCGCTTTATCTGCCGGCCGCGAGCTTCCTGCTGTATCTCGACCCCATTCATAGGAAGCTTTTGTGGCCGGCGCTGATCTATGGTCCGTTTGCAGTGCTTGCGCTCAGTCAGCATGTCTGGAGCAAGCATCTTCGTGCAGCAGGCACCTTTCCCCGGAGTGCGATCGGATGAACAAGATGATCAACCCCAGGCGTTATTTCGAGGCGGTGACGGAAGAGCGCGGCAGGCGGGCGGAGGAACCGCCGGTCTGCCTCTATCTCGAGGTCACCAACCGTTGCAACCTACTCTGCGCGACATGCCCGCGCACGTTCGAGGCACTCGAGCCGCCGGCGGACATGAGCTACGAGCTTTTCCTCCGCATCGTCGATCAGCTGCCGGACCTCCAGCGTGCGGTGCTGCACGGCGTCGGCGAGCCGATGCTGGTGCGCGGGCTGCCGCGCATGATCGAAACTCTCAAAGAGCGCGGCGTCTACGTTCTTTTCAACACCAACGGAACGCTGCTTCTGGAGAAACAAAGGAAGTTCCTGATCGAAAGCGGGCTCGACGAGCTCCGGGTCTCACTTGATGCGGCGGACAGAGCGAGCTTCCGGAGGGTGCGCGGGCGCGATTTTTTCGCCCGCATCGTACGTAACGTTTCGCAATTCGTCGCCTTGCAGAAGCGGGTAGGCGCGGCGAAGCCCGCGGTTTCGCTGTGGCTTACAGGGCTCCGCGAGACGATCGCCGAACTGCCGCGATTCGTCACCCTGGCGGCGGACATGGGAGTCAAGGAAGTCTATTTGCAGCGGCTGGTATTCGACGAAACCGGGCGCGGCCTGGCGCATCCCGACCAGGCGCTGTTCGACCGGCTGCGCGCGGAAGACGACGCGGCGATCAGCGAAGCCCGATCGCTCGCCGCAGAGCTTGGCATCCGGCTCGACGCATCCGGAGCGACCGAGCCCGGGCTCAGCCTCCGGCGTGGGCTGGAGAACACGCCGTGGTCGGGGTGCCGGCGACCGTGGTCGCTGATGTATTTCACTGCGAACGGGCGTGCGCTCCCTTGTTGCATCGCGCCGTTCGCCGCGCGGAATTATGCAACCTACACT
>JBOHMN010000697.1:0-7727 GCA_050730175.1 Acetobacteraceae bacterium | reverse complement strand
GGCCTGCGGGGTCCTCCTGCTTTTCCAGCGGGGTCAGTGCAATCCGCCCACCGCCGCGCTTGAGGATGCGAACAGAGGGGTTAGCTGTAGCTGCTCGCAATCATCGGCGGCCGTGCTCGCAAACAGGGCGAATTCCTGCTCGGATTAGCCGACAATGGAGCTGGGGGTGTGCTCACATTGTCTGCCACTGTGCTCGTCATCATCGGGTCGTGCTTGCCAACGGAGACTTGTGCTCACGATACCTGCAATCGGAAGGACTGAGGCCGGATGCCAGCCAGATCGCCGCCGCCATCAACCTCCGTGTCCGCCAGCTTGAGGCCCAGGGCATCACCGGCATCGCCTTGGCCAATCATATGATCGGCCACATGCAGGACCTGCACAGGATCTACAACACCACCTCCGACCGGACGTTGCGCGATCTGTGCCGCCGCTTCCCGGGGTTCGAGCGCTACGCCCGGCTGATGGAGGAGGCGTCCGAGCAGAACCAGGCGATGGTGGCCGCCGGCACCCATCCCTATGGCGATCTACCCGAGCTGCCGGAGCCACTAAAGGCGAGCCTGCTTCATGTGATGCGCGCTGCCGCCGAGCTGGAGCGCGAGTTTCAGACCGCCGTTGACGGTGGGCGAGACGACCAGGCCGAGCGGTTGGCCGCCATGAGGCAGCGATGGGCCGACGACCTCCGGAAACTCGTGCAAGAATTCCGATCCTCCGATTTGCCGCTGCGAACCCAGGCGCTGGTGCAGCAGGCGGTCAATGCCGTGGCGGAGCGAATTGAGAGGATGGGACAGGGATAGGGGCCGGCGGCTGCATCCATCGGTCCCGATGAGCGACCTTCGTCCGGCACTTCTCAAAACCCATCTCTGCGACGCCGGGGCCGGTCGCCGGATTCCGCGAACGGTTTTGAGACGGCATCGAGTCCGATCGGCAGCGCAGAGACGAGTCCCCGTGAGAATCCTCAAAAGCGTTGGTTATCGAGAACAGCCGGCCACCCGCCAGCCGCCTCAATCCTCATTGGCAGCGATTGTGAGCACGAACCTCTGTTGGCGAGCACGACCCGATGATGGCGAGCGCGCTGGCAGATAATGTGAGCACGCGCGCTGCCCCATTGTCAGCTAATTCGAGCAGGAATCCGCTCTGTTTGCGAGCACGAGCGCCGATGATTGCAAGCGCCTACACTTAGGGGAGGCGGTCGCTGGAGTGTTGTTGCGATCTGGCGGCACTCCGACATTTCGCTCAGACATTTCGCCAGATTGCCTTGCCCGATGCGTTCCTGGACGCTGGTGCGCTACCGCCGCTTCACGATCGCTACGGCATCTCGGGGTCTCGCGTGGCAAGCAGCATTCGGGGATGGCTGTAAGCCAGCACGTCGCCGACGCGTGCAACCTCCAGGGCCATCGTCAGTCCGAGGTGTGCCACCAGCTCGCTCAGTTCCAATGAGCGTGGGCACAACCCCGATGATTGCGCGCCGAGCAGCGGATGTTTGCAGTTAGCTATAGCTACGCAACGGCTACTATGACGTCCACGTGTGCCTCAGCCAGTGCCTGGGCGAGCTCCGGTGGCGGGGGCTCGTCACTGATAAGTGCCTGCGTCGCGCCGAGCGGCGCGATGTGTGCGAATGAGTTGTGGCCAAACTTGCTTGAATCGGCGAGCACGACGGTGCGACGAGCGGCAACGATCATCGCCGCGATCATCGACGCTTCGGCGAGCAAAGTGGTGGAGAATCCGGCCGGTGAGACGCCACCGACGCCGATCACAGCAGTATCCGCATGAATGCTGCCGGTCCCGGCGAAAGCAACGGCGCCAAGCGTGACCTGCAGACCCGAACGCACCTCTCCGCCAATCAGGTAGACATCACGCACTGCGCCGGGCGCCAGCACGGTGGGCAGACTCAGGTTGTTGGTTACGACGGTGAGGCCGCTGAGAGCGCCCAGCTCTCGCGCGAAGGCAAGCGTAGTCGATCCGCCGTTCACGATCAGGGTCTCACCAGGCGCGATCTGCCGCACCGCCGCTCGGGCGATCCGCGTCTTGGCATCGCGATTGGTGGTCAGCCTCGCGGCGAACGGCGCATCGGCGCCCACCAGCGGCTCACCGGCCACGGCGCCGCCGTGGGTACGGCTGAGCAGGCCACGGTGGGACAGCAACTCGAGGTCGCGTCGGATCGTGTCCGGCGAGACCTGGAAGCGCTGGCAGAGTTCGGCGACCGTCGCTTGGCCGTGCTCGCGGACGATCCGGATTACAGCGCTGCGGCGGCTGGCCGGCAGGCTGAAATCGCCGGCGTCGGGCGGTAGGCCGCTGTCATCTGGTAGCGCACCGCCCGATTCTTCTGCGTGTTCATGCGTGATCACGCTTGACAATCGCCTTAAACCAAGACAAATGTCAACAACCGAGCTTAAACACGCATGTTACGGCAGAATACCGCAAGAAGGTAGGTCCAATGTCCAAGATGGAATCCGCACACGTCTCTGACCTCAGCCGGCCATCCCAGCCGCAGCCAGGGCGCCGCGCCGTTCTCGGTGGCCTCGCGCTGGGTGGCGCTGCCGCCTTCGTCGGCGCCCGACGCGCTCGCGCTGCTGCGCCGACCAAGATCACCTTCGCTAGTGCGAAATTCTTCGGGAAGGAAACCGTGGCCCAGGTAGTCGAGAGCTACAACGCGAGCCAGAACCGGGTACACGTCACTTATGTCGAGCTGCCGCCTCCAAGCTCCTCGACGGAGGTGCATCAGCTCCTGGTGCAGCAACTTGCGCGCCGGAACGGCTCGCCCGACGTCTTCACCCAGGACGTGATCTGGATTGCCGAGTTCGCCGGTGCCGGCTGGGCGCTGCCGCTTGACCAGGAATTCGGTGCAGAGGCGCACAAGAACTACTTCCCGGGCGTCGTGCAAGCATGCACCTGGGGTGGGAAGCTAACCGCACTGCCCTGGTTCATCGATTCCGGCATGCTCTATTACCGCACCGACCTCCTCGGAGGGGCCGCGGTGCCGGAAACCTGGGAGCAACTCGTCACCATCGCAGAAGCCGCCCAGAAGTCGGGCAAGGCGCGATTCGGCTTTCTCTGGCAAGGCAAGCAGGCAGAGGTGCTGGTTTGCGATCTGGTCGAGTTCGTCGCCTCGAACGGTGGCGCGATCCTGGCGCCGGACGGCAAGACGGTGATGATCGCCGAGCCCAAGGCGGTCGAGGCTGTGCAGTTCATGCGCGATACGATCTTCCGCTACAAGGTCAGTCCGCAGGATGTGCTGAGTTGGGACGAGGAGCCATCGCGCCGGCCCTTCACCGGCGGCCAGGCCGCCTTCCTTCGCAACTGGTCCTATGTCTGGACCATCTCCCAGGACCCGAAGGTGTCCTCTGTCGTCGGCAAGGTCGGGGTGGTGCCGCTGCCGCATTTCCCCGGCGGACACAGCGCTGCCTGTCTCGGCGGCTACCAGTACGGCGTCAACGCGTGGACGAAGCACCGCGACGCAGCAATCGACTTCGTGAGCTGGATGTCCTCGCCGGCAACGCAGCTACGTTTCGCCACCTCGCTTGGTTTGGCGCCAACGCGGCCGGCGGTGTTCGACGAGCCGAAGCTCGCCCAGAGTCAGCCGTTCATGCAAAAGCTGAAGCCGGTGTTCCTGGGTGCGACACCGCGCCCCGTGACTCCCAAGTATGCCCAGGTGACCCTGGTTCTTCAGTCCTCCGTCTCCCGCGCGCTCGCGGACGGCAACGTCAAGCGGGAACTGTCCCGCGCCAAGGATCGGATCGCGGCGATCATCGGTGCGTGAAAGGAATGAGGGTCGCCTCCGTTGAACGAGGTGCTCGGCTCGAGCGGCGCCTACCGCCGGGCGCCGCTGGCGCGTTCCATCCGCTTGGCGCGGCCGATCAACTGGGCGCCGCTACTGCTTCTGCTGCCGACAACGATCTCACTTGCTTCCGTCTCGGTCTACCCGATCCTGGATGGCCTCTGGCTGTCGCTCCGCAACACCACGCTCTCGACGCAGGAGGACCGATTCGTCGGATGGCTCAACTACCGGCTGCTCGCCACCGACCCGGACTTCTGGCGCGCGTGGCGGCACACGTTGGAATTCACCGCGGTCTCCACCCTGGCGGAGACGGTAATCGGACTTGGCATGGCGCTGTTGCTGGTCGAGTGGTTCACTGGCCGCGGCATCGTGCGGGCGGCGATGCTGATTCCCTGGGCCATGCCCACGGTGGTGACATCGAAGATGTTCGGCTGGTTGTTCGATGGCCAGAACGGACTGGTGAACTGGGCGCTCCGCTCCTTGCATGTGATCAGCAGCAACATCGACTGGTACGGTTCCCCGCATACGGCGCTCGGCACCATCGTCGTCGCCGATGTGTGGAAGACCACGCCGTTCATGGCGCTGTTGCTGCTTGCCGGCTTGCAAATGATTCCCGGTTCGTTGCTCGAGGCCGCGCGCATCGACGGTGCCGGGTCATGGCAGACCTTCTGGATGGTGCGCCTGCCGCTGCTTACCCCGATGCTGCTGATCGCGGCGATGTTCCGCGCGCTCGACGCGTTCCGGATCTTTGATCTCGTCTATGTGCTGACCGGCGGCGGCCCAGCTGACTCGACCGAAGTGCTCTCGACCTTCACCTACAAGACGCTGTTTTCCGCCCTGGAATTCGGCTATGGCTCCGCACTCGCGACGGCGATGTTCGTGACCGAGGCGTTGATAGCGCTCGGTTTCGGCATCCTCATCGTGCGTAGCATGCGTCTGCAGAGCCGCTGATGGCAGCAGCAGGGCAGCGGTCGGGCGGTGGTCGCAGCGCGCTCCTGCTTGCCGGCGCGGTCGCGATTGTTGCTTGGTCAGCAGGCCCCTTCCTCTGGGAGTTCTCGACCTCATTCCAGCTCGATCGGGCTCTGGTGAGCCCGACGCCGACCTTCATTCCGCACCCATTCATTCTCCAGCACTTCCGTAACATCTTCGTCGTCAAGCATTTCCAGTTCTATATCTTGAACTCGGCGATCGTCGCGCTCTGCACGACGTTTCTGTGCCTGGCAATCGGTGCTATGGCTGCCTACGCTCTGTCGCGTCTCGGCTTGCGACGGCGTTTCGGGCTACTGGGGCTGATCCTCTCCGTCTCGATGTTTCCGCAGATCGCAATCGTCGGTCCAATCTACCTTCTCGCCTCTACCTTCGGCCTGCTCGACACTTATACGGTGCTGGTGATCATCTATCTTGCTCTCGGCCTGCCGCTGGTGATTTGGGTGCTGTTCGGGTACTTCCAGACGATCCCGGAGGAACTTGACGAATCGGCACGACTGGATGGCGCGGGCCCGTTTCGGATCCTGCTCCTCATCATCGTTCCACTCTCGCTGCCTGCCCTGGTCACGACTGGGCTGCTCGCTTTCATTGCAGCCTGGAACGAGTTCATGTTCGCGCTCGCGCTGACTTCGACCATTGCACACCAGACCGTTCCGGTCGGTATCGCGAACTTTACGAACCTTTACTATGTCCCTTGGGGCGACGTCGCCGCCGCGTCCGTGGTCGTTACCCTTCCGCTCGTGCTGCTGGTGTTGATTTTCCAGCGACGCATCATCGAGGGCCTGACCCTGGGAGCTGTGAAGGAATGAGGCCGATCGCCGAGCCTGACTGGCGGCAGGCCTATGTCGAATCCGCCGCGCGTCTACGGCGTGCGGCGGCGAACTCGCGGCTCATCCTGTGCGGGGGCTCCGCCTGTATCGACCGGCTGGTCACGCTCGAAGAAGCGGCGCCGCTGCTGCTCGCGAGCGCAGAGCCAGCAGCCATTTTGCTCGGAAGCGAGTTGCTGCGGCGTGCACGCGCCGGGATCGGTGGTGAGATCGTGTCTCGCTCGGCCGAGGCGCTGGCATTGCCCGACCATCTTGGTGCCAGGAGCAGCCTCGGCGGGACCGCTGCCCAGGCTGCCTACGCGCTCGCCCAGCTCGGCGCACCTGTGCTGCTGGCACTGCAGGATCGGACCGAGGCGCAGATCGCGCTACTGCATCCGGACATTCTGGTGGCGACCGGCAAGGGCCTGGTGCGGGCGGGCTCGCTGACGCCGGAGCCGGCGCGCGGCCGGCCACAGCATCTCATCGTTGAATATGTCGAGGGCCGCGGCGTGGCCGGAATCGTGCCGTCACGTTCGACCCGCGTCATTGTCCGCTTCGCCGACGACGGCATGGATCACGACCGGGACTTCGTAACAGCGAGCGAGCACCTGGCCGCCGAGGCGGCATGCGGCATCCTCTCCGGATTCAACGCCATCCCGCCCGGTGATCTCAACGCGACGCTTGCCGCGGCTGTCGCGCTGGCCAGGAGCTGGCGCGATGTCGGAATTGCCGCCCTGCATGTCGAACTCGGGGATTTTCCCAACCAATCGGACCGCGACGCTGTTCTCGCGGCTCTTGCCGGCTACTTCACCTCTCTCGGAATGAACTACCACGAGCTTGAGGCGCTGCTGCCAGCCGACGTGCCGGTCGTGGCTAGGGTGGGAACCCTGGCGCGGCGGCTTGGTGCCGAGCGCGTCGCGGTCCACGCCGACGAATGGGCGCTCACGGCGACGCGGCGCGATCCGTGCCGCGAGCAGCAGGCGCTCCTTGCCGGCTGCTTGCTTGCTGCGAGCCGTGCCATGCACGGGCGCCCGCACGTGCCCGACGCGCCACCCGACGGCGCGCGCTTCCATCTGCCGTACCCGGCACTCGCCGAGGCAGATGGCTGGTACGCTGTTTCTTGCCCGGCACCGTGGCTCCCGAGGCCGGCGAGCACGATCGGTCTTGGTGACACGTTCGTCGCGGGAACGATGCTGGTTCTTGGCCGTGCGTGCAACGAGCCCGCCACGGTTCCGATCGAGGTTGCAACTGCAGACTGTGATAGGAGACAAGGGTAGAAATGAACGACGCACC
This sequence comes from Acetobacteraceae bacterium, assembly GCA_050730175.1. Classification (GTDB taxonomy): domain Bacteria; phylum Pseudomonadota; class Alphaproteobacteria; order Acetobacterales; family Acetobacteraceae; genus JAKAWQ01. Next base: position 866 of record JBOHMN010000697.1, on the reverse strand, counting down.
TATGAACATCGATCCTGGCAAAATCAGAGGTTTCCAGCGTGTGACCACGGCGGATGGATTCTTCCTGATCTGCGCTTTTGATCACCTGTCTGATTTTCAGGCGCTACTCGATCCTGATCCCGCAACCGTCGATCATCGCCGAACCGTGGCTGGCAAGGTCGAGCTGATTCGCGCGCTTGCACCCGAGGTAAGTGCCTTCTTGCTCGATGCGGAATTCGGCCTTGCGCAAGCCATCGCCACGCGTGCATTGCCGGGCCGCGTCGGGCTGATGGCGAGCATCGAGAACGAGGACTACCAGATCCCGCCGGGCGCGCGACGCACTCGCTTCCGCGAGGGATGGAGCGTATGGCAGGCGAAAATGATTGGGGCCGACGTGCTGAAGCTGCTTTGGTTCTTCCGTCCCGACTGCAGCACCGCGGATCACCAGCGTGGGGTAGTGCGGCGCCTTGCCGATCAGTGCGCGGGCTTATCACTGCCGCTGGTCGTCGAGCCGATCTGGTATCCGCTACTGGACGAAGACCGGGCAAGTGCTGCGTGGCAGCAGCGGCGGGTGGAGGGGATCATCGAATCGGCAGCTGAAGCGGCAGCTCTTGGCGTCGACATGGTGAAAGTCGAATTTCCCGGTGAGGTCGGAACAGAGGCGCAAAGGTCGGCGGCATTGCAGGCGTGCCGGCACCTTGATTCACGGGTCGCAGGTCTGCCGTGGGTGATTCTTTCCGCTGGCGTTGACTACGATACGTTCAAGCAGCAGGTGCGGATCGCGAGCGAAGCTGGTGCATCCGGCTTCCTCGCGGGCCGCTCGATTTGGCGCGATGCGGCAGCGACCCACGACCCGACGCGGCGGGCGGCAGCGAGAGCCGAGGCCG
>JBOHMN010000696.1:0-1910 GCA_050730175.1 Acetobacteraceae bacterium | reverse complement strand
TAGTTTGCCCGCTTGAACGGTCGTGCGCCCGCGGGATGGGCGTCCGCCACCGCCATCTCGTCCGATATGACCGAACCGTCCTTCCGCGTCACCACCACGCGGCCGCCGAACGCCAATTCCCCGGGGTCGCGGCTGTGATAACGGCGGGTCCATTCGGCATCCTCGACCGTCGATATCTTGCGCCACAGCGCGACCGTGCTGTCGCGGCCCGCGCGCTCCGGCGCGTAGGACCGCTCGTGGTGCCAGCCGCCGTCTTCGAGGGCGACGGCGAAGATGTACATGATGGAATGGTCGAGTGTTTCGCGGCTGGCCTTCGGGTCCATCTTCTCGGGATCGCCGGCGCCGGTGCCGATGACATTGTGGGTATGGTGGCTGGTATGGATGAGGATACGCTCAATCTCGGCCTGATCTGGGATGTGCTGGCGCATATGGAAGGCGAGGTCGATCAGTGCCTGTGCCTGATATTCGGCGCTATGTTCCTTGCTAAAGCTGTCGAGGATGGCGCGCTTGGGTTCGCCCGGCGCGGGCAGCGGCACCTGATAGCGTGCTTCGGGACCGTCGAGGAGCCAGGCGATCACCGAGTCTTCGCCTTCGTAGATCGGGCTCGGGCTCTGTTCGCCGCGCAATGCGCGGTCGATCGCCTCGATCGCAAGCTTGCCGGCGTGTGCCGGGGCGAACGCCTTCCACGAGCTGATCTCACACTTGCGCGACTGGCGGGTTGTGCAGCTTACGTGCAGCGCCTGCTGCACTGCCTGATAAGTGATGGCGGGAGAGAGGCGGAGCAACGTGCCGAGGCCGGCGGCCTGAGCCGGGCAGAGATGGGCGATGTGATCAATCCTGTGCTTGTGCAGCGAGATCGCGCGCGCAAGATCGATCTGGATTTCGTAGCCCGTGGCGATGGCGCGCAGGAGGTCACGCCCGGAGCGACCGGTCGCTTGGGCGAGAGCGAGGATTGGCGGGATGTTGTCGCCGGGGTGCGCATAGTCGGCGGCGAGGAAGGTATCGTGCATGTCGAGCTCGCGCACTGCAACACCGTTTGCCCAAGCGGCCCATTCCGGACTGACGGTGCGGCGCGCGGGCAAGCCGAAAAGATTTGCGCCGCCACGGCGCGGATGGCCGAGCGCCATGGCGCGGGCTGCCGTGGGCGGGTGGCGGTTGATGGCGGCGATTGCCACCGCTGCGTTGTCGATGATGCGGTTGATGATCATTTCCTCGACCGCGGGCTCGAGGGGCACCCGGTCGGCGGCGACGGCGGCTATCTTCCAGGCCAGTTGCTCCTCGCGCGGCAAGCTCTCTTTCGAGCTATGCACCCTGACGTCGTGCAGAATCATGTCGTTTTCTCCTCGGATTGCGGTGCGGGCGGATGGTGTGCGGCGTCGCACGGCAGAGGGATGAATACGGGCCGTCGTAAGGTGCGGGGGCCGGATCGGCAAGCGGCCGGCGATCGTTGCGTGTCTGAGGTTGTCTCTCATTCGGCGAAAGAGATGACCGGCGATCGGGAGGAAGTCGCGCCGTCGTTTTGGGATGCGAAGGTGGCGACAGAGGGCGGCGCCTGATGAAGCAGGCGCTCGGAGGGACGCCCGTACTTTATCTGCGGTACCTTATCTACTGTATTGCTGCACGAAGCGGGCAACGTACGGCGAGAGAGTGGCCGGTGGTCTTGCGGGGATTCATGCCCGAGGAGGTGGAGATCGAGGAGGGGGGCGTCGGGTGGCTGGTTGCTGCTCTTCATTGCGGACCCTATAAGCGGGGCCGAGGGCGGTCGGGGAGAGGTGCCGGAGTGGTCGATCGGGACGGTCTCGAAAACCGTTGTGCGTGTATGCGTACCGTGGGTTCGAATCCCACCCTCTCCGCCAGGAATCCCTAGCGTGTTGATTTTCAAAAATCTTCTGTGATTTCAGGATATTACG
>JBOHMN010000695.1:0-3657 GCA_050730175.1 Acetobacteraceae bacterium | reverse complement strand
GCGGGGGATAAGCAGGCCACTGAAAAGAAGAAGCGAGTGGTGCGACGCGCGAGCGCGCTTCACGGCCAAGAACGTCAGGGTCGGACCACTCGCCGAAGCGGGCGGGTGGCTGAAGCGCACACCTGATCCTATATTCGCGGTGCAGCGACAAAAGGAGCAAAGAAGACGATGAGCGAAAGCGGCCCGGTGCCTGTCACAGTGCTGACCGGATATCTCGGCGCAGGCAAGACCACGTTGCTGAACCGTATCCTGTCCGAACAGCATGGCCGGCGTTACGCGGTGGTGATCAACGAGTTCGGAGAGCTCGGGGTGGACAATGACCTCGTCGTCAAGGGCGACGAGGAGGTCTTCGAAATGAATAACGGTTGCATCTGTTGCACCGTGCGGGGCGATCTCATCCGCATCCTCGGCGGGTTGATGAAGCGGCGCGGCAAGTTTGATGGCATCATCATCGAGACGACCGGCCTCGCCAATCCGGCTCCCGTAGCGCAGACCTTCTTCGTCGATGACGGTGTGCGGCAGAAGACCAGGCTCGATGCCATCGTCACCGTGGTCGACGCCAAGAACCTGCCGGCGCGCCTTGCCGACAGCCATGAGGCGGCCGATCAAATCGCCTTCGCCGATGTGATCGTGCTCAACAAAACCGATCTCGTCAGCCCCGAAGAACTGCAGTCGGTCGAAAATCAGATCCGTGCCATCAACCGCTTCGCGCGCATCCATCCCACCGAACGCGCCGGCCTGCCGGTGACCGATGTGCTCGATCAAGGGGCGTTCGATCTCGACCGGGTGCTGGCGCACACGCCGGATTTCCTGACTGACGATGCGCACGAGCACGACGATGACGTCGTCTCGATGAGCTTCGAGGTCGAGAAACCGATTGATCCCGAGCGATTCAACGCCTGGATCAGCGTGGTTTTGGCGGAGCAGGGGACCTCCATCCTGCGCAGCAAAGGCATCCTTGCCTATGCTGGCGAGGACCGCCGGTTCGCTTTCCAAGCCGTGCACATGATGGCAGACGGCGGCTTCATCGGGCCGTGGAAGGAAGGCGAGCCGCGAAAAAGCCGCATCGTCTTCATCGGCCGCAATCTCAACCGCCCGCAACTCCGCCGCGGCTTCGAATCCTGCCAGGCATCCTGAGTGGAAAATAAGGTCGGAGAGGCCGATCTTCTGGCGAGCCGTGGCGAATCCCGCACCCTCGAGGCCTTCGTCGTCGACGCCGCGTTCGAGCGCGGTGGCCGGTTCTGCGCCTTTGCTCTCGGCGACGGCTCGCTTGCGATCGTCGAGGCCGGAGCGAGCTCGGATTGGCGCAATTTCCCCGTGCATGATGGCGCCGTCCTCGCACTCGCGCCGCATGCATTGGCGGGCGCATTCCTGACCGGCGGCGACGATGGCGCATTGCGCGTGGTCGAGGCCGAGGGCACCGCACGGGATATCGCCCGGTTCGGCTCGCGCTGGGTCGAGCACGTGGCAAGCCACGCCGGAGAAAAGGGATCCGGGCTCATCGCGGCCGCCGCCGGCCGGACCGTCCATCTGTTCGATGCCGCCGGGCAAGAGCTCCGCTCGTTCGAGCATCCCTCCACCGCCACCGCCATCGCCTTCGGTCGCAAAGGCAAGCGTATCGCCGTCAGCCACTACAACGGCGCTTCGCTCTGGTTCGTCTCGGCAAAAACCGCTTCGCCCAGGACACTCGAGTGGAAGGGCAGTCACATTGCCGTCGCGATCCATCCCGAGGACGCTGCCGTGGTCACCGCCATGCAGGACAATGCGCTACACGGCTGGGATCTCTCGGATGGCAAGCACATGCGCATGACGGGCTATCCAGGCAAAACGGAATCGCTTTCGTTCTCCCGGCGCGGCAAGTGGCTCGCAACCAGCGGCGCGGAGGGAATCGTCATGTGGCCGTTCTTCGGCGACGGCCCGATGGGCAAGCCGCCGCTCGAACTGGCTGCAAGCGACGGCGTCAGCGCGACGCGCGTCGCCTGTCATCCGCAACAGGACGTGGTCGCGGGCGGCTTTGCGGACGGGCACGTCGTGCTCGTTGATATCGATTCGGGGCGCGTGCTTCCGGTCGCGCAAGGCGGCCACGGTGCCGTCTCAGCGCTCGCCTGGAGCCCCGACGGAGCGCGGCTCGCCTTCGGCACCGAACAGGGCCTTGCCGCAATCGTAGATCTGGCACGCCGCTAGAGCAATATCGCCCTGACCGAAATCGCCAGATGCCGGTCAGGGCGATGAAATTGCTCGAGAAACCAAATGTAGAGCGTGTTCAGTCACCCTGAACACGCTCTAATCCGGGGGATCGACGCATGGATTGCTTGCGGGCTGGACCGATCCTGCTGCCCGAGCTCGGGCTTGGCACGTGGCGTCTCAAGGGCGAGGCCGCGCAGAAAGCGGTCGAGAGTGCCTTGGCGCTGGGCTATCGGCACATCGACACAGCGGAAATGTACGGCAACGAAGAGGCGGTCGGCGCCGCCCTTGCCGCGTCCGGAGTGCCGCGCAAGGAAATCCATCTCACGAGCAAGGTGTGGTGGTCGAACCTTGAGCCGGCGGCGATCCGGCGCGCGATCGCCGCGAGCCTCGGCAAGCTCCGCACCGATTATCTCGACCTCTATCTCATTCACTGGCCGGCCCCCGGAATGGATCTGCCGGCGGCGCTCGGCGCGATGATGCGGCTTGGCGAGGAGGGACTGGCCAGGGCGATCGGGGTTGCGAATTTTCCGACCACCCTTCTCCAGGTGGCGGTCGATGAGATCGGCGCGCCAATTGCTTGCGATCAGGTCGAATATCACGCATTGCTCGGCCAGTCGAAGCTCATCGCCTACGCCCGGGCGCGCGGCATTCCAATCATCGCCTATTGCCCGCTCGCGCAGGGCAGGCTTGCTACGAACGCGACTCTCGCCGAAATCGGCGCGAAGCACGGCACATCGGCGGCGGCGGTGGCGCTCGCCTGGCTGCTCGGCCAGGAGGGCGTCGCCGCGATCCCGAAATCCGCGCGCCCGGAAGGCCAGAAGGCCAACCTCGCGGCCTGCAATCTTGCCCTCGATGCCGCGGATCTGGCAGCGATCGCCGCCCTTCCGAAGAATGTGCGCTGCGTCAGCCCCTCTTTCGCCCCGGCGTGGGACCCGCCTGACCTGCCCGCGGACGCCGGCTTGCGCGCTCCACCCGGTTTCCGCTAAAGCGCGACCTTCCCTGCCGGGGGCGACGGCATCGCCTCCGGCTGTGCCCTTGCAAACTTGCCGCCCGCGCTGTCGCGGGCTCGCTGCGTGGGGCCGATGCAGCCGAAGGGAGCAGAGGATGCCGCTTTACGAATGCGTGCTGATCGCACGCAACGATGCGACGCAGCAGCAGGTCGATGCACTCGCCGACCAGATCACCCAGGGCATGGAAGCCCAGGGCGGGGCGGTGAAAAAGCGCGAGTACTGGGGCCTGCGCAGTCTCGCCTACCGCATCAAGAAGAACCGCAAGGGCCATTACATGCTGCTTGGCCTCGATGCCCTCCCCGCGGCGGTCATCGAGATGGAGCGGCTGCTCCGCCTGAACGAGGATGTGCTGCGCTTCCTCACCATCCGCGTTGCCGCCATCGAAGAAGCACCGTCCGCCATCCTCACGCGCCGTAGCGACGACCGCGAGCGCGGCTTCCGCGGCCCGAAGCCGGCCGGC
>JBOHMN010000694.1:0-2576 GCA_050730175.1 Acetobacteraceae bacterium | reverse complement strand
CCCAACGGTCCGGCGGATCCGCTGGGCGGCGGCCACGCGGATCGTTGCCTCCCGCCATCCGCCGATCGATCTTTACGAACGCGTCTCTCCCGATCCCGCGGTGTGGGAGGCGCTGATCGCAGCCGAGATGCTCACCAACCCGCGCGTGCGCGACGAGATCGGGGAAATCCGCCTCGTTCCGGCCGAGGAGCGGGTGAGCGGCCCAGGCGCAAGCTATGTCATGGCGCCGTTCACCCACCGCAACCCCAAGGGCGGGCGCTTCTCCGATGCGGACCACGGCGCCTACTACGCGGGAAGCGACCTCGCGACCGCGGTCGCGGAGACGAGCTACCACTTCGGAGGGTTCGCGGCCGATGCCGGGGACGGACCACGATACGAGGACATGCGCGTACTGGTTGGGCGAATCGACGCGAGCCTGCACGATCTCCGCACGCTGGATCCGGCTGAGCGGCGCCCTCTGCTCGATCCGGATGATTACCATGCCAGCCAGGCGTTTGCCGCCGAATTGCGCGAAACCGGAAGCACGGGCGTGCATTACCCGAGTGTCAGGCAGCCGGGCGGGCGATGCGTCGCGGTGTTCCGGCCCTCCGCGGTCGGCATTCCCGTGCAGGCAAAGCACCTTCAGTTCCACTGGGACGGCACCCGGGTGCGGCGATACTTCGATTACGAAGAGGGAACGTGGGTCCCTCTTGGAACGGCGAGGGCCGGGTGAAGGATGCTCGTGCGGTCAGCGCGCGGGGGCCAGATGCGTCGTGCGGTAAAAGCCGGCCAGCGGGCAGCGGAAACCGATGCTCTCGAGCACGATTTCGCCTTCGGCAAGGTGCTGCGGCTGCTCCGGCCAGGAACCGTCGTCGCCGCGGCGGATGAGGTCGGCCCCTACCTCCACGGAGGAGACGACGAGGATCTCGCGAAGGCTCGGAATCGAGGCGTACGCCCGGACATTTGCCCAAGTCTCGTGGTGATTGCTGGGTGAGAGAATCTCGAGGACCAGGACAGCCGCGCTCAGAAGCCGCCCGTCATCCCCGGCCGGTGCGCACGTGACCGCGAGATCCGGGATGCGGACGTTGTGCGCCCGCTCGAGATGCGGCGTGATCCCGGGCGCCGTAATGACCGCGCATGGGCTGCCGGTTTCGGCCAGATTGTTGCCGAGAAGTCGGCCGATCTCGCTTTGGATGCGCCCATGGGTGGTGCCGGCCGGAGCCATCGCCATCGGCTCGCCGTCGACGAGTTGCCAGACCTGGCCATCCTCGGGGCACCAGTCCAGGAACTCGGCAACCGTCATGCGGGCGGGGACTTTCGTCGCCGTGGACATGACACACCCTAACACCATTACGATCCGAGGGGACCACCCGGCGCGCTGCGGGTCTCGCGGTTTTCCGCCCTACTTCGTGCGGCGGCGCGAGTTGCTCGCGTGCGATTGTCGGTACTGGACGCCGCGCCGGGTGCGGCCTATCGGTTGGGGCCCGCTGCCGCAAGCTCGGCCCATCTGGAGCGAACATTTTCGCATGAAATTCGTTTCCTACGCGCAAAACGACGAAGACATCATGCTGTGGCGCGCGCTCAAATCAGTCGAACACGGTTTCTACATCGACGTCGGCGCCGCCATTCTCGACGGGCATTCGGTGAGCCGCGCCTTCTACGAGCACGGCTGGCGGGGCGTGAATATCGAGCCGGTGTCGGAGCTTTGCGCGGTGGTCAGCGCAGAGCGGCCGGAGGATATCAACCTTTGCATCGCACTCGGCGCAGCGGATAGCGAGCGGGAGTTTTTCACCGTGCCGGAGACGGGACTTTCGACGCTCGATCCGGTGATTGCGGAAGCGCACCGGGCGGCCGGGCGGAAAATCGTTCCCGGGCGCGTCCGGGTCAAGACGCTTGCCGAAATCTGCCGCGAATACGCCAAGGATCCGATTCACTATCTCAAGATCGACGTCGAAGGCGCCGAATCGGAGGTTCTTGCGGGCGCGGAGTTTTCCCAATTCCGGCCGTGGATTCTCGTCATCGAGGCGACCTGGCCCGGCCGGCAGGAGGCGAGCCACGCGGTTTGGGAGCCGGCGCTGCTCGAGCAAGGTTATCGTTTCGTCTGGTTCGATGGGCTCAATCGTTTTTACGTGGCGGCCGAGCAAGCGGACGCGCTTGCGCCCTTTTTCCGTGCACCGCCCAATGTCTGGGATGAGTTCGTGCGCTTCGACGCGGCGCACGCAAAGGAGGTTGACGCGGCCCGGGCGGAGGCGGTCCAGACGGCGGCGACGCTTGCCGGGAAGGAACAGGAATTTTCCGCTGGAATGGCGGCCGCGGCGGCGGAAGCGTTCCGTCTCCGGAAGGCCTACTTCGAGGAAGTCGCGGCGAAGGCAGAGCTTGCGCGGCAGCTTCGCGAAAGCGAAGCGAAGAAGAAAACGCCCGCCGAGATCGGGGCGGCGCGGGATATTGCGATGGCGCCACCTGCAGTGCGGGGCGGGCTTGCGCCGCGTGCGCTAGCCAAGACCCTGCTGCGTCCGTTCGGGCGGATGGCGAGGCCGGCGACCCGGCCGCTCGCCTGGCGCACGCGCAACTTTCTGTTGGGCCCGACGCACGAGCGG
>JBOHMN010000693.1:0-6105 GCA_050730175.1 Acetobacteraceae bacterium | reverse complement strand
GAGCGGGCCGCCGATCACGCCGCGGACATAGGGTCTAGAGCGCGTTCGCGCTGGCTGAACCCGCTCTAGGTTTGTTTTCTCGAGCAATTTCATCACCCTGCCTGGCATCTGGCGATTCCAGTCAGGGTGATATTGCTCTAGCTCGCGCTTAGGTAGCCGCAGTCTGCAGTCGTGCCAGCTCCAGGAGCGGAATGTGGCAGCGAATCATGTGCTGGCCTGAGATGCGCAGCGGCGGCTCGACCGTCTCACAAATCGTGCCGAGCTTGCGGGGACAACGGGTGTGGAAAACGCACCCAAGCGGCGGCCGCGCGGCGCTTGGCATCTCGCCTTCGAGGCGGATACGCGGGGCGTGTGCGCCGAGTACGGGCGCCGCCGAAAGCAGCGCCTCAGTATAAGGATGGTTCGGGGTACCGAAAACCGCATCGACCGGGCCGATCTCCATCAAACGACCGAGGTAAAGCACGGCCACACGATCAGCGAGATACCGCACCACAGCGAGATCGTGCGAGATGAAAAGATAGCTCGTCTGGTGCCGACGCTGCAGGTCAACGAGGAGATTGAGGATGGCAGCCTGGACGGAGACGTCGAGCGCAGAGGTCGGCTCGTCACATATGACGATGCGAGGATTGCCGGCAAACGCGCAGGCGATTGCCACACGTTGCTTGAGGCCGCCGGAAAGCTGCCGCGGATATGCCGGGAGGTGTCGCGGCTCGAGGCGCACGGCAGCCACGAGGTCATGCAGCCGGCGTTCGCGTGCGAGGCCTTTCAGTCCGGCAAGTTGTTTCAGCACGCGGCCGATGAGATACGCGACCGTGTGCGCGCGATTCAGGGCGGAATCGGGATTCTGAAAGATCATCTGCAGCGCCTTGTGCGCCGCGGCATCGCGCCTTTTGGTGCTGGCGCTGAGCGATGTTCCGTCCAGGCGTATGGCGCTGCCAAAGTCCGGCGGAACCAGACCAACGAGAACCCTGGCGAGCGTCGTCTTGCCGCCGCCGGATTCACCGACCAGCCCGAGCGTCTCGCGGGGCGCAAGCCCGATCGAGACATCGGTTAGCGCGTGCACGCGGCTTCCCCGGACCATGTAGGTCTTCGAGAGAGCGCTCGCCTCGAGGATAGGAATGGTAGGTTTCGACGCTTCGGCAGCTACGGCGTCGCCCGTCGGCGCGTGTGCAAGCGTCGGGACGAGTTCCGGATAGTGGCAAACGCTGAACCGGTCGCGACACGCAATCTTCGGCGGCGGCACGCTCCGGCAACGCGCCGTAACAAGCGGACAGCGCGGGGCAAATACGCAACCAGTGACGAATTCGCCGAGCGCTGGCGGGAAGCCGGAGATCGCCTCCAGCCGGCCTTTGTTCTTGCCCCGTCCGGCAACCGGAAGAGCGCGCAAGAGGCCCGATGTGTACGGGTGACGCGGGTCGGCGAGCAGCGCTTCGGCCGGCCCTTCCTCGACGAGCCGGCCGGCGTATAACACGCCCACCCGCTCGCACATGCGGGCAACGATGCCAAGGTTGTGGCTGATCAGGAGGATCGCCGTTCCAAGCTCCCGCCGGAGGCCCGCTATGAGATCGAGCACGTCAGCTTCCACTGTCGCATCGAGGCCGGTCGTTGGCTCGTCGAGAACAAGCAGTGCCGGCTGCTTGACAAGCGCCATGGCGATCATCGCGCGCTGCTGCATGCCACCGGAAAGCTGGTGCGGATAGCTTGCCAGCACTTGATCGGGGGACGCGATGCGCACGCGTCTCAGCATGTCCCGCGCACGCGCCCTGGCCGCGTGCCTGCTGATGCCCAGCACTTCATACGCCTCGGCGATCTGCCGGCCGACCGTGAGAGAGGGATTGAGCGCCTTGCCAGGGTCCTGAAAGACCATCGAAACGCTGCGCGCGCGCAGGTGACGAAGGCCCGTCGCGTCCAGGGTGCCGAGATCCGCGCCGCAAGTACGGATTCGCCCGCCGGTAATCCGTCCGGCCTTCGGCAGGACGCCGAGCGCCGCGAGCGCCAGCGTGGATTTGCCCGAGCCAGACTCGCCGACGAGACCGTACGCGCCCCCGGTCGGAACGCACAAGCTGACCTGCCAGAGAACACGCTGCGCGCGCCCGCGAGTCGTATAAGCGACGTCGAGGCAGTCCAGTGCGAGCGCCGCGTTCACGCCGCGAGTGCCGCGTGCAGCGAATCGGCGAGCAGGTTGACGCCGATAACCAGCGACGCGGTGGCCGCCGCGTTGAAGGCAACCGGCCACCAGTAGCCGCCGGCCATGACGCCATAGTTTTCGGCGACGGCCAGGCCCCAGCCCGGTGAAGGTGGCTGCACACCGAAGCCGAGAAACGAGAGCGTCGCCACCGCGAAGATCGCGTAGCCGAGCCGGACGCTTCCCTCCACGAGGATCGGGGCCATCACGTTCGGCATGATTTCGGCGAACATGATGGCAGACGTGCCTTCGCCGCGCAGTTCCGCCGCCGCGACGTAATCGAGAGCACGTTCGCCGAGCACGGCCGCCCGCACCGTGCGCGCAATCAACGGCGCGAAAATCAGGCCGATGACGATGATCACGCTCACCGAGGATGGACCGAGAGCCACCAACACCAGGAGTGCAACAACGATCAGCGGCAGCGACACCAGCACTTCGATGGCCCGGCCGAGCACCGTGTCGAGCAGACCTCCGATGTAACCGGCGGCAAGGCCGAGCGTCGTGCCGACGACCGTGCCGAGAAGGGTGGCGAGCGGAGCAATCCAGAGGATTCCGCGTGCTCCCGCGATGACGCGTGAAAAAATGTCCCTGCCGAGCTGGTCGGTGCCGAACCAGTGCACGGCCGAAGGTGGCGCGAGCTCGTGCAAGAGGTTGGTAGCATAGGGGTCGTAGGGGACGAATGCGGGGCCAAAAACGGCGCAGAACACCCAGAATCCGGTGATCAGGGCACCACCCCAGAAGGCCGGAGAGCCGCTGAGCATCGTCCAGCGGGAGGGTGCCGCTTCTTCCTCGCCGATCGCTGCCAGGGCCGTCCGGGTTGCGCTCACGTCGCCATCCCGGCCGCCAGCCGCGGGTTGAGCAGCACGCTCAGCGCGTCCGCGGCCAGCGTGGCTGCGACGTAGACCGCACCAACCGCGAGCACGCCCGCCTCGAGCATCGGAAAATCACGTGCGCGCGCCGCGGCGAAGATCAGGCTGCCGATGCCCTGATAGCGGAACAGGGTTTCGACCACCACCAGGCCGCCGACCAGATAGCTTGTCTGAGCGGCAATCACCGTCATTGTCGGGAGGAGGGCGTTACGCAGCACATGCCGCCGTAACACCATGCCGCGGCTCAATCCTTTGAGGATGGCAGTGCGTGTATAATCTGCTTCGAGCGCCTCGACCGTGCCCGCGCGCGCCATGCGTGCGATGTAGCCGAACAGCACGATGACAAGCGGAATCGCCGGCAAAATCAGATGACGAAGCTGCTCGAGCGGGCCGGCCCCAGCCGGCCACGTGGCGGAGATCGGGAGCCACCGCAACCAGACGCCGAACAGGAGAATGACGGCGATCGAAGAGACGAATTCCGGGACGACGGTCAGTGACAGGCCGCCCAGTGAGATCGTCCGGTCGATGATGCTGCCCGCGCGCAGTGCAGCAAAGACGCCGGCACCAATCGAAAGCGGCACGACGAGCGCGAAGGCAAGAATGGCAAGCTTCAGCGAGTTGAGGAGGGCACGACCGATGAACGGCGCGACCGGCGCGCGGTACTCCAGCGACTGACCCATGTTTCCGTGCAGCATGCCGCTGACCCAGCCCAGATACTGGGCGACCGCCGGACGATCGACGCCGAGTTGATGATCGAGCGTGGCGACGGCACGTGGATCGGCGAGCGGCCCGAGAATCGCGCGCCCGATATCGCCCGGCAGGAGCTGCCCTCCGGCGAAGACCAGCAGGCTGAGCAGGAAGAGAGTGAGCAGGCTGAGAGCGAGCCGGCGCGCGAGCCAGGCCGCCCAGCCACCCGTCATGACCTGCTATCCCGCTGATGCCGCCTGCAGGAAGAGCTGGGGAACGGCGGTCGTCTGCACGCCTGTTACGGCTTTCTGCGTCGCGGTCAGAGAGTCGTAGAAATAAGCGACGATGACGGGTGTCTCGTCGAGGAGGAGTTCCTGGATCTGGCCGGCGATTCGGCGTTGGTCGGCGAGCGTTATCGCCGCGGTGTATTCCGCGACCAGCTTGTCGTAGCGTGGATTCTTGAAGTGTGCGGCGTTCCACCTGCCGGCGCTCGAAAGCGTTGCTGCGAGTACTACGTTGGGGACGCCCCGATGCCCGTAGTCAGTGATGCCGATGCTGCTGTCGAGCCAGTCGGATTTGCCGGCCACCGCCTTTCCATAATAGGCCGCCTGCGGCTCGATCTTGAGCTTTACCTCGATTCCGATCTCCTTGGCCGCGTTCTGGATGACGACGGCATAATCGGGTATTTCCTGAAGCTGCTCGGTGGTCAGGGTGACGGAAAATCCCTTCGAGCCCGCCGCCGCCATCAGCGCCTTCGCCTCGGCGATGTTCTTCTTGCGCTGCGGGACGCTCCGGTCGGTGGATGGATAGACGGGAGCAAACGGGCTGTCGTTGCCGAGGTCGCACAAGCCCCGGAACAAGCCGGTGACGATGGCCGACCGATCGAGAGTGAGCGCCATAGCGCGGCGGATGCGCTTGTCGTTGAAGGGCGGTACGTCGCAGCGCATGTGCACCTCGCGATAGAGCGCCGAGCCAAGCTTGATGATGGCAACACCAGGGTCGTTGAGCAGCCCTTGTGCACCCTGCACCACGAACTGGTTCACGACGTCGATCGCTCCTCCCTGGAGTGCCAGGATCTGTGGCTGCTGGCCGCTGTAGAAACTGAACTCGGTACGTGCCGGCAGCACCGGGCCTCCCCACCAATCGGGGTTGCGCACGAAGCTCGCACCCACCTTCGGTGTATATTTCTCGATGCGGAACGGGCCCGTGCCGTCCCAGTTCTTTTCGAAGTCACCTGCATAGTCCGCCGGGAGGATGATGGCGTTGTAATTGTCCGACGAAACAAAGTACGGAAAATTGCCATTCGGCGCGTCGAGGTGGAAGGCAACCGTATGATCGTCGATTTTTTCGGTGCTGCCCGGACTGAGCATGCCCTTGAAGACGGAAAGCGCGTTCGACGCGTTCTTCGGATCTGCCAACCGGTCGATGGTCGCGACGACGTCATCGGCGGTCATCATCCTGCCGTTGTGGAATTTCACCCCCTTGCGCAAGCTGAAGGTCCAGACGCTGCCATCCGCATTCGCCTTCCAGGCGGTCGCCAACATCGGTGCAAGGCGCAGATCCGGCTGGTCGAAAAGAAGGAAATCGCCGACCTGCTGCAGCAGCAGGAGGCCACCGGCATCGGCCACCGTAATCGGATCGATCGCACCTGCCGGCATGTTGCTGGCGACGCGGATCGTCGTATCGGGCTTGCCTGTGGCGGCCCGGGCAACAGGCACAGCATACGGATCGCCCACGGCCGCAATGACACCGAGCAACGGTGCCGCGATCCCGATCACGCTACCGCGGCGAAGGAAGAGGCGGCGGCTTACCCGGCCGGCAAGAAATTCGTCGATCAGATGGTTCTGAAGGGTACCACACTGCCGGCGGAGTAAATCAACAATATAGGAGTGGGGAGTATGAGCGTGGGGCATCGGGTCGGGACCTGTCCTGCTACGGTAGGGTCGAAACGGCCGACGAACCCGGCGGTCAACAAAAACCTGCCAGGCACATCCGACGCTGGGCATGTTGGAGAGTTTTGCCGCCGCTTGCAATGGCAAGCGGCCAAAGATGGACAGATTTTCGCGCCGCATCCGCGTGCCGGCTTCCCACAGCCGCAAGCGAATGAGGATGAGCAGCCCACTGAAGACAAAGAACGAGGGTGCCAACCGAGCTTCCACATCGCGGGCCACAAGCGTCAGACTGAGCACCCTCGTGCATCACCACCGTGCCGCGCCTGGCGTAGCTCACACGCATCGCGTGCAGCAAGGACCCCCTGATCCGAGGCGCGCAGCGCATGCGTCGCGGGCTCCGGTGCTTCTGCACACCGAGCATCGCCCTGACACCTCCGGCCGCTGACACCTCGGGCCCCTCACACCTCGGGCC
>JBOHMN010000692.1:0-2685 GCA_050730175.1 Acetobacteraceae bacterium | reverse complement strand
GTCCTTCATGGTGACGAGGCCCGCCTCGATGAGCTGGCGGTTGATCGCCTTCGCATGGCTTGGCGAGAGATCAAGCGCCTCCTGCTGCAGCGAGGCCGAAGGCCAGACGATCGGCCGCCCTCCCCTCCCCCAGTCCTGGGCCTGGGTGAAGCGGAACAGCCAGTCGACGGCGTGCACCAGGCGGGGCGCGAGGCCGAGCCTCGGCGCCGCTGCTTTCAGGGCGGCCAGCAGCTGACCGGGTGCCGTCACCCCCTCCGGCAGGCCGGTAAAAGCCCCGGCGGTGCGGTCGGCCTGCAACAGGCTCGGCGTCAGCCGCCGGAGGCCTGTGGGTGTGCGGGCATACGTTTCCCCTTGCGCCTCGAGGGCGCCTTCGTTCGGCATCGTGATCCTCCTCTCGGTTGGATCGCGACGGGCAAACCTCACGCGTTAGCGGAATCAGGAAAATTCCGCTTGCGTATGAAGCATCTACCGACTAGGTTGGGGACTCTGAGGTCACCCGACGCCAGCCGTGAGGCCCGTCACGAGTTTCGAAAGCCCGCCCGGCAAGGCGGGCTTTCGCATTTCAGGTCATCTGCTGGGCGGTTGAACCTTTCCGTTCGATCAGTTGCAAAAGCGCCTGGCTGCGGTTGCGCAGGCCCCGGCGTTCCTTGATCTCGTCGAGGAATGCGACCGCGTCGCGCGGCAGAGTCAGCGTCACTTCCCTGTTGCCAGCAGCCACCTGGCGCTGGCGATAGGCGCGGACCTGCTCGGCGATCTGGGTTCGGGTTCTCATCGGCGAGGACTCGACTCGGTTACGAGTAACAAGTGTCCGACCGAATGATCGGGTTGTCCACCAATTCCTGCGCCCGAGTCGCGCTTAATCCCTGAAAAGTCTAGCATTCATGGTGAATTCCGGGGGCGGAAATTTTGCCGGCGCTCGCTCGCGGGGCGCGCTGCCGCTGCCGACCCGGCACGCGACTACCGCAGCAGCGGCCGAAGCTACCAGTCTAAAGGGCCGCTGCAACGCTCGACGCGCACCATCCGGCATAACAAAGAAGACTTTGTTTCTTCTTTCAAATCTACCGTCCTCAATGATATTTATCAATGACTTGCTGATTTCAGGAAAAACATGGCATCTGGCCCGGAAAACGACGAAGACCTGTGGTGGCGGCAACCCTGGGAAGACGACGACGGCACCGAGGCGCCAGGCCCGCCGCGCCCGCGTCAACCGGCCGCCGAGCCGGATTATGTGCATCCCCTCCTTGGGCCGCTCGCGCGGGCGCAAGATGGAGTGGCGCGGCTGGAAGCCCGCATGGAGGCCGCATCGCCCGCGGTCGCCGAGGGTCTGCGCGCTCGCATGGCCTACCGCGAAGCAGCCGGCTGGCTCATGCACGCCCATGTCTGGATTCATCCGCGGGACCTGGCGCTGCGCGATTTCGGGTTGACCGGGTCCTATGGCGCTGCGGCCCGGGTGAACCGGCTGAAAGCCGAGCTGCCGTCTACGATGACGCACGGTTCCGACTTCGATGTTCCGCCTTCCGATCTCGCCGTCGGCCAGGCGTTGCGCTTCGCGCGGCTCTGGCGCCGCCTGGCGGAATTCCGCAGCTGGGCTCCGCTCGCCGACGCCGACGCCATGCGCGAGACATTGCGATCGCTCGGCTCCGGCGGGTCGGTCCCCGATGCCGAGATCGAGAACTGGTTGGCTTTCGTGCACACGCGGGAGCAAGGAGCGGTCCTGATCCGGTCCGGCCGGGCAGCCCGGGAATGGATGAACCGTCCGCATGCGACCGTGCCTGTGAGCCCGGACGGTTTCTTCCTGGCGGCCTGCCTGTGGCGGCAAGGCGGCTTTGGCCGCGCGATCAGCCTGCCCTTCTGGGCGGCGCCGGAACAGCGGCATCATCGGCTGGGTCTCCGGGTCGGCATCGAATGGATAGCCGGCTTCCTCGATTGCGTGGCTGACGCTGCCAGGGCAGGCCGTGACGAGCTCACGCGCCTGCAGCAAGCAGAGGAAAAGGCCGAGCCCCTTGCCCGCACGGCGCGCTCGCGGTTGCCGGCGGCGCTCGAGGCCGTTGTCCGGGCACCGGTTGTCACCGTCCGGGGCCTCGCGCACAGTCTCGATGTGACGCCGCAGGCGGCGCTTGGCCTGCTGCGGCAACTTCTCGAGACCGGAATTATCCGGGAAGCAACCGGCCGCGCGTCGTGGCGAGCCTACGTCCTCGCTTGAATCCGCAAGGGCAAATAGCACGAATTCGTCCTTTCGTGCTTTCTGGCTAATCGCCTTGGGCGCGGCAATAGGCTTCGAAGCTGCGGCGCAGAAGCTCGTTGAGCTTGAGATCGTGGCGGGCGGCATAGGTCCTGAACTCGCGCCGGAAACCCGCCGGCACCCGGAAATTGAGAGGCGACAAAGCCCCCTGCCCTCTCCTCTCTGGCGCGGGTGTCGCGACGGCGCGGGGTGGCTCCGGCTTTGGCACGGGCTCTAGCGGTGCGCCGCGGGCCGGCATGTCGGGCGTTGGGGTGGCCGCGCCTTTGACGGCGACCAGGCTAGCCGACAGCGCGGCGGGTTTCTTGTTCATCGGGCTGCCTCATGTCACTACGTGCTTTCGTGCTTTTTGCCATTTGTGCTTTCACGAAACCCCATAGCTCGACCATCTCGGCCGCGCTGCGGCCCCGGCCGTCGGTCTCCTGAACGGTGCGGCCGTCGATCAT
>JBOHMN010000691.1:0-22826 GCA_050730175.1 Acetobacteraceae bacterium | reverse complement strand
CCTCATCCGCATGGAGCGCATCAACAAGTCCTATGGTGGCGTGCGTGCTTTGCACGACGTGAACTTCTCCGTCCGCGAGCGCGAGATCGTCGGCTTGCTCGGTGACAACGGCGCGGGTAAATCCACGCTGATCAAGATCCTTTCCGGCGCGATCGCAGCAAGCAGCGGCGCGATCTACGTGCGCGGCCGCAAAGTCGAGATGCGCAGCGCGAGCGACGCCATAGCGCACGGGATTGAAACAATTTACCAGGATTCCGCTCTCGTCACCCAGCTTTCGATCGCCCGCAACATCTTCCTCGGGCGCGAGCCGCTCGCCGGTCCGTCGCTTCTCAATCGCATGGACCAGGCGCACATGAACCGGGTCGCACGCGAGCTGATGCGCAAGGTCGGGATCACCAAGGACATTCCCCCCGCGACACCGATCAACGCGCTTTCCGGGGGCGAACGCCAGGCGGTGGCGATCGCGCGCGCGCTTTACTTCGAGAGCGAGCTGATTATCCTTGATGAGCCGACCAACAACCTCGGCGTCGCAGAGACACGCGGGGTGTTGCGGTTCGTACGCGCGGCGCGCGATTCAGGGCATTCCTGCGTGTTCATCGCGCACAACATCCACCACGTCTTTCAGGTGGTGGACCGCATCGTGGTGCTTCGCCGCGGCACGGCCGCCGCCGACGATATCGACCCACGGCAGACCAGCATCGAGGAGGTCGAGCGCGTGATCACCGGCATGGCGGACGCAGAAGGATAGGTTCCGCGCGGGCTCGAAACAAAAAGCCGGAGCTCCTGACCGGCGCGGCGCCCGAGCGGACACGTTCAGCCCCCATGCGGCCGGCCACCATTTCCTGATCTGGCGGACGGTGGCGATCGGCGCCACCTTTAAGTGCCGGCAGCCGCGGTGCGCGGCGGCAGAACGAGAGAGGGTTTGCCATGCAGGATGCGCCCCGACTGACGGCGACCGCGGCCGCCCGACAGATCAGCGAGGGGAGACTGCGGCCGGAGGAGTTGATGGAGGCCTGCCTCGCCCGAATCGCCGAGCGCGAGGGCAAGGTCCGCGCGTTCGCCTGGTTCGACGCCGATGCGGCGCGGCGCGGCGCCACCGCGGCGCGCCCCGGCGGCCCATTGTTCGGGTTGCCGGTCGGCGTGAAAGACGTGCTGGACACCGCCGATATGCCGGCCGAATACGGCTCGCCGATCTGGCGCGGCTGGCGCCCGCGAGCGGACTCCGCAGCAGTCGCATGGGCGCGCGCGGCCGGGGCCGTCGTGATCGGCAAGACGGTCACCACCGAATTCGCAAACCGTAGACCGGGGCAGACGGCGAACCCGCATCGCCTCACCCATACGCCAGGCGGCTCGTCCAGCGGCTCGGCCGCAGGTGTTGCGGATTTTTTCTTTCCCTTCGCGTTCGGCACCCAGACTGCCGGCAGTGTCATCCGTCCCGCCGCATTCTGTGGGGTGGTCGGCTATAAGCCGAGCTTCGGCCTCATTCACCGAGCCGGCATGAAGGTGATGGCTGAGAGCCTCGATACGATCGGGGTCATCGCGCGCAGCGTGGCCGATTGCGCTCTGCTTGCCGGAGCGGTCACGGGCGCGGCGCTCGGCGATCCCGGGAAGCGGCTCGACCGGGCGCCGAAAATCGGGCTGTGCCGCTCGCCATCATGGGAGAGCGCGGCGCCGGAAACCGCGGCACTCTGGCCGCGCGTCGCAGACGCACTCAGGCGCGCCGGTGCGAGTCTTGCCGATCGCGAAATGCCGGAGCCAATCCGCCGTGTCGCCACAGCGCACCCGCTCGTGATGAACGCCGAAAGTGCGCAGGCTCTCGGCTGGGAACTCGCGCACCATCGCGGCGAGATCAGCGATCTTCTGCTCGAGCGGCTGGATGCCGGCCTCCGGCAAAGTGCCGCGGCGCTCGCCGAGGCGCGCATGGTGCTCGCCGCAGCGAGACGCGCTTTTCCGCAGACGCTCGAGGGGCTGGACGTTTTGCTCACCCCGGCCGCCCCCGGCGAAGCGCCGAAAGGTCTTGGCTCGACCGGTGACGCAGCCTTCAACTTGATCTGGACCAGCCTGCACGTCCCATGCGTCACGGTGCCCGCGGGCACCGGGGCGACCTCCATGCCGCTTGGCGTTCAGATCGTCGGCCGGCGTGGTGATGATCGCAAGGTGCTAGCCGCAGCGGAATGGGTGGCGGCGGCAGTCGGCGGCGTTGGAAGCGGCCCGGCTCTGCCGCTGAGCGCAAGCGCCGAACCGGCCCCTGCCACTTGAGCTTTCGCCCTGGCTGGCCCACTCGCCCACCTGCCTTCCGCCAGCAAGCTGCCTCCCGGAACATGTTCAGGTTGACCGAACATGCTCGCCGTTTGTTTTCTCGAGCAATTTCATCGCCCTGACCGGGACCTGCCGGTTCCGGCCAGGGCGATATTGCTTTAGGCCGGAGGCAGCGGCACGCGCCGCTTCTGCATGATTTCGCGGATCGGCGGAAATGCCTGTTGCGCCGCCGGCGGCACGGGTAGCCAGTGCGGCGGGTTGGGCAGGTGCAGGAAGTAATCGAACGGCAACGTCCCCGGCCCGGCGGGATCGCCGACGATGATCCGCCCCACCATTCCGGCCATTTCGTGCGGCGTGCAGAAATAGTCATACGCGCCAGGCACCGTGAAGGTCCATTCGAACGTTTTGCCGGGGAAGAGATAGCCCGAGTTCCACGGCTCCGCCGCTTTCGGTATGCGCAGCGAATGATTGGCGTTCTTCGGGCTGTAGGCCGTCGTCGTGTGGATGTTCGCCACACATTCCCAGCGCACCCGTTGCCCCGGCTGGATGAGGAGCCCGATCGGATCGAAGCCGACATAGCTGCCCGACTGATTGCTCACCATCCGGATCACCACCGGCTCGCCGGCGGCGAAAGCCCCGAGAGGCGCGGCGAACAGAGCCGCGCCTCCGGCGATCAGTGTGCGGCGTTTCAGCATCGCCTGACCCCACCGCCTCACTTCGCTACACTCTCCGGGCCGTCAGCGAAGTGCCAGAGGATGACATGATAGTGCGGCACCGGCACGCCGGGATGGCCGGCGTTGTACATGAAATCGACGCGGACCACATCACCGCCCGGGGATCCCACGTCCATGAAATTCTTGTGTGCGTTGAGGTCTGAAAGCGGTACCATGTAGAGCGTGCTGACCTGCCGGCCGCTGTGGTCATAGGCGAGCCACGGCCCGATCGGAACGTTGGCGGGATTGACATAAAGCGTGCCGAGACCTGGAAGAAAATCGGGCAGAGCCGCGATCTCGCTGGCCTTTTTGTACGGCGGGCCGGGCGGTCCATCGGACGCGGCGGTCGCCGGCTTGCTCGCACCCGCATAAGTGGTAGCGCAGGCTGCCACAGAGCCGACCGCGAGCGTGCCGAGCGTAAGCCCGAAGGCACGTCTTGTTGGCGTCATGACGATTCTCCTTCTGCTGGATGATCATGCGATGGATCCGAGCGCCGTAAACCGGGAGCGATGCGCGCGAGCACGCTGCTTGTGATCCGGTCGCAGCGTGCGCCGGCGCACGGGAACGCCGCCGGCAAACCAGCGATGAACTGGGCCCCCAGCGCGCGCCTCAGTTGCCGCCGGGCGCGAAAAAGCCGGGTCTTGACCGTAACCGGGTTGATCGCGAGTGCGGCCGCCGCCTCCGCGACCGACATCTGCTCGATCTCGCAGGCGACGAAAACTGTGCGGAAATGCACCGGAAGAGTATCAACCGCACGTTCGAGCAGCTTTTTCACTTCCGTCTGCATCGCTGCGTCCTCGGGGTTCACGCGCCCGAACGGGCTCAAAAGAAACGTGGATCGGGCCGAGACGTCAGGCAGTGCGTCGGCAATTTCTTCGAGCGGAACGCTTGTGCGCCGACGCCGCAGCCGCCCCAGCGCCTCGTTGACGGTGATGCGGGCAAGCCAAGCTCCGATCCGCGCCGGGTCTGCGAGCGTGGCCAAGCCGCTGAGCGCCCGCACGTAGGCTTCCTGTACTGCATCTTCCGCTTCCGCCTCATCGCGCAGGATGCTGCGCGCCAAGCGGAACAAGCGGCGGTTGTACTGCCGCGAAATGATCGCGAAGCGCCGGGCTATGTCGGCGTCGTGCACCTCTACCGTCTCGCTAACAGTGGCCCGCTCCGCGACATCCGGCTGATACATCCCACCCTCCACCCCTACGATGCGGTGCGGCGCCGAAAGGTTCCCGCGTCGTTGCGAGTGCGTGAAACACCCCTCCCGGCTCGCCCTTACCCCGCCGGGAATAGCACTTTGGGTGACGGCTCGCTCCGGCTGTATGCAATTGCTGCATAGGGGCCCCCCTGGTAACGCTCTACGACAGGGTTGCCGCTCACATTCCCGGACTGCTCGGCAATGAACGGATCGGCGGAGTCCAAAGGCTGCCAGCCGATCACCGCCCGCCCGTCCCGCCCCCAGAACCCGCGCGAATTGTTTGACGCCCCCCAGATCACCAGCGTGCCGACTGCCGGGGCAAGGCTCGCGCAAACGACCAGCCGCAAGAGGTCTCTGTAACTCAGCCAGATCGACAAAATGCGCGCGTTGTCCACCCGCGGCCGGCAGCCGCCGATCCGGAGATTGACGTTCTCCACTCCGTGCTTGTCCCAATAGAGCCGACCCATCAGCTCGCCATAGGCTTTGGCGAGCCCGTAATAGCCGTCGGGGCGGAATTGGCAGTCCTGATCCAGTTTCACGCTCCGTTCGTGAAAGCCGATCGTGTGGTTGGAAGAAGCGAACACAACCCGCGCGCGCTCACGACGAGCCGCCTCGTAGACATGATAAACGCCCTGGATGTTCGGCCCCAGCACTTCCCGAAACGGCCGCTCCACCGCGACCGCACCGAAGTGCAGAATCGTGCCGCAGCCTTCGGCAAGCCTGAGGATCGTCATTCCGTCGGCGAGATCCGCCTGCGTGAACGTTGCGTTGCGCGGCAGCGGATCGGGGAAAGGTGCTATGTCGGTGAGCCTGAGCGTCCACCCCGTCTCTCCGAGGCCCTGCGCCAGCATCCGTCCCAACGCACCCGACGCTCCGGTCAGCAGTACCGGCTTTCCTGGAATATCTGCCATCTCTCTCTCCCGTCGCTCCGCCACTGACCGGCCACCCTTGCCCTCTTCGGCGCCGCCGGGCAACCTCGGCGCATGCGCGCGCTACCTGAAACTGCCGCCTTGCTCGACGCCGGCACGCTCTCCTCGGTTGCCCTGGTCGAAGAGTGTCTCTCGCGAATTGCAGACGCCGCAGGCCAAGGCGCCCACACCTTCCTCAAAGTCCATGCCACAGCAGCGCGCGCCATGGCCGAGGCAGGCGATCGCCTGCGCCGCGTCGGCCGCGCCCCCAGCGCCTACGCTGGCATACCGGTCAGCCTCAAGGACCTGTTCGACATTGCCGGCGAGCCCACGTCCGCCGGCTCGCGCGTGCTCTCCGCGGCGCCGCCCGCCATGCATCACGCATCGGTCGTCGCCCGCCTCCTCGCCGCCGGGCTAGTCCCGCTCGGCCGCACCAACATGACCGAATTCGCCTACTCGGGCCTCGGCATCAATCCGCACTTCGGCACCCCGCTCTCACCCTGGGACCGCGCATCGGGCCGCGTCCCGGGCGGCAGCTCCTCGGGGGCCGGGGTCTCGATCGCCGACGGCATGGCGCTCGCCGCGCTCGGCACCGACACCGGTGGCTCCTGCCGCATCCCAGCGGCTTTTTGCGGGATCGTCGGCTTCAAGCCCACCGCCCGCCGCGTGCCGACCGACGGCGTGCTGCCGCTCTCGACAAGCCTCGATTCGGTCGGCCCGCTCGCCCCAAACGTCGCCTCGGCCGCGATTGTCGACGCCATCCTTGCCGGCGAAGCTCCCGTCCCGCCCGAGCCCGCCGCGCTCGCCGCGCTCAGGTTTGCGATCCCGGTGCCTTTCGCGATCGAAGGGATGGACCAAACCGTCGCCACGGCCTTTGCCGCCGCTTGCATGCAGCTTTCTTCGGCCGGCGTACGCATCGAAGAGCGGAACTTCGCACCCTTCTCACGCTTGCCGCGCTTTCTCGAGCGCGGCGGGATTGTGGCCGCCGAAGCCTATACCTGGCACCGCACCCTGATCGCCGAACGCGGCGCCGAATACGATCAGCGCGTGCGCCGCCGTATCGAGCAGGCCGCGCGACAAAGCGCCGCCGACTACATCGCCGGCGTCGAAGATCGCGCCAGACTGATCCGAGAGTTGAACGCCGCAACCGCCGGCTTCGACGCGCTTCTTTTGCCCACCGTCGCCGTCGTGCCGCCGCGGCTCGCCGAAGTCGAAGCCGACGCCGATTATGATCGCATCAATTTTCTCGTTCTGCGCAACACCATGCCGGCAAACCTGTTCGACCGTTGCGCGCTCAGCCTGCCCATTTCACACCCGGGCGAGCCGCCGGTCGGGCTGATGCTGGTCGGCGAGACGATGGATGACCGGCGGCTCTTCTCGATCGCAGCCGCCGTCGAGAAGCTGCTCGCAGTTTAGCGCAATATCGCCCTGACCGGAACGGCCAGATGCCGGTCAGGATGATGAAATTACTCGAGAAAACAAACAGAGAGCGTGTTCAGCCAAACCTGAACGCGGGCTAGGCGCGGCAAGTCGTGTGGACCGGAAGCCGCGGGGGCCATTCAAGTCCTGCGCGCGCATCGCGCACGGATGAGCGCATCCCAGGAGATCCGGCCAGCCCCGCGCCCCATCAGCAGCAGCATCGCCGCCCACTGGATGTGGGTGGGCCAAGCCTGGGGATAGACGAAGATCTCGATGACCAGCGCCATGCAGAAGATGAGCAGTGAGGCGAAGCGGGTGGCCAGGCCGAGGACCAGGAGCAGCGGCGCAACAATTCGATCGCCACCGCCAGATGCGCGGCGAGATGCGGCGGCAGCAGCGGCACCTTGTAGCTGTTGGCGAACACGTAAAGCGTCGCCGGCCAGTTCAGGAGATGTGTTTGTGCCGAGCTCCAGAACACCTTGGTCAGCGCAATCCGCGCCGTCAGCGCGATCAGCCAGTACGGAATGTATTCAAACAAGCGGATGCTGCTGCCGACGGCGCGACCCGGCCAATCGCATGCCCCAACCCGCGATCTCGCGGTGCCGCTCATCGCGTGCCTCCCTCCGCGGGCCGCCGGCAGCCGGCGAAGAACCCTTGACAGAGGAGGCCGGCGAGAAGCGGTGCAGCCGCCTCCGGCGGCGCGCTCGCGAGTACGTCAACAAGCCGGCCGCCCTGCGCGAACGCGTGCGCCATGGCAAACGAGGCCTCCGACAGCGCGATGAGGGCGAGCTGCCGGCTTCTGTGCAGCACGGCAACGCAGCCGTCGGAGCGTGCGAGGTCGACCACAGCGAGGCAAAGCGCGCGCTCCCGAGCGTCCGCTATCAGCACTGCTTCCCAGATCGCACGGGAAGGATGGCGGAGCTGCAACAGCGAAAGTGAGGGGTGCGGGCGCAGCCGGAGGTCGGGCTGTTCCGCCACCGGCACGGAGCTGAGCGTCGCTGCGTCGAGGCCCGGAGCCCGCGGCGCGTGCAGCGTTCGGTTCACGGCCCATTCGAGCCGCGCAACTTCGGGCAAGTAAGCAAGTCGCCGGACGGGTTCGAAGGTCTAGAGAAAATCTGGGAACGCGCCGTCGTATTCGTAAAGATCTCTTGTCGCCGGTGGCTCGCACGCTATCAGCCGCGCCGCCGCGGCAGCAAAAAATTCCTTACCGACAAGACGCTCAACTGCCGGATAGGTGGGCCGAAGCGCGCCGGTCAGGCTACCGATGACATTGTTGCGATAAACCGCAAGGCGTGCCTCCGCCGGAACCTTGCTGCCGCCTATCGCCGCAGGCGGCTCGGCTCCGCCAAGTCATGCGGCGCGCATCGCACGCTGCAGCTCAAGCAGCGGCATCATGGTCGTTGGCCTTGGCGCGGCGCAGATAATCAGCCGCAGTCGCTGCTTCCGCAAGCAGCCGGTCGAGCGTCGGAATCGCCGCATCCCATTCGATCAGCGTCGGGTGCAGACCGATTTCAGCAAGTGCAGTTTCAAACAGCGACCAGACGGAAGGTGCAACCGGGCGATCATGGGTGTCGAGCAGGAGTGGCGCCGCGGCACCGGTTGCTTCGCCGTGGCCGGCAAGGTGGAACTCACCGATCGCCGCGACCGGCAACGCACGGAGGTGGCGCAGGGAATCCCAACCGTGGTTCGTCGCGCTGACAATGATATTGTTGACGTCACAAATGAGGCCGCAGCCGGTGCCGGCAACAAGCGCGCCGAGGAATTCGGACTCCGGAATCGTGGAATGCCCGAACTGGAGATAGGTAGCGGGGTTTTCGATCAGCAGTCGCCGGCCGAGTGCGGCTTGTGCGGCGTCCACATTGCGGCAGACGACGGCGAGACTCTCTTCGGTCAAAGGCAGTGGCAGGAGATCAGCGAGAAAATCGTGATCGACAGCGCTCCAGGCGAGATGCTCGGAAACGAGGCCAGGCTCGATTCTTGCGGTGAGTTCGCCAAGGCGCGCGCGATGGCGGCGGTCAATGCCTTCGGCGCTGCCGAGTGAAAGGCCGACACTGTGCAGCGAGACGGGATAATCGGCGCGCACCGTCTCCAGCACGGAAAGAGCTTCTCCGCTCAGGTAATTCTCGCTGTGCACCTCGACCCAGCCGACCGGTGGATGGGCCGCAAGAAAGGCCGCGTGATGCGGGAAGCGCAGCCCGATCCCCGCCACCGCGGGGATCGGATTGCGACCTGCCGCCGCGGGTGGAAGTGGATCCGCCATCTGCGGCTGCGCCTCAGAACGACTTGAGGTGACCGCCCGCGATCTTCTCGCAGTCGCCGACCGGAAGCAGGACGAAGGACTTGGGGTCACGGGCGATCGTCGCCTGCCCCGCGCAGGAATGGGCACCGGCAGCACAGTCGTTGCGTCCGACCGCATTGATGCCGTAGCAGCGGACGAGGTGGTCCATCGCCATCCTCTGCATCGTTTTCTCGATGAGGGCCTTGTTGGCGTGAGGATACATCTTCAGCATTTCGTTGAGCTTCGTCTGCACTTCCGGGCTCATTGCAGCCGAGGCCTCGGTGGCAGTCACTGCCGCTGCCAGTCCGACGGCCGAGGCCAGTGCGGTGGTGGCGAAGGTCCGACGATCCATGGTCTTCTCCTTGCGCAAAGGGTTTCCCTGCCGGCCTAGCGATGAGCCGACGGTAGAGACAGTTCGGCGCAGGGGGGAAAAGGTTACACGGCGCCGTCAGCCGAGAGACGTGGGTGGCGAAACACCATCAGCCGCGCGGCTCCGCCGGCGAGGAGGCTCAAAAGCGCGACCGCGCCAAATTGCCAGACGATCACCATCACCGCCGCGTCGACCGGATGATAGAATCGCAGCGCCGCCGCGCCGAGCGAGGCAGCGGCGAGGGCCGCGCAAAAACACGCATGTGTACTGCGAAACCGGCCACCTCGGCGGAGCATGGTGACGATTGCCACCGCCGGCACCAGGCCACCCACCGCGATCGCAGGCACGCACATTGCGTCGGGCGTGATGCGAAGGCCGGCGGGACCCATCCGGATGAGAACGCCAACGCACTGCTCGCCAAGCGTGGCAAGCCAGAGCGCAAGCGGGGCAAGCGGCAGCCACAGCTTCCAGGCCGGCTGATCGGGCAGGCCGGCACAGAAGGCGGCATAGCCGGCGGCGAGCGCAGTGGCGAATGTCGCGGCGATCTCGAGGGCAAATCTGGGATCGGCGAAGCGTTGCCCCAGGTCCGGCCTGAACCCGAACGCCCAGGCGAGCAGGGCGGCCGGCGGAATGGAGACCAGGAGCCAATAGAGCAGGCGCCGGCCCGGCGGGGCGAGCGGCCTGACCGGCTGCAGATCACGAGCAAGTTCCGCAATGAGGCGGTCAGTTTCCATCTCAAAGCGGTCCTCTGAGCAGACTGCGCAACGCCTTGAGGCCACGATGCGTCGCCACCTTGAGCGCTGCGATACTCACGCCGCTGGCGGCTGCCGCTTCCGCCAGCGACATTTCCCGCAACTTCGTCATCTCGATCGCCCTGCGCTGCCCAACCGGCAGCCGTGCTAACGCCGCGGCGAGCGCACCTCTGTCCGAAGCTGCCTCCTGTGTACTGTTTGCCACCAGAGCCGGAGAGGTTTCATCAGAATCGTCGAGCGCAACTTCGTGCCCCCGGCTTCTGTGCTGCCGGCGCAGCAGGTCGGCACCGCGGAAGCGCAGGATACCGAACAGGAAAGGCAGGAACGGCCGCGCCGGGTCATAGAGATGGCGCGAGGTGTGCAGGGCCAGCAGCGTCTCTTGGACCACGTCTTCAATCTCGGACGCGCCAAGGTACGGCCAACGCGCGCGGGCGGCGCGGCGGAGCAGCGGAAGGATGGCGCGGAGCAGGGCCGCATAGCGCGCCCCATCACCGGCCTGCGCGGCCCGCATCCATTCCCGCCAGGGCGGATCTTCCGCTTTCATGCCGCACGCTCGCGCTGCCCAGCGTATAGGCCGCTCGGGCTCCGCAAGGGAAGGTGCGGCGGAACGTGAACCCAACCATCACGACGAACGTGGCCCACGGCTCCGAACCTCTTGTGCAACTTTGTAACGACCATCGTGCATCAAGGCGCGTGCACGAAGGTCGGCAGAACCGGAAGTGCTCCTCGCTGCGCAAGCCGGGCACGGTAGCGGGAAGCCGCTCTATCTTCGTGCGTTCTCACCGAAAAAAGTATCGCCAGGGCGGCGCGGGCGAAGTCCTGAAGATGCAAGCGTGGCTCGCTGAAGTCGCCGCCGGCGCCGAATACGATCGCATCAATTTTCTTGTGCGGCCCGGCTTCTGTTCGCCGTCGGTCGCCGCAACGTGAAGAGTGAGGCAAACTAACAATGACAGACGCTCTCGTCTTTTATACCCATCCCGCTTCCCGCGGCAGGATCGTGCGGTGGATACTGGAAGAGGTGGGGTGCACGTACCGCACCGAGATGGCCGAATACGGGCCCGCCATGAAGGGGCATAAGTACCGCGCGATCAACCCCATGGGCAAGGTGCCAGCGCTCCGTCATGGGGCCGCCATCGTTACCGAATCCGCTGCGATCTGCGCCTATCTCGCCGATGCGTTCCCGGCGGCCGACGTCGCCCCGCCCCCTCAGGCCCCTTGCGCGGGCCTTATTACCGCTGGCTGTTTTTCGCTGCCGGCCCGCTCGAGGCTGCGACGACCAACCGGGCGCTCGGCTTTGTGGTTCCGGAAGGGCGCGAACAAATGGCAGGCTATGGCACCTACGCCGACATCCTGAATGCGCTTGCGCAGGCATTGGACAAGCTCGGCTATCTCCCCGGCGATCGGTTCACGGCGGACGTCCACGTTGGCTCGCAGATCGGCTTCTCAATGGAATTCCGCATGCTGGGGCGACGCCCCGGCTTCGACGCGTACTGGAACCGACTCGGGGTTCGCCCCGCCGCCGTCCGCGCCGGCGGCATCGGCGGCGCGCTCATGCCAGTGGCGCATCCCGCCTGATCCTGTCGCCCCGTGCCCCGAGAGCAATATTACCCTGACTGGAATCGCCAGATGCCAGTCAGGGTGATGAGATTGCTCGAGAAAACAAACCGAGAGCGTGTTCAGCCAGCGTGAACGCGCTCCAGTGTGTCGATCCCGGCGCTTGCATCTCACGTATGGCGCGTTCTGGCGGCACACGAGCTTTTTGTTTTCAGTGGCCTCTCGATGCCCGTACGGTGGTTGCCGAGGGCAACAACCGTACGGGCCAGGACACTAGCGCGGTGGCGCGACCTTCACCACAATGGAGAGCATGTCGCGCCGCAGCCTCGAGGTCACGCCGGAGCTGATGCTCAGGGCCTATCGGGCCGGCCTCTTCCCGATGGCCGAAACGCGCCGCGGTGAGCGTCTCTACTGGCTCGACCCGGAATTCCGCGGCGTCCTCCCGCTCGACCGTTTCCACCTGCCGCAGCGCCTCGCGCGCACCGTTCTGCATGGCCGTTTCGTAGTCACCGCGGATGCCGATTTCCCCGCGGTCATCGCCGGCTGCGCCCGTCACCGCGCCGGCCGCGAAGATACCTGGATCAACAGCGAAATCGAGACCCTTTTCAACGAACTCGCGCGCCGCGGCCACGCGCACTCGGTCGAATGCTGGCACGATGGCTTGCTCGTCGGCGGCCTCTACGGCGTTGCCATCGGTGGCGCGTTTTTCGGCGAGAGCATGTTCAGCCTCGCCACCGATGCCTCGAAAGTTGCTCTCGTACACCTTGTCGCGCGGCTCAGGCTTGGCGCGTTCCGCCTGCTTGATACCCAATTCGTCACCAGCCACCTTGCCCAGTTCGGTGCCATCGAAGTCCCGCGCGATTCCTACCGCGCCGAACTGGTCGCGGCTGTGGAGGCCCCCGCGCGCTGGCTTGCCGCGCCCGATCCTGTCGTGCTCACCGCCGCCATCCGCGCGCTTGTCCAGCACAAACCGCCCGCTTGAGTGCAAACCGCTTGACCGGAAGCGCGCGGCGTCCCAGCTTCACGCCCCTGTCTCAAGGAAGGGTCCCATGCGGACAAGCGTAATCTCCGGCCTCGGCGCGCTGGCGCTGCTGCTCGCGGCCGTCCCGGCAAGCGCGGCCGAGCAGCCGCCTCTCACGCCTACACGCGACGTCGCGGTCACCTACCAGGCCACCAACGCGAAAGGAACGGTCCACGTCGTACATATGAGCTTTGATGCGCCCGGCCGGCGCCTGCACATCGACGTGGTCGGCGAGCCCGTCTTTCAGGTGATCGATCGCAAGGCGAACGTTGCGGTCTTGGTGCTCGATACCAAGAAAGTCTACCTTGAGCGGCCGCTGCCGCCGGACATGGGCAATATCATGGATCGCAGCCCCAACATGATCATGAAGAAGGGCGCAACCGCCAAGGTGGCCGGGCTTTCCTGCACGCTCTGGTCGGTCCCGACCGGGCCGAACAGCCCTGACCTCGAAGCCTGCATTACCGAAGACGGCGTGCTGCTAAAGGCGGGTCCGGCGAACAGAGCAAGCAACCAGCCACGCCTCGAGGCGACCTCGGTCGTCTATGGGCCACAGCCGGAGCAGCTCTTCGTGCCACCCGCCGGCTTCCACCGCATCGAGCCTACCCCGCCGCCCGGAGCTCCGGGAGCTCAGCCGCCAGCCCAGAGCGCGCCGGCGCAGCCGCCTGCAGCCAAGCCTTGATCCAGACCGCCGCGCGCCACGTAAGGAGGATCTGAGCGCCGTCACCGGCTAAACTTGGCCGCGCTCGGAAGCCGAGCGAGGATGGGAGCGAATGCGCAAAAGCGTGGCGCCGTGGCGAGATCGGAGCGGGCGGTTGTCGCCGCTCAAAATGGCCGTGCTGGCGCTGCTGCCGCTGCCGGCGCTGCTTCCGGGGGTACAATGGGCAAGCGGCGGCCTCGCGGGCCACCCGTCGCAGACGATGCTTCTCGTGAGCGGCTACTGGTCCGACCGCCTGCTCGTGCTCACTCTCGCGGTCACGCCATTCGCCGCGCTGTTCGCCCTGCCGCGCCTCGTTCTTGTGCGCCGTATGCTCGGTCTCGGGGCGGGCGCCTACGCGCTCGCCCATCTCGGCGTTTATGCGCTGCAACAGGACTTCGCCTGGCGCTTCATCGTCGTGCAGATGCTGAGCCATCCCGTCCTCACGATTGGCCTGCTTTCCATCCTCGGCATGGCGGCCCTGGCAGTCACCTCGACCGACGGTTGGGTCCGCCGCCTCGGACGCGCCTGGAAACAGCTCCATCTCCTGATCCATCCGGCGACGGTGCTGGCCCTGTTGCATACCTTCATGGAGGCTCCGACGGCGGCCGACCTCGCGGCAACCTGGAGCGGCTTCTATCTTTGGCTCCTCGGCTGGCGCCTTCTTTCGCCGGGTTGGCGGCGGCGCCCGCTCGCCCTCTTGGCGCTCGCTCTCGCCGCGGCGGTGCTCACCTCGGGCCTCGAAGCGGGCTGGTACGCCGCAGCGACCGGCATCCCGGCCGGGCGCGTATTTGCGGCGAACTTCTCTCTCCTTGCCGGACTTCGCCCCGCCCACGTTGTCGGGTTGGGTGGACTGCTGCTTGCTCTCTCGGTCGCTTGCCGCCGTATGATGACCACGGGCGCTCGTTCAGCTATGAGCAGGGCGCCACGAGAGAGAGTCCCTGGTGAACGAAATTCCCAAGAGCGAGCAGGCGCCGTCGAATAGCCTGCGCAACGGGCCCGATCAGCGCGGCCGCTTCGGCGCCTTCGGCGGCAGGTTCGTTGCCGAAACGCTGATGCCGCTCGTGCTCGATCTCGAAGCCGCCTACGAAGATGCGAAGCGCGACCCCGCTTTCCACGCCGAGCTCGACGACCTTCTCGTCCACTATGTCGGCCGGCCCAGCCCGCTTTGGTACGCGGCTCGGCTCACCGCTGCCCTCGGCGGCGCACGCGTCTATTTCAAGCGCGACGAGCTCAACCACACCGGCGCACATAAGATCAACAACTGCCTGGGCCAGATCCTGCTCGCGCGGCGCATGGGCAAGACGCGCATCATTGCCGAAACCGGCGCCGGCCAGCACGGCGTCGCCACCGCAACGGTCTGTGCTCTCTTCGGGCTCCCCTGCACCGTTTACATGGGCACCACCGATGTCGAACGGCAGCAGCCAAACGTCTTCCGCATGAAGCTTCTTGGTGCCGAGGTCACTCCGGTCAGCGCCGGAGCGGGCACTCTGAAGGATGCGATGAACGAGGCGTTGCGTGATTGGGTCGCCAACGTGCGGAACACGTATTACCTGATCGGCACGGTTGCCGGCCCGCATCCCTACCCGATGCTGGTCCGCGACTTCCAGAGCGTGATCGGAGAAGAGGCCAAGGCACAGCTTCACGAAGTGGAAGGCAGGCTGCCTGACGTCGCGATCGCCTGCATCGGCGGGGGCTCGAACGCGATCGGCCTCTTTCATCCTTTCCTCGACGATCCATCGGTCCGCCTGATCGGCGTCGAGGCCGCGGGCAAGGGGCTGGACAGCGGCCTCACGGCTGCCAGCCTCTCGCGCGGTCGACCCGGCGTGCTGCACGGAAACCGCACCTATCTTCTGCAGGACGAGGAAGGGCAAATCCAGGAGGCACACTCGATTTCCGCCGGCCTCGATTATCCGGGCGTGGGGCCCGAGCATGCATGGCTGCATGATCTCGGACGCGTGGAATACGTGGCCGCCACTGATGACGAGGCGCTCGCCGCCTTCCAGCTTTGTACGCGGACGGAAGGAATCATTCCCGCGCTCGAGCCCGCGCACGCGCTCGCGCATGTTGCGAAGATCGCCCCGACCATGCGGAAGAATGAGATCATCCTGATGAATCTCTGCGGGCGCGGCGACAAGGACATCTTCACCGTTGCCCGACATCTCGGGATCACGCTTTGAGCCGTATCGCTGCGCGATTCGCCGCACTCCGCCGCGCCGGACGTGGGGCGCTCATCCCGTTCCTCGAAGCCTTCGACCCGGATCGCGCAACCAGCGCCGCGCTGCTCGCCGCACTACCGGCGGCGGGCGCGGATCTGATCGAGATCGGCGTTCCCTTCACGGACCCGATGGCAGACGGGCCGATTATCCAGGCCGCCGGCCGCCGCGCACTCCGCGCCGGCGCGAGCCTGCGGGGTACGCTCGCCATGGTGCGCACATTCCGAGCCCTGGACAGCGAAACGCCGATCATCCTCATGGGGTATCTCAACCCCATTCTCACGTATGGCCCGGAACCGTTCGCCGCCGACGCGGCGATTGCCGGCGTCGATGGCCTGATCATCGTCGATCTGCCGACCGAGGAATCGGACCTGCTGGCTCCGTTCGCAGCGCAGAACGGCCTCGACCTCATCCGCCTCGTCGCGCCGACAACCGATGACCGGCGCCTGCCCAAAGTCCTCGAAGGAAGTTCGGGCTTCGTCTATTACGTCGGCATCACGGGCATCACGGGCACGAAAAGCGCAACCGCCGCCGAGCTCGCCGCCAACATTCCGCGCATCCGGCGCATCACCGCGCTCCCGATTGCAGTCGGGTTCGGCGTGAAAACTCCGGCGCAGGCGTCTGAAGTCGTCGCTATCGCCGATGCTGCCGTGGTCGCCTCCGCGCTGATCGCAACCCTCGCCGCTTCGCTCGACGCGAACGCGCAAGCGTTGCCTGGTGCGGTTACCCGCGTCCTCGCCGATGTTCGGGCGCTGGCGCAATCCGTGCGCAGCGTGCGAAAAGCCGCGTGAGACCATGAGCTGGCTTTCGCAATATGTGCGGCCGAAAATCCGCACTCTGCTCGGCCGACGTGAGGTGCCCGAGAATCTCTGGCATCAGTGTCCCGCCTGCCAACAGATGATCTTCCATCGCGACCTCGAGAGAGGGCTCAAGGTCTGCCCGCATTGCGGGCATCACATGCGCGCTACCGCCGCCGAGCGGCTCGGTTGGACCTTCGATCCCGGCTCTTCCGTCGCGATCGAGCTGCCCAAGGTCGCACAGGATCCGCTCAAGTTCCGCGACACCAAGCGCTATGCCGAGCGGCTGCGCGAGGCCCGTGAGAAAACCGGGCTGGAGGACGCGCTCCGGGTCGCGCACGGCACTATCGGCGGGCATCGCGCTGTGATCGCGGCGATGGAATTCGCCTTCCTCGGGGGTTCGATGGGTGCGGCCGTCGGGGGAGGCATCGTCGCCGCGGCCCGGCTCGCCGTTCTCCAGCAGGCGGCGCTGGTCATCTTCACCGCGTCCGGAGGGGCGCGCATGCAAGAGGGCGCCATCAGCCTGACGCAGATGCCGCGCACCGTGCTCGGCGTGGGTCTCGTCAAGGACGCGGGCCTTCCCTTCCTCGTAGTGCTGACCGATCCCACGGCGGGCGGTGTCACCGCGAGCTTCGCCATGCTGGGCGACATCACCATCGCCGAACCCGGCGCGCTGATCGGCTTCGCAGGCCCGCGCGTGATCGAACAGACGGTGCACGAAAAGCTGCCCGATGGGTTCCAGCGCGCCGAATATCTCTACGCCCACGGCATCGTCGATCGCGTAGTGCCACGCAGCCAGCTTGCCGCGACGCTGGCGCAGCTGATCGACCTCCTCACGGTCAAAGAGGCCGCCCGGGAAGCGGGATGAGCGAAACCGCCCAGACTTCCCGCGCGGCCGCCGCGATCGCGCGGCTGCACGCACTGCACCCGACGCTGATCGATCTCAGCCTCGGCCGGCTGGAGCACTTGCTCGCACATCTCGGCCATCCCGAGAGGCGTCTTTCGCCCGTCATTCACGTCGCCGGCACCAACGGTAAGGGCAGCACCTGCGCCTTCCTCCGCGCGATTGCCGAAGCCGCCGGCAACAAGGTGCATGTCTATACCTCGCCGCACCTGGTCCGCTTCAACGAACGGATCCGCATCGCGGGCCGGCTGGTCTCCGACCTCCAGCTCAGCGAAACGCTCGAGCACCTCGAGACAGTCAACGCGGGCGCCCCCATTTCGGTGTTCGAGATGATCACCGCTGCCGCGTTCTTCCTGTTCGCCGCCTATCCCGCCGATCTCACCGTTCTCGAAGTCGGCCTCGGCGGGCGCTCGGATGCGACCAACGTCATTCCCCCGCCCCTTGCTACGGCAATCACCTCGATTTCGCTCGACCATCAGGAGTTCCTGGGCGACAGCCTGGCAAAGATCGCCTTCGAGAAAGCCGGCATCATCAAGCCCAATGTCCCGCTCGCAACCGGCGCCCAGCCCCCCGAGGCCTTCGCGGTGATCGCTGCGACCGCCAAGGAATTGCACGCTCCGCTGTTCGCCCGCGGCGCGGCCTGGGACGTGACGGAGTCCGGCACGGGTTTCCGTTATCGGGACCACGCGGGCACGCGCGATCTTCCGCGCCCCGCGCTGCCCGGCCCACACCAGCTTGATAATGCCGGGATCGCTCTTGCCGCGCTGACTGCCGCCGAGCTTTCGATCCCCGAGGACGCTTACGCCGCCGGTCTTCTTTCGACCGTATGGCCGGCGCGGCTCGAGCGCCTCAGCGGGCGGCTCGCTGCCCGCCTGCCGCCCGGCTTCGCACTCTGGCTCGATGGCGGGCACAACCCGGGCGCCGGCGCAGCGCTCGCCCAGCACCTTGCGAGTTGGCACGACCAGCCGGTCCACCTCGTGGTCGGCATGAAATCCGGCAAGGACACGGTGGGCTTCCTTGCGCCCCTGCTCCGCTTGGCCGCCTCGGTCCATGCGGTCGCCGAGCCGAACCAACACCTCGCCATGCCGATCGCCGATATTATCGCGGCCTCCGGGGGCCTCGCCCGCCCCGGCCCGACGGTTGCCTCCGCCCTGGCCGCGATCGGCCGCGCCCGTCCGCCGTGCCGCGTGCTGATCTGCGGCAGCCTCTATCTCGCCGGCGAGGTCCTGAAGCAGGACGGTGGCTGAACCCGCTCCCAATCCGGCGGTGCCACGCTCCCTGCCGCGCGAATTTTCCGACCCGACGATACTGGCGCCGGAAACCGACCAAGCCCATGATCATTGGGTGATGACCTGTGCTTCGTTGCAACCCTCCCGCCGCCGCGCCTGCGTTCCGACACTCATGCTCGGTGCGCTCGGCCTTCTCATGATCGGATGCACGGCTGCTCCGGAGACGCCGCAGCAGCAGAGCGCCTACGCCGCTTGCCGCGCCCAGGCGGAGCAGCAGTTCAACATCCAGAACCGCTCAAGCTTGTTTCAGACCGACAACAGCCTCACGCCCTACACCGGCCAGAGTGCCTATCTCGCCCCGACGCAGAACCTGGCCAATCAGTTCGCCCACCGCCAGATGGTCCAGGCTTGCCTGCGTGGGGCGACCGGCCCGGCGCCCGTCGCGCCGACCAAACCCTGACCCGACGCTAACCCCTGCACCGCGCTCGCTCGGAAGCTTGCCGGGTCTCGCACGGGGCCGTAAAAGCCATGCGGAAACCACAGCTCGCGAAGGCGCGCCATGCCCAAGATCACCCGCACCGATGCCGGAAAGATTCTCTCCAAAGCCGTTGATCATCACGGCTTCGTCTTCCTTTCCGGCACTACCGCGGCGGATCTCTCCAAGGACATCAAAGGCCAGACGCGCGAGGTCCTGGCCGAGATCGACCGGCTGCTCGAGGCCAACGGCACCGACAAGACCCGCCTTTTGCAGGCGCAAATCTGGGTCAAGGACATTCGCGACCGCGCTGCTATGAACGAGGTCTGGAGCGCTTGGCTTGCGCCCGGAGAGGCCCCGGTGCGCGCCTGCGTGCAGGCGAGCCTCGCGGACCCCCGCCACCTCGTCGAGATCATGGTCACGGCCTGCAAGTGATCTCACGCTCTGTTACATAGGATTTCAGTCACAAAACCAACGTTCATCCACAACCACCGATAGTAAATCTGCGCCAACCTACTGGATTCCTGGCATTTTTGATTTGCGCGGCGCCACGCCCCCTCGCCATAGCCTGGGACGATTTCGTGACGAGGAGATAAGGGATGGGCCGGCGAGCGGGCTTTCGAACGATTCATCTCCTCGCCGCCTTCTGTTCCCTCCCGTTCCTCCTGGCTGCTCCGGCCGCAGTTGCCGCCCCATCCGCGGTCCGCGCGCATCGCGTGCGTTCGCATGTGAACGTCCATCACTTCCGCTACCGTTTCATCTCATGCGTGCCCTACGCGCGTGAGCGGAGCGGCATTTCCCTGTCGGGCAATGCTTGGCAGTGGTGGGGTAACGCTCTCGGCCATTACGCGCGCGGGCACAGCCCTGCTTACGGCGCCGTGATGGTGTTCCGCCCGATCTCGCGCATGCCGCTTGGCCACGTCGCGGTCGTCAGCCGCGTCGTCAACGCCCGTGAGGTCCTGGTCGACCAGGCGAACTGGGTGCCCGCAGGCCAAATCCGCCTTGGCGTGGCGGTGGTGGATGTCTCGCCCGAGAACGACTGGTCGGAGGTCCGCGTCGGCACCGGCGGTGGCCATTTCGGCTCCGAGTACCCGCTTTACGGCTTCATCTACCGCACTGAGCCCGGCGAGGTCCCGACCGAGTTCGCGCGAAGAAGCCTCCCTCTGCCGCCGATGAGCCCGGCCGACCGTCGCATGGCGGCCGAGGGGCACGCCGGCGCGTTGGCGGTCGAAATCGCCGAAGCGCCCCGCTTGGTTCCGGGCTCGTCTCTGCTCGCAGGCCAGCTCCGGCTCGACGCACCGGCACACCGCCTGCAGTAGGTGGTCGGCCGGCACGTCGGCAATGCGCTCGTCTCGGGCCCGTCTGCGTGCGAATCACCACCTACATTGGGCTTGATACACCTCACGCATTCCGCGGCACCACGTATTCCTCGGGAAAGGTCGCCCGAAATTCCTGTCGCGCCTCGCAGCGGTCGGCAAGTGAATCGAGCGCGGGATATCTTCCCGCCGCCAGGAGCTCGGCGTCGACCATCCGCACGTAGCGGATCATGCAAGCGGTCGTGATCTCGGGCTGCCCGATCCGTCCGACCACGGGCCAGCTCGCATCGGCAAGCGCGGCAATCGCCCCTTCCGCCTGCATCCGGCAGCGCGCGATCCACTCAGGCCAACGCAACGCGCGCGGCCGGATCACCCGCTCGTAGGTGGCTGCGCCCACCTTGTCGATCGCGCCGGTCGCGAGTGCGACCAGCTTGAGCGCACGCCGGCGAGCCATGCCCTCCGGTGGTAGCAGCGCGCGCTCCGGGCCGACCGTCTGGTCGAGCCAATCCAGAATCGCCGCCGAATCGATCAGTACCGCTCCGTCATCGAGCTTGAGGGAGGGTATCCGGCCCAGCGGATTGACGCTCCGCATCGCATCGAAATCGGCGAACACCGAGCGCGTATCATGCTCGTAGCTGAAGCCCAGCACGCGCATCGAAACCGCAACGCGACGCACAAAAGGCGAATCGTACTGCCCGACGAGAATCATGCTTCCCCGTCACCCGCCATTCGGCCGCGTGTCAAGCCCACGCCGCATTAGGCTGGCAATCCGAACCCGGGAACGGGCATCTTGTCCCGATGATCCGGAACTTCACCGACCACGCTGCCAACGAACGCACCTTCCTCGCCTGGATCCGCACGGCAATCGCGGTCATGGCCTTCGGCTTCCTGGTCGCCAAGTTCGATCTTTTCCTCAAGATCGCCGCAGTCTCTTTCGGCGCGCAACGGGCCAGCGCCGCGCTCAAAGGCAGCGGCCTGGGGGGCGCCGCCGGCATTATTCTCATCGTCGCCGGCACACTCATGGTGCTGCTTGCCACCGTTCGTTTCGTCCGCACCGACCGCGCAATCGAGAGTGTGGAGGAGCGCTCGGAAGGGGCACGCATCGATCTTGCCCTGGCCGCGCTGCTGCTGGCCCTCGGCATCGCCCTCGTCTTC
Source organism: Acetobacteraceae bacterium (assembly GCA_050730175.1). GTDB lineage: Bacteria > Pseudomonadota > Alphaproteobacteria > Acetobacterales > Acetobacteraceae > JAKAWQ01. Next base: position 1,577 of record JBOHMN010000691.1, on the reverse strand, counting down.
TACCTCGCCGAGACCTTGGCGAGCGGCATCTGAGGTCCGCGCGGTGGCCGGGTGCCGGCGACGCCAACCCCTCGCCACCCGCACGAAGCCAGGGGCTTGCTCGCGGGAACGGAATGCGCTTCGCTTCCCAGAGCTTATAACACGGAGGAGCGAGCGGCCATGGTGACAATTCCTTCGCAGTTTCTCGATGTGCTCCAGGAGAAGAAAGCTTTCGCGGTTCTGGCGACCACGATGGCCGACGGAACCCCGCAAGCCACACCAGTCTGGTTCGACTACGAGGGCGGCCACGTGCGCGTGAACTCGGCCAAGGGTCGCGTCAAGGTGCGCAACATGAAAGAAGGGGCGGCCGTCGCGCTCGCTATCGTCGACCCTGACAATCCCTACCGCTACATCCAGATTCGCGGTCGGGTCGCGCGTGTCGTCGAAGAAGGCGCGAATGCACATATCGACCGCCTGGCGAAGAAATATCTCGGTAAGGACAAGTATCCCTACGCCCAGCCCGGCGAGGTGCGCGTGATGTTCGAGATCGAGCCGACAGCGACCCAGACGATGGGATGACCGCCTCAGGCGGCGGTGCTTGAGCGAATCAGGTTGACGCGCTGATCAGGGGCTAGAGCAATATCACCCTGACTGGAATCGCCAGATGCCAGCCAGGGTGATGAAATTGCTCGAGAAAGCAAACCCAGAGCGTGTTCCGGCTGGCTGAACGCGCTCTAAAGGAGATCGCCGACGGCGTTACGGTAGCGCCGCAGTGCTTCGATGTGCGCCGCGAGCGTGCGCCCGGCAATGCGCCGGTGATGCTGGCCGCCATAGGCATTGTTGAGCGTCACGTGCGTGACGCCGGCCGATTTCCAGAAGCTGAATTCGGCCCGCCAGTCTCTTTCGTCACCCTCCGCGACCGAGACCCAGACCTCGATCCCGATACCATCCGGATCACGCCCTTCGGCCTCGGCATAGCGGCGCAGCTTGGCGAACTCGGCTTTCGCCGTCTCGTCAGGCGGATAGCTCAGCATGATCCAGCCCTCACCCCATTTGGCGATCCGCCGGAGCGTCGCATCCTGATGCCCGCCAAACCAGATCGGTATGCGACGCTTGGGCGGCAGCGGGTTGATGCCGGCATCCTCAATCCTGTGCCATCGCCCCGCGAAGGAGACATGCAGCTCGGCCCAGAGCGCTCGCATGACCTGCACCTGTTCTTCGGAACGCCCGCCGCGATTATGAAAATCTTCGTTCAATCCCACGAACTCGACCTCGTTCCAGCCGAGCCCGATGCCGAGGCGAAAGCGCCCGCCTGACAGCACGTCGAGACAGGCGGCCTGCTTGGCAACCAGAACCGTCTGCCGCTGCGGCAGAATGAGCACCTCCGTTGCAAAGCCGATCCGGCTCGTGCAGGCGCTCAAGAATCCGAACAACACGAACGGGTCGTGAAAAAGATCGGCCGAGGTGTTGCGATCCCCCCAGCCGGGCAGGCTTGCGATATTGACGCCGAGGACATGGTCAGGTGCCGCCAGATGATCATAGCCGGCATCCTCGGCGGCTTCGGCGAAGGCACGGACGGTGGCCGGTTCACCGCCGAT
>JBOHMN010000690.1:0-4796 GCA_050730175.1 Acetobacteraceae bacterium | reverse complement strand
GGCACCAAATCCTGCACCGACGGTGGCAGCAACCAAATCTGGTCAACGTCCCACGCACGAAAGGTCTTGCTCATGTCGCATAACGAATCACGTCGGGGCGCCATCGTCGAGCAAATTGTGAATACTCAGACAGGCTCCTAGTCCAACACGTTTTGCCTTACCGGCGCGGTCCCCACCATCCAGCGTCCACCGCCACGCCTGAGCGCCGCGCCGCCAAGGCAAAAACGCTCTTCGTTCAAAAACGCTCTTCGTTATCATGCGTGACATCGGCCCTGAGCGGGGCAGGAGTCAACGGACCCCGGGTGCGACAATCGCTAAACCAACCAGGCCTGGCCAAGGACGTACGCCTGAACCGGCCCGGTCAGCGGCACATTGTGCAGATCATCGATCGGGACGAGCCGCGCGCCGGGCGCGAACCTTCGCGCCTGCAAAGCCACTGGCGCGACCGGTTCCTTGGGTTATAATTGCCGAACAGCGGCGATTGCACGGCGGCCGAGCGCCGGCGGTACCGCTCTGGAGGATGGCGCGTGGGGGGGGTTGCCCGCCCGGCAAGCCGGGGTCAGCTGCGTTTCTTGTCGGCGAGGCTGTTCCTTGCGCGCCCACCGCGAACGCCGATTGGCGTACTATCGGTTCTGCTCGCGGTCGGCGTATGGCAGGCGGTTCTCTCGGCCGGGCTCGTACCGAGCAGCTTGGTGCCGCCGCCAGAGGCGGTGTGGCGCGCCTTCGTCGATATCCTGCGGCACGGATATCGCGACACCACGCTTCCCGAGGACGTCGGCGCGACGCTCGGCCGCTGCCTTGCCGGGTTCGGGCTCGGCGCCCTGCTCGGCGTGCCGTTCGGCGTTTGGATGGGCGTGAACCGCCGGGCCGCCGCTTCATTCGGCTGGATCGTGCAGTTCATGCGGCCGCTGCCGCCGCTTTCGTTCCTGGTGCTGCTGATTCTCTGGCTCGGGCTCGGCGAAGCCTCGAAGATCGCGCTCCTGACGATGACCGCGTTCCCGATCATCGTGACTGCGAGCCAGGGCGCGGTCCACGGCGTGCCGGCGCTGCAGATCGCAGCCGCTCGCTCGCTCGGCGCCCGCCCGCAGCAGGTGTTCCGGCACGTCGTGCTGCCGGCTTCGCTGCCAATGATCTTCACCGGCCTCAGCATCGCGCTCGCCGCGACCTTCTCGACGGTCGTCGCGGCCGAGCTTCTCGCGGCGAACGACGGGCTCGGCTGGATGGTGCTTTCCGCAAGCAAGTTCCTCCGCAACGACATCATCATGGTGGGCATCATCCTGCTCGGGCTGTTCGGGATGCTGCTCAGCTGGCTGCTGCTGCTGCTCGATCGGCGCGTGGTCCACTGGCGGGGCCGCGCGTGAGGCGGGAGCGGCTCGGGCTTTTCACGCTTACGACGGCGTCGGTGCTGTTCGCGATCTGGGCGGCGCTGAGCTGGCTCGGTCTAGTGAGCTCGCTTTTCCTGCCGGGACCCGGGCTGCTCTTCGCAAGCTTCGTCGATCTGCTGTTGCATGGCTACAAGGGCTATTCGCTCCCCGCGCATATCGGCATCAGTTTGATGCGCGTGCTCGTGGGCTTCGGGTCGGGCGCAGTGATCGGAACGGTGATCGGGCTCGGCATGGGCGCCCTGCCGCTGTTCGACGCCTTTGTTGCCCCCTTCGTCGAGTTTCTTCGCCCGCTGCCGCAGCTTGCCTACCTCGTGTTGCTGATCGTCTGGTTCGGGATCGGCGAGACATCGAAGATCGTGCTGCTGTTCCTCACCGCCATGCCGGTGGCGGCGATCGCCGCCCGCGACGGCGTGCGCAGCGTGCCGCGCGAGCTTATCCACGCGGCGATGGCGCTCGGCGCCAGCCGCGCGCAGATCTTCGGGCATGTCGTCTTCTTCTCCGCCCTGCCCGAGATCTTCGTCGGCGCGCGGCTCGCGATCGGCATCGTCTACGCAACGCTGATTGCCGCCGAGATCATCGCCGGCAGCAACGGCATCGGCTGGCTGGTGTTCGACGCCGGGCGGTTTCTGCGGTCGGATTACGTGTTTGTCGGGGTGCTCCTGATCGGGCTGATGGGCCTCGGTCTCGACATGGTCCTGCGCACGCTCGAGCGGCGGGTTGTTCACTGGGCCGGCAGGTGACCGGTATGCGAAGGCGACAAAAGGAGGCAGGGATGCAGAGCGAAAAGAATTTCCGGCGGCGCACGGTGCTGGCTGCGGGCCTCGGGCTCGGTGCGGCAGCCGGAAGCGTGCGCACCGCGCGCGCCGCGGCGGCACCGGAAGCGCGCGTCGGCTACTTCGTCGGACCAAGCCCACCATGATCGCCAAGTCGCTCGGCTGGTTCGGCGATGCGATGAAGACGAGGATGGTATGGCACGAGATGGGCAGCGGGGCGGAGATCAGTACCGGGATCACCGCGGGCGGGCTCGATTTCGGCCTGTCCATCGGCTCCTCTCCGGTCGCTGCCGGCATCGCCGAGAGCCTGCCCTACGAGCTGATCGGCATGGTCGATAACATCGCCGGCGGCGAGGAGATGACGGTGCGCGCCTCGGCGCACATCACCAAGCCGTCCGACTTCATCGGCAAGAAGGTTGGAACGCCGTTCGGCTCGACCTCGCACTTCCGGCTGGTGGGATTCCTGGCGGTCAACCATCTGAGTCAGAGCCAGGTGACAGTGCTCGACATGAGCCCCGAGCAGATCGTGGCCGCCTGGAAGCGCGGCGACATCGACGCGGCCTATGTGTGGAGTCCCGCGAAGGCGGAGATCCTGGCCGACGACGGCAAGGTTTATCAGACCTACAAGCAGCTCGATGCGGCCGGCTACGTGATCGCCGATCTCATCGTCGTCAGCAAGCGGTTCGGCCGGCGCTATCCCGACGCCGCGGTGGCGTTCCTCTCGGCATACGGCAGGGCGCTCAAATATTATCTTTCGGATCCCGACAAGGCGGCCGCGGTCGTGGCCAAGGCGGCGGGCGTGACGCCGGCGGTGGCGAAGGCCGATCTCGGGGAATACGACTTCGTGAGCCAGAAGGATCAACTGAGCCCAGAGTGGCTTGGCCCGCCCGGTCACCCCGGCAGGCTTGCGACCGTGTTGCACCGCACGGCCGGGTTCCTCGCACAGCAGAAGAGCATCCGCTCGGTCCCGCCGCTCGCGACCTTCGACAAGGCGATCAACACCGGCTATCTGGCAAAGGCCGTTGCCTGAGGCGCCTCCGGCGGCGGAGTTCGTTCGCTTCGCCGACGTCTCGATGGTGTTCGGGACGGGTGTCGCGGCGGTCCAGGCGCTGCGGCACATCTCGTTCTCGTTCGGCAAGGGAGACTTCGTCTGCGTCGTCGGGCCGTCGGGCTGCGGCAAGACCACGCTGGTGCAGACGCTGGCCGGGTTCCTCCGCCCCTCGGCGGGCGAAGTGCTCGTCGAAGGGCGCCCGGTGAGCGGCCCCGGAGCGGATCGCGGGGTGGTGTTTCAGCAGCCCGCGCTCTTTAACTGGCGCACGGTGGAAGGAAACGCGGAGTTCGGCCCGGAGATGCGCGGTGTCGATGCCGGGCGGCGCCGCGCGAGCGTCGAGGCATGGCTCGCGCGCGTCGGGCTTTCCGAATTCCGCCGTCGTTATCCCTATGAGCTCTCGGGCGGGATGCAGCAGCGACTTGCGATCGTTCGGGCGCTGGTCAATGAGCCGGCGTTGCTGCTGATGGACGAGCCGTTCGGCGCGCTCGACGCGTTGACGCGGGAGAAGATGCAGGAGGAGCTGCACGCGGTGTGGCGCGCGAGCGGCATGACGGTGCTCTTCATCACGCACAGCGTGGAGGAGGCCGTTTATCTCGGCACCGAGGTGGTCGTGATGTCCTCGCGGCCGGGCCGGATCATCGAACGCGTGGCGGCGCCATTCGCGCGTCAGGTGGGCGACCGCGACATCCGCACGATCAAGTCCAGTGCAGCGTTCGTGGCGATGCGCGAGCAGATTCTTGGCCTGATATGGCGAACCGCGGAGGGTTGAGAGGGTTGGGATGACGGCAACGCAACATGCCGCGCCCCGAACTTCGCCGGCTGTCGCCCTGTAGTCACTACGTAGTCCGTAATTTACCCTACGCATTGTGGGTAACTGCCCGGGTAGGCCGTCTGGATCAGGGCTGTGGGCGAGTTTGCACCAGAAAAATGCTTTCTTGATCACCAATTCGACCCCAGACCCCGGCGCTCGCTCCTACCTGGGCACGCCAACGAGGTACCTGGGCAGTTACAATCCGCCGTTCAACGTGGATGAGGTCGACGCCGAGTGGAAGGACCTGTTGCTACGCAGCGTCGGCCTCGAGCCGGAAAAGTTGAGCCCGCGGGCGCGCGACGTTTACCTGCTCCGCGTGGTCCCCATCGTCGAGCGCAATTACAACATGGTCGAGCTGGGGGCGCGCGAGTGACCGGGGCCCCAGGTCCGCCAGAGCGCGATGAGCGGAGGCGGGATCCGGGTTCCCATCGAACGCGTCCAATGGGCCCGGTCGCCGGAGATCTCTCTCGCGCGACCAGACAAAGACGTAAAGCGGGATAGGAGAGCGTAAGCGATCCCATCCCGCTCTATCGCCATGCGGTGGTCTTCGTCCTCAGCGCCCGCGCCGCTCTGGCCATCTTCTCATCGAACGTGGCGAGCTCGGCACCGGCCCGCCGGGCGAACGCGATGTTGAGCGCATCGGGTGTGCGCAGCGTGAGCCTGAGGCGGCGGAGGAAGCCCTCGGCGGCCTTCACGTCCGCGGTCTCGGTGCCGATGCGTTCCGTGGCCCGCGCGGCCCAGGCATCGAGCGTTGCGAATGCGGAGCGTGCCTCGGC
>JBOHMN010000689.1:0-3058 GCA_050730175.1 Acetobacteraceae bacterium | reverse complement strand
CTTGAACATCTCGACCTTGTCGGCGAAGGAGGCGAACACCGAGGCGGTGGTATGTCGCATGTAGTTGCGCCCGACCTGGCCCGAGGAATTCGCAAGGCCGTCGGGGAACATCGCCGATTCCGAGTTCAGCAAGAGGCGCGGCGATTCGAGGGAGTTGCAGGCGACGGCAATGAGCCGGGCCCTCTGGCGCGTGAGCTTTCCCGCCGCGTCGTAATAGAGGACGCCGGAGACCTTGCCATTCGCATCATGTTCGATGCGGACGACCTGGGATTCCGGGCGGAGCTCCATGTGGCCGGTCGCCTGGCCCTCGGGGATCTCAGTGTAGAGGGACGACCATTTGGCGCCGAAGTAGCAGCCCTGGAAGCAAAAGCCGCGCTGCATGCAATGGGTCCGGCCGTCGCGCACCACGCTGTTGATTGCCATGTGGCCGGTGCTGCACTCCGTGTAGCCGAGCTTGGTCGCGCCGGCGTACATGACCTTGAAGTTGTTGTTGCCGGGCAGGCCGGGTGTGCCGTGCGTGCGGGTCACGCCCATCTTGTCCTCGGCGCGGTCGTAGTAGGGATCCATCTCCTCGCGCGTCAGCGGCCAGTCGAGCAGGTTGGCGCCGGGCAGGTTGCCGTAGGTGGTGCGCGTCTTGAATTCATGCGGCTGGATCCGCAGCGCCGCACCCGCCCAGTGCACTGAGGTGCCGCCGACAGTCTTGCAAATCCAGGCCGGCAGAGTGGGAAAGTCGCGCGCGATTTGCCAGGTGCCCGAGGCGGTGCGCTTGTCCTGCCAGGCCAGTTGCTTGAACGAGGCCCACTCGTCGGGCAGGAAGGCAGTGTTCGGCGTGTACTTGCCGGCTTCGAGCAAGACGACATTGATGCCCTTCTTCGCCAGCTCGCCCGCGAGCGTGCCCCCGCCGGCGCCCGAGCCGATGACGACAACGACATCTGCATCGTCGTTCGAGAACTCGATCTTGTTGCCTGGTACGGCCATGACGTTCCTCCGTCGGCAGAATAATGTTTTCCGATCGCAAGCGTTTCGTTCAATCCTGGGGCACCGGCCCGCTGGCCGCGGCGGGCGGCTCGGGCAGCCAGGTCAGGTCGTTGAACCCTTTGTGCAGGTAGCCGAGATGGCCTTCCTTGCCGCCGTAGCCAAAGTGGGCGAAGGCCATGTCGTTGTTGTAGAGTACGACTCCGGCGGTCGAGCGGACGGTGACGAAAAACGGTGTGCCCTCCATCGATTCCACATCGACCAACTGCAGCGCGGAGTCACGCTTCAGCCAGTCCCCGCCGCCGGTCTGGTCGAGTTCACGCACACCCGAGAGAATGATCTGCTGCACCGCGTGGTCGCTCGCGGCCTGGCCGTCGAGCGCCTTAACCACCAGCGCGTAAACCGCATCGTCGAGCGTCGGGTGCGGATAGAGATGCCGCGAGAAGGCGAGGATGACAGCCCCCTGGTGAGTGGAAAGGGTGCCGAGTTCAAGCGCCCAGGCGCGGCTCGGCGCGAGGGAGGCAAGCACCGAGGACAGGGCGAGCGTGCCGGCGATGAGGCCCGTGCTCTTGAGCAGTGCGCGCCGGGTCGGAGCGGCGGGTGGCGAGGGCGGCGGCGCTGCGGGTTGCTGCGTCGTGCCGGAGCGGGCGTTAGATCGCATCTTTCGTTTCCTCCTCCTCGGACCGCCGGGCGGCGGCCGCGTGGGCGTTACTGGTAGTGGCCGTGGCGTTCCAGGACCTCAATCTTGTAGCCGTCGGGGTCCTCGATGAAGAAATAGCGGGCGAGCAACGCGCCGTTGTCATCGCGGAGCTCGCGCATGTCCTTGGGCGAGAGTCCGAGTTCGTCGAGGCGGCTCCGTGTGGCGGCAGCGTCATCGACGGAAAACGCGACGTGGCCGTAGCCATCGCCGTGCGTGTAGCGCTGGTTACGATCGCGGTTCCAGGTGAGTTCGAGTTCGGCGTCGGCCTCCGCGTTGCGGAGGTAGGCCAGGGAGAAATCCGGAAAATCAAGCCGATGCGCGACTTCCAACCCAAACGCATCGTAGTAGAACTTGATCGACGGCTCGAGATCCCGCACCCGGATCATGGTATGGATCAGCTTCGCCATGGAAAGGCACTTTACTGCTTCGGCAATCGGAGTGGTAATAGATCGTTAAATCGAGAACGTTTGCCGCGCGTTTTGTTCCCGATCCTGCCCGGCCGGCGCCAGGGCAAACGGATGAACAAAAGGCGTGACAGACGACGGCTTGCACTGGGTGATCGATATGACCTTCCGTGCCGACGAATGCCGGATCAGAACCAACAACGCCCCGGCCAACTTCACCACCATCAAACACATGGCTCTCAACCTGATCGGGAACGCCCGCCCGCGGCAAGGACTCCCTCCGGCTACGCCGGAAACTCGCCGCATAGGATGATGACTTCCGCGCCAGTCTGCTTATCGGATAGCCCGTTCACCCGATTCCCCGGGGCCGCGCCTCCCGAGCAAGCCCCGGATCGGGACGGCTTGCCACTTTCGAGCGGCAGATCTTACCGGGAGCGGCTTTCCGCGGCAGGCGCTGGAGTGTTAATCCAGCACGGGATGCACGCATGACAAAGCTTCTCGCCCGGCCGATTGCGAGGCTTCTGCGCCAGGGTCTGATGGGCGCGGGCAGCGGTGGCACGAGTCTGCCCGGCCGCGTCGCGCTGGCACTCGATCCGGATTTCCTCCTGCGGGCGCAAAAATTTCCTGCCCGTTTGCTAGTCACCGGCACCAACGGAAAAACCTCGACGGTGGCCATGATCAGGGCCTTCTTGGGCGAGGCGGGCAAAACGGTCGTGACCAACGCGGAAGGCGCCAACCTGCGCCAAGGACTGGCGACGGCACTGCTGGATGCGCCTGCGGATGTGCTCGTTCTGGAAGTGGATGAGCTGACTGCGCCGCGCGTGGCACCGATCGTTGCGCCGCACGCGATCGTGGTGACCGGACTGTTCCGCGACCAGCTCGACCGATACGGCGAAGTGGCGAAGGTCAGGGCGGCGCTGCAACAGGCGGCGGCTTCCAGCCCGGAGACGACCCTTGTTCTGAACGGTGATGATCCGCT
>JBOHMN010000688.1:0-4156 GCA_050730175.1 Acetobacteraceae bacterium | reverse complement strand
ATTCGTGCCTGGCGGCTCGGCTCGCATGTCTATCTCCGCACGCAATATACGCTGCTCTCGCCGGAATGGACCGCTTCGGAATCGGAGGCGGGAACGAACGTCTATGCCGTGCCGAACACACCGGTTGTTTTGCTCTCCGTCAATGGCCGCACCGTCTCGGCCGAGTTCAAGGAGTCGCCCTGATGTCCGACGCGGCCCGGTTGGGAAAGCCCAGCTCCGGTCTGCCGAAGCGCAATCGGAAGACGTTCTTTGGCGGCGCCGGTCGTGCGGGCCCGCGGCGGCTGGTGGTGGTCGTCGGGATGATGGCGGTCCTGGCGGGGTTCATCATGTTGGTCGCGACGAGCGGGCGGCGTGCATCGCCCTTGAGTTCCGACGCCCGCATGCAGGCCGTCGATCCGTTACCGGGTGGTCTGCGCAGCACGCCGGAGCAGAATGCGTTGGCCCATCAGGCCGAGACGCACGGCGCCGCGCAGGCGATCGCGGCCGGAGTTTCCTACACGCCGCCGATCGCACCGAGCGTGCCCGTAATCGGAGCCGCGCCTTCGCCACAGCCCGCGGCGCCGCATCCGGCGTCACCACCGCGGCCGCGTTTCGTGACGCGCCCGCCGCCGCAAGTGATGCGGGTTTTGGCGCCGGCGCCGCACCCACGGGCCGTATCGGCCGCCGATCCGCCTCCGGTGCGGGTGGTGCCGGTCGCCGATCCGCAGCCGGCGTCGATGTCTCCAACCGAGGTCGGCAACATTTTCGAGGCTTACGGCGTTCGCCCGCCGCAGACGGAAGTCGTTTTGCCACCTGCAAATCGGGGCGAAGGAAGCGGGGCAGGCGGGGATGGCGGAGCGGGGCTTGTAACGCCGGTGAGTGCCGGAAGGCCTCTGACGGCTTCCGCGCCGGCACTTGTGGCTCCGGCGGAGCGCGTGCTCATTCCGGCTGGGCGCGGGGTCTACGCGCATCCCGTGCTGGCGCTTTCTTCCGACCAGGCAAGTCCCGTGGTCCTCCAAGCTGACAGCGGGCCAATCGCGGGGGACCGGATGATCGGAAGCTTCGACCGCCAGGGAGACCGGCTCGTGATCCACATCGGCACGATCGTTCATGACGGGCAGTCGATCGGGTGCAATGGAGTGGTGATCGCGCCGGACACGATGGAGGCTGCGGTCGCGTCCGGTGTCGATGAGCACTATCTGGCACGGTTCATTCTGCCAGCGGCTGCGGCCTTCGTAGAGGGTCTCGGCCAGGCGTTGGCGACGACATCGAACACGGTCTCGGTGCTCAGTCCGTTCGGCGGTGCGACGGCAGCGACGCATCTCAATCTCGATCAGCAACTCGGTGTTGCTGCAGGTGTCGCGGCGGGGCAGGTGGCGAACACGCTCAACCAGGCGGCGCCGAAGGGCCCGACGGTGACGCTCGCGGCCAATGTCGGCGTGGGCGTGATGTTCCTCTCGGCCGTGAAGGTCCCAGAGAGATAAATCGTTCGTGCGTTGCGGAAAGAGCGCGCCATTCGCGGGCACCCCGCTGATGGTCTGCCATAACACGAGATTTGGACAGGGCGGCGATGGACACGCACATCATTCCGGTTGGCCCGATTGCGGATGGGGAACCACTCCGGGGCGCACGTCGAACCGTTGCGCCGCACGGCGAAGATGTAGCCGTTCCCGAGGCAAAACCGCTCGGTGTGGAAAGCCGCGCGCCGGCGGATGCCGTGCCGGAGGCGCCGTCTCCACTGGTCGCGCGCCTGCCGGGGGAACCCGACGTCGAAAGCGACGGTCACGCCGAGAGGGAACCATTGCGGGCGGCGGGCCGGCTGGTGGAGCCCAGTCGGCCCGCGCACAGGCGCCGACGGCATTGGCTGTACGCTGGTGCGGCGGCGCTCTCACTCGCAAGTGCCGGCGGGAGCGTGTTCGTGGTCTCGCCTTACAACCACGTCGTACCGGTCCCCTCCCGCGTGGTGTCGGCGGTGCGCAATCTGGCGGTACGGGCCGGCCTGACGAGAGCCCCGCTGTTTTCTCCAGCCGCGTCGCTGGCGGGCGAGCATATACCGCCGCAGCCGGCGTCCGTGGTGCAGCCGGCGTTTCATCCGCAGCCGGCAAACGAGCAGCTGAAGCAGTTGATGCGGCTCGGGCGGCAGGCCGTCAGTACCCGCGTGTCTTCCTCTGCCGTATCCGGCCAAGGCAGCACGCTCCCCCCATTTAGCGGGGTGGCCGTTCGGCGCCCCGCCGTCATGCAAACTGCCAACGGGGAGATGCCCGGGGCCTCACCTTCCGGCGGGCATCAAGCGGCTCTTCCGGTACCGCCACAGGCTGCTTCAGGGCCGCCGCCGGGCTATGTGCCGCACGAGCCCGGAGTGGCGTCTGCGGCGTCCCTGGCACTTCCACGAGGGCCTGTCGCAGGTGCCCCCGCTTCCCCGAGCGGCAGTGCGCAAGTTGCGGGAGCGAGAGCCGTTGAGACGGGCGCCACGTCAGGATTCGCGGGCGCAGGCAACAGGCACCCGGCGTCGCCAACTCACCCCGTGACGGTGGCGAGTGCAGCACCCCCTGCCGCCGGAGCAACGCAGCCCCAGCCTCCTCCGGTTGCCCAACCGGCCGCCGGTTCTCTCGACGCGGCAACCGTTGCCGTGAAGCTGCAGGCGACGCCGATGACGCCGGTAGAACAGGTGAAGGTGCTCGAGGTAGTTGCGCAGATCGCGGCGATGGTGCGTGCGGAACGGACAGCGGTGGCCGATCTGCAGGCTGAGGTTGGCAACCTCTCGACCGGCACCAGCGCGAAGCTCGTTGATTTCGAGCGACGGCTGGCGTTGGTGGAAGCTGAGAGCGGCATCGCTGCCGCAGCGGCAGCGGGTCGGCCCGCATCGCCGCTCGCTTCGATCGTTTCACCCGCGGCCGCGCCTCCGCGCCCGCCGCGGGTAGCCGTCACGAGAGCGGGGTCGGCCGCCAGCTCTTCGGCCCCCCGAGTGCGCTATCGGTTGCAGGCAGCTTCTCCCGGCCTCGCCATGCTCGCCGAGATCGACAAGAGCGGCGGTGAAGGGGCGCAGCTGCAGGTCCAGATCGGTGACACCGTCCCGGGCTATGGGCGGGTCATTTCGGTCGCGCAGCATGGCACGGCCTGGGTGGTGACGACGGAGCACGGCACGATCCGGTAGCGCGAGGAGCATGTCATGCAGGGGCTGGTCGATCTCGCGACCGCGGTTGCCGACGGCATCGCCGTCCTGCTGCCGACGTTCTGTTATCTCGCCGCCTGCATGTGTTTCCTCTTCTTCGTCTGGACTCTCTGGACCTGGTCCGAGCCGCACTCGCGCGATCACTACCAGCACATCCACCGGCCGTGGGTGCCGTGGATTTCGCTGATCCTGGCCGGTGTGTTTGCGAGTTTTCCGAAGTTTCTGACAATGGCCGATGTCAGCGCCGGCACCGGCCTCGTGGTCGCGCTGACCAGCTACGCACCGACGCCCCCTCCGAACGCGAGCGGATTGCTCGGCACCACGCCGGAAGCGACCGTCGTCAATGTCGTAACGCTCTTTCAGTATTTCTTCGAGGCCTTCGGGGCTGCCTGCGTGTTCTGGGCGATCATCCGCTGGCGGAGCATCATCAATGGGCGCATTAACGGCTCACCGACATCGTGCGGCATCCAGTTCGCCTTCGGGGTGCTCTGCATCAACATCGTCACCATCGCGAACGGCATCGCGGCGTTCTTCCAGATCGGGAGCTGAGCGGGATTTTTCTGCGCCTATTCGCAACGCGCCCGGTCAGGCTTGCTCGCGAGGGGCTCTTCCCTCGGAACAGGAGTGACACGCGTGACGCTTTTGCACAGGAATCCGCGGGGAGGCGCGTTCATGCGTATCCTCACGGTTATTCGGGGCCGGCCCTGCTTTGTGTTTCTGCGGGGAAGAGGGCTCGCGGCCGCCTCGCTCGGTCTCGCCATGGGGTGGCTCTTCGTCGGCCATGCGATGGCGCAGGCAACCTCCCCGAGCGGCGGCATTGGCGCACAGCTCAACGTGATGTCGAGCGAGGCGCTCAACTCCGGCAGCACCGCCTTCGGCATGGCCTGCTACCTGGCAGCTGCGGTCTGCTTCATCTTCGGGGCATGGGCGCTCTGGCAGTCGCGCCAACCGCAGAACCGCGAGAGCGGCCATGTCGGGCGCGGCATCGCGGGGCTGGTGCTCTGC
>JBOHMN010000687.1:0-5184 GCA_050730175.1 Acetobacteraceae bacterium | reverse complement strand
GGTCCCGCGCGACCTGATCGCCGCTCGCTGCCAGCTCGCGGACAAAGATCGTCACCCCATCAGTGGAAAAAAGCAGCCGGGGGCCGGACTCGGTGAGCAGCTCGCGGCGCGCCTCCGTGGCCGCCCGGCGGATGCGCCGCCAGGATACGCCCGCACCAAGAAAGTGCCGGACGAAGCGGACCTCGATCAATTCGCGAAACGAAAGCGCCGTCTTGCCTTCGATGTCCGGAAGCGAATGACCGACCACCGCCCCGGCGCCAGGCCTGCCAGCCTTTTGCCGGTACCCTTGGACCCAGCCGCGCACCCGCGCCGGCGACAACTCGGCAAGCCGAGCGGCATCCGAAACGGTGTAAAGACCGAGACCGATCAAGCTGGGTATCGCGTTCACGCGGAGATTATGGGCTTTCGTCCAAATGCGGCAAGCGCGGTCGCGGGATCGTTTCCAGGGTCGTCGCGTATGGGCCCTGGGTCGTGTGGCCCGCCGGAACGGCCGCAAGTACCAGCCGCCGGTTCACTCTCAGGGGGCTATGGCGCAAGCACAGTCCTGCTTGTTGTCGTCCCCGCCCTCGAGCGGAACCCTCGCGGAGATCCCCCGGGAAACGCGAATGGCTGACCCGAACGCGCCCGAAAGCCCTGCGCCGCGGGGCGCCGGCCGTGCCATCCACACGGTTAATATGGGTAGCAAAACTGGTTGCTCTGTGCCAGTCAACGTCGCGATGAGCGAATCGGGCGAATCGGCCGACCGGAGCCAGTTGCGCTGGAGCGCGCAACAGCGGCTCGCGTTTGCCGCGCGCCGTCTCTTCTGGGACGGCACGATCAACCGCGAGGACCTGGTGCGCCGCTTCGGCGTCTCGCAAAACCAGGCAACCACCGATCTCAAGAACCTCCGGGCAGCCTACCCGGACGGATTTGCCTACGACACGGTGGCCAAGTGCTACCGGGCACGCGCCGGCTTCCAGCCTGCGGAAGCGGAGGCGGGCTCGCTCCTCACCGAGCTCCGGCTGCTGGCAGAAGGCTACCTCCACCCCGAGGATTCGGTGCTCAGCGCGCCGCCAGCCCTCGCGCTCGCTGCGGTCCCGGAACGTGCCGTCGAGCGGAGCGTGCTGCGCGGCATCCTCGCCGCGATCGGCGCGAGAGAGGTAGTGTCGGCCCGGTACGTTTCCTTCCAGCGGCCAGGCATCTCTCGGCGCACGCTCTCGCCGCATGCGCTCGTGTTCGACGGCTTCCGCTGGCATGTACGCGCGCACGACGCCGGCGATGATACCTTCAAGGACTTCGTGATCGCCCGGCTTTCAGACCTCCGGGCAACCGGCAAGGCGGGCCGGGCGGGTGAGGCCGATCTCGCCTGGCAGCGGCGCGTCACCCTCGTGATCGCACCGCACCCCAGGCTCGATCCGCACCAGCGGCAGGTGATCGCCCGCGACTACGGCATGGAGCGCGGGCGGCTCCGGGTCACGGTGCGCGAGGCGGTGCTCTTCTACGTGCGGCGACGTTTCGGGCTCACCGCAGGCCACGAGCGGCGCCCGGCGCAGGAGCAGCACATCGTGCTCGACAAACTGCTCGAGGGCACCTGAGGCACCGCATCACCCGGCGTAGCGATCTCATGCACGAGCGATCGCGCCCGGCACGCTGACGGCAACGCCGCTCGCCGCCGCCTGCTCGATCGCAGCCAAGATTCGTGTCGCGGCGAGCCCATCCTCCGGCCCGGCGAGCAGCGGCGCATCGGCCACGACGGCATCGACGAAGCGGGCGATCGACTCGTAGACGAAGCCGCCGATGCGTGGGCCCGCGGCCGGTACGGACCCGAACAGGTCGGTGGTACGGAGGCCGGCGCCGGTGAATTTGCGAAATGCCCCGTTGTCGGCGGTACTGATTTGCAGCGCTCCTTTCTCACCCACGATCTCCAGCCGGAAATCGAAGACGAGCGGTGAGTCAGGCGGCAGCACCCAGCTATTCTCCAGTGTGGCAATCGCACCCGAGGCAAATTCGAGCAACGCGAGATGCACATCCGCTGTCGAAACGCCCTTCGCCTCGAGATATCCACCTCTGCGCAGCGCCTGGACCCGTCGCACCTCATCGCCGGTGATGAAGCGCAGCGCATCCACCGCATGGCTGCCGAGGAACCAGAGCGCCGAGGATCGCCCCGCCCAGGAAAGCATTTCGAGCGGCACGAAGGTCGTGTTGTTGAGCCGGGCGCTGAGGTGAAGGGGCCGGCCGATCTCTCCCGCGGCGACACAAGCGCGCGCGGCGGCGATCGCGGGGCTGACGCGATTGTGGAAGTCAACCATGAGCTTGCGCCCGGAGCGGCGCGCCGCGGCCACCACCGTTTCGCTCTCCTCGACCGTTGTGGCGAGCGGCTTTTCGCTCAACACGTCGCGACCGGCAGCCAGGGCGGCAAGGATCACTTCGGCGTGGGCGAAATCAGGGGTGGCCACCGTCACCGCATCAACCTCGGGGTCGGCGAGGAGGGTCGCTAAGTCCGGATAGGTGCGTCGTGCCCCGGAGCGTTCCCTGAGGGCCTCGGCGCGGCCGGGGTCGGTATCGAATATCCCGACGAGCAGCGCCTCAGGCAGGGTCGAGAGAACGTGCGCGTGCTGACTGCCCCATAGCCCCGCGCCAACGATCGCGAACCCTTTTCGTTGCATCATGACCTCACCCCTTGATCGATCCGAACGTCAGGCCGCGCACCACATAGCGGCCGAGAAAAAGGAAGATCAGCAAGAAGAAAAGTCTCGCCATGGACGCGCACGGCCCGACGCGCTCGCCAGAGCCCGGTCCGTGATCCTCAGGTCATATAAACGCCGCCAGTGACGTTGATCCCCTGCCCGGTCATGAAGCGCGCGGCATCGGAGCAGAGGAACACGACGACATCCGCGACGTCGTCTGGTTGCTCCAGTCGCCCGAGCGGGGTCTGCGCGATGTAATCAGCGCGCACCTGCTCCGCGGCCACGTTGCGCAGGGCCGCTTCCCAGACCACTTCGCGATCCTGCATTCCGGTACGCACGAAGCCGGGGCAGACGGCGTTGACCCTGATGCCGTGCGGTGCCAGCTCGCGCGCGAGCGCCTGGGTCCAACCGAGCACCGCGAACTTGCTGGCCGAGTAATGGGCGAGGAGGGGCGCACCGACCTTGGCCGCGAGGGACGCGGTGTTGACGATGACGCCGCTCCCTTCGGCGAGAAAGCGGCGCGCCGCGAGCTGATTGGTGACGAACACGCCATAAGCGTTGACCGCGAAGTTCTCTCTCCAATCGGAGTCAGTGAGGTCGACGGCCGCTCGCATCGAGGAGATTCCGGCGTTGGCGATCAGAATCTCATAGCCGCCGAGACGTGATTCGACTTCGGCGAAGGCGCGCGCCACAGCCGCGCGGTCACGCACGTCGAGCGCCACCGCCATCGCGCTGCCGGTCTCTCGTGCCGCCGCATCGGCGGCCTCTTGCGCGCTATCGGCGACGGCGACGCGCACGCCGTGGCGGACCAGAGCAGCAGCGATGGCGCGACCGATGCCGCCGGCCCCGCCGGTAACGATGGCGCGTTTGCCCGCAAGATCGGTGCCGATCCGGGCCGTTCGGGAAGCCGCTTCACTCATGCTTTCGGTCCACCGCTTGCCGCGTGACATACTGACACGGGGGCCAGGCTTGCAACACGGGATCGCGGCCAGTTCGCGCAGATCACGATCAACCGTAGCGGATACTCTAGGTGCGCTCGATCGTCTGTGCCGCTTCGTCGAGAATGCCGATGATGCGCCGCAGTTCCTCATCGTTGAGCCGGCCTCGCGCGAGGCGAAGACGGAGCGCGGTGCGGAGATTATGCATCGCCCGAAACAACTGCGCGCGCCCGGCCGCACCGCCGGCTCCGGCTTCCGCCATGCGGGCAAAAATCGCCCTGACATCGGGTTCGTTGTCGGCGAGGAAGTGCCGCCCGCCCTCGGTGATTGCATAGCGCTTCTTGCCGCCTTCCTCGGCGCCTTCCGCGCCCCCGACGGCAAGGCGGATCAGCTCCTGCTCCTCCAGGAGCGTCAGGGTCGGGTAGATCACACCCGGGCTTGGGCTGTACGCGCCGCCGAGGCGGCCTTCGATCTCCTTGATCAGTTCGTAGCCGTGGCGGGGCTGCTCGGCGATCAGGCTGAGGATGACCAGGCGCAGAGCACCCTGGCCGAACATCCGCCCGCCGCCATAGCCGTGGCCGCCGCGGAACATCGCCCGCATGTAGCGGCGCCCGCCGTGCCAGCAGCCGCAGTCACTATCGGAACCGGGGTTGGCATACATGGCAGTCTCCTTGAGAGCCAGTCGCGATATATCGAACTTAAGATATATCTTCCCGCTTTCAAGGGTCGCCGCGCTTTATCCGCCCGGACGGTCGATCTCGGCGAGGTCCTCTGCATTCAGCCGCCAGCCTCCCGCGGCCACGTTCTCTCCCACCTGCTCAGGCGTGGTGGCACCGGTAATGACCGAGGCGACAGCAGGGCGGGCAAGCAGCCAGGAATGGGCGAGCTCGAGCAGGCTATGGCCCCGCAAGGCTGCGAACCCGGCGAGCTTTTCGAGGCGCTGCCAATTCGCCTCGGCGAGGAATTTCACACGCAGCTCTTCCATTTTCGTCACCCGCGCGCCGGCGGGGAGCGGCGCGTTGCGCCGGTACTTTCCGCTCAAGAAGCCGGCCGCGAGCGGGTAATAGGGCACGAGCCCCAACCCGAAATGCGCGATCGCCGGGATCAACTCGGCTTCGATGCCGCGCGCAACGAGGGAATATTCATCCTGACAGCAGATGAACCCGGCGACGCCCAGTGCGCGCGCCGTGCAATGCGCCTCGGCAACCTGCCAGGCTGGAAGGTTGGAGCAGCCGATGTAGCGAACCTTGCCGGCCCGGACGAGATCGTCGAGCGCGCTGAGCGTCTCCTCGATCGGCGTCAACGGGTCCGGCTCGTGCAGCTGGTAGAGGTCGATCCAGTCGGTCGCCAGGCGCTTCAGGCTCGCCTCGGCCGCCTGAAAGATGTAGCGCCGCGATGCGCCCTTGAGCGCCCCGCCATCATCCATCGGCTTCGCGAACTTGGTGGCAAGCACGATGTCCTTCCGCCGCTCCCCCAGAATACGGCCGAGGCAGCTTTCCGAGGCGCCACGCCCACCATACACGTCCGCGGTATCGAAAAAGGTGATGCCGCAATCGAGCGCCTTGTGCACGACACGGCGC
>JBOHMN010000686.1:0-3486 GCA_050730175.1 Acetobacteraceae bacterium | reverse complement strand
GCATAGAACAGCCGATTCCCAGAGCCCGAGATCCGCATTCGCGCTGCCGAGGCGGTACCAGGGCAACGCCGCCGCCGGGTCGGCTCTCGAAGCGCTCACGAGCAACTTGTAGGCCTCCTGGAGGCGTCCGGCCGCCGCAGCCGCCGCCGCCTGGTTCAGCAGGGTGCCGCTGAATGTCCCCGCCCGACGCCAATCACGGCCCTGGTCGTCCGGCGGCGCGCTCAAGACACGACGCACCCGGCGGCTGCCTGTTGCCTGTCGCGCCACCGCCAGAAGCCCCGCTGCCCACGGACCGGCTCCGGCGGCTCGATCGGCTCGATCTCGGTCAGCGGCCAGCCCCAGTTCGAGTCCTCCCAGAGGAGATCCTCGTTGATCCCGGCATCGTCCCCGAAGAGCGCCGCGCGCAGGTCCGAATTGCGGAGGGGCTCGCCCAGCACGGCCGTACAAACGACAGCCGAGAGCAAGAGCGAGCCCGGCGCGCTCAGGAGACTCTCAAGAAAGTCGGTCGCAATCTCCGGCTTCAAGGCGGTCTCGCGCCAGCCGCCCCGGCGGAGGTTCAATAGAAGCCCACGAACCTCGTCGCGTCGGACCGGCCGAGCGCCGGCATGAATCGCGATCCGCTTGCGACGGTACACGCGCGGCGCCGCCCACTTCCGGAACTCGAATGGCTTCGCGCCGATGGCCACCAGGCTCGCCCACGGCTGCCAGAGCGTGATCGCCCACAAGTCCATCAGAAAACCACCCCTGGCGGGGCGTACCTGCTCCTCCGGAACCCGTCCGCCCAGCAAATCGTGTGCGTGAACTGCGCCGCACCACCCGCCACGACCGCAACCGGGCTCATGGTGTGGCACCACTCCTTGGTGTCCGCCCGCTGCACCGGCATGTGGCCCACCCGGCAGTGCGGACACACCAACTTGCAGATCGTCACGAAGTCCGCCGCATCCAGCGGAACCGCCCCGGTCGCCCCACTCATCCAGGTTTCCCCTTGCTCACGGCGCGGAAATCCCTCCGCCAGCAGGCACCGCACCACGCAACGGATGGCGTCCCCGGATGCACCATGCCGGGCCGGACACGCAACTCACCAGGCGGAACGCGCAACTCATCAGGCCGAAGGCGCACCAGAACCGGATCAGCCCACGGCGCCGTCCCGGGAGACCAGGCCGACGCGAGCGCCCCACAGGCACAACGGGGCATCCTCCGCCGCGCCGCAGCATCATCATCCGACTGCGGCACGATCGGCCCCTTCGGATCCGAACAACGACCCATCCGCACGGAGGCGCTCCCGAGCCATCTCGACGTAGGCCTCACTCAGCTCGATCCCGACGCTGTCACGTTGCAGCCGATCGGCGACCAAAGCCACCGTGCCGGCACCAGAAAACGGATCAAGAACACTGCACGGAACCGGCTCGGCCGGCGGGCAGGAGCAGGAGGGGCGGAAGCCGGTGGTCGACGTTTCCTTGTTCATGCGCGGAACGGCAGCGCCGTCCCAATTATTCGCGCCCGTCGCTTGGCGCCTTCCAGTAACACTTCCGCTCCCATGGCCGGGCGATTTCACGTACCAGCTCTTCGTCACCCTTACCCACGGCGCACCGCAGGCCGGGCAGGAGCCCTTCTCGCTCGTCGCCGCGCGGATCAGCGGCTCGACCAACTTGGGCGGGAAAGTGGCGAAGTGGGCGCCCGCGAATCCGTGTGGATTCACGTCCAGAGCCAGCGGATCGCCATCCAGATCGAGGATCAGACCGACAGGCTCACTATCCGGAAGCGGATAGGACGCACCCGCCTCGAAGGCCCTACGCTTGGCCCGCGCACCCTCCGCCCCCCGCGGATTGACATGCCGATACCGCTCGACCTCCGGCAGCCGGGCAGGACGGCACCCCTCATCGAGCGATGCGAAAAACAGATCCGTGTTGCGGAAATTCCGCTCGCCCGTGTACTGCCAATACTCCGGCGGCCGGCCGTTCACGCCCTCGATGCCGGAACGGACATCGCCACCTTTTGCCGCGCGCACGCCGGCAGCGATCGCGCCACGCGTCTTCACCGCATCGCCATCCCAGAAGTACCACGCCGATTTCGTCAGCATGAACACGTACTCGACCGCCGACGTCGGCCGATCGGTGCAACTCTCCGGCATGCACGATCTCTTTACCCACGGCATCACGCTGCGCAGCCACCAGCCATCCGCCTGAAGCGCAAGCGCAAGCCGGAACGGCATCATCAGGAGGTCCTTGGGCTTTCCGGCAGCACCGCGCGCCGGGTCGTTCGACCCGTGCGTGGACTGCGGCGTGAAACTGTCGCCCATGTTCACGAAGCACACGCCATCGCAGCGCAGTACGCGGCGCACCTCGCGAAATACCTCCACGAGCCGCACAATAAACGCCTCCGGAGAATCCTCGAGGCCAATCTGCTGGTCGATCCGACGAGCCCCGCATCGCGTACAGACCGATTTCTGCGCCACGGCCCCCGTGAATGCCCGGTCAGCTCGCTGCCCAGTGCCCCCCTGGCGCCCGGAAACAGGCTCGTGACCGCACCCCGGATCGCCCCCCTCCCAGCTCGCCGTTCCATAGTCCCGAAGCCCGAAATACGGCGGGCTCGTCACGACGCACTGGAAACTCTCACCCCGAAGCGTCCGCAGCACCCCAAGCGCATCACCACACAGGAAGCAGGCGCTCACGGCACCAAGCCCTGCGCCGCCAACTGACATAGGAAATCACACGCCGGTACCTCCGGACTCGCCGTCGGCCAGTCGGCCGGGATCTCGTCAATGAAGACCCGCTCGCCGCGGAGCCTGGCCAGCCGGGCACCGAGCCGCCGAGAAAGCTCCGCCATGCGCCCAAACCGGTCCGGGAAATGAAGCCGCACCGCAGCCCAATACGCCGGCGACGTGGCCTTGCCACACGGGATGCAGTTGTTGTGGGCAAATCCGAGCCCATACATCACGGGCAGCGCGACGCCCGCCGCCTCGACAATCGAAAGACACGCCGCCTTGTTTACGCCGGCCACGACCAGCGGAAACTCTACCCTCAACTCAAAGAATGTCTCTGCAAGTCGCTTCGCCCTGGCCGCATCTCCCGCATCGCAGGTGTAGCCAAAAACATGCACGTCGTCCGGCCTCTGGAAACCATGTCTCGGCTCGGCCTTCAGGATTCCGGTGCACGGCGCACCATCAACGCCCGCGATGTACTTCCGCCGCTCCCAGACATCCCAAGTGTCAGCGTACTCATCAGACCGCAGCCGAACGACCTCAACACCCCACCATTTTTCGCAGTCCCGCAGGAACCGCTCGTTGTCGGGGTGCTCCGCGCGCGTCTCGCAATACGCAACCACGCCGCCAGGATTCGCGCGGAGATCCAAGGCGCAGGCAAGAGCCGACGCCGCCCCACACCCAAACCAACGAATCCGCCTCCCCCCGCCCATCACCCCAACCACGAAAAAAAGGCGCCGGTGGCCCAAACCATCAGACCACCAGCGCAAGTCTGGGAGAGAACA
>JBOHMN010000685.1:0-12643 GCA_050730175.1 Acetobacteraceae bacterium | reverse complement strand
GCGATACCCTGTTCGCCAACATGTATCTCGCGTACGAGACGCTCTCGTGCGGAATGCAGCGTCTGCTCCACGGCCTTATCGCCGTCAACAGCTCAGCCAAGGCCGATGTCAGCCGTACCCGCGAAGACCGGCTCGGGACCGACGCCCGTCCCGACGCCAGAGTGGAGTACACCGCCGAGCATCCGGTCGTGCGCACGCATCCTGAGACCGGGCGCAAATCACTCTACGTCAATCCCGGCCATACCGTACGCCTCCGCGGCATGACGGAACAGGAGAGCGCGCCGCTCCTCACCTATCTCTTCGCTCACCAGGTCCGGCCCGAGTTCACCTGCCGGTTCCGCTGGCAACCGGGCTCGATCGCGTTCTGGGACAACCGCTGCACGCAGCACAACCCGGTCAACGACTATCATGGTTATCGGCGAGTCATGCACCGGATCACGCTCGCCGGTGACCAACCGCGATGACACTGCGGCCGGGTCAGGGCGGTGCCGATGCTGCCCTGAGGTGCTGCTCCCAGCGGCGGATATTGCGGTCCTGGCCCGCGAGAGTGCGTGCGAATGCATGCCCGCCGCGCCCGTCGGCGACAAAATAAAGATCGGGGCTCGCCATCGGGTGTAGCACCGCCTCGATCGAGGCGACGCCGGGAGCGTCGATCGGCCCCGGCGGCAGTCCTGCAACCACGTATGTGTTGTAGGGACTCTTGATCGCGAGGTCCTTTACCGAGAGCGGCCGGGAGAGAACGCCCTCGCCGTCGCTGGCCGCGTAAATGACTGTCGGATCCGACTGCAGCTTCATGCCAAGCCGGAGCCGGTTGATGAAGACCGCAGCAATCCGCGGGCGTTCAGCAGGGATGGCGGTCTCGCGCTCGACGATGCTGGCCAACGTCAGCGCTTGCCGAGGGTCGGTGAATGGCAGGTCTGGTGCCCGCTTCGCCCAAAGCTTCGCGAGTGTCCGCTCCAGCGCACGATGTGCACGCCGGACAATCCGAGACCTCCGGGCCCCGTACAGGTAATCGTAAGTCGCAGGCAGCACGTAACCTTCGCCCGGAAGGTCGACCGGGCCGACCAGCCCGGGCGCCGCCAGCATCAGGGCCGTGATCTCTTTGGCGGTCAGGCCCTCCGGAATGACCAGCCGACGCTCGACCGGCGGTGCGGTTCTGAGCACCGTGAGCACTTCCGCAAAGCTCGCGTGGGCCGGGAACAGCAATTCTGCTGCGTGCAGCGGCCCGGCGAAGGACGTGGCAAGCGCGGCCATGGTGAACAGCCGCGGCTGGTCGATCACTCCGGCGCGGGACAGGTCCCGGGCCAGCATTGCCGTCGATCCGAGGGGGATGACCACCGCCTTCGCCTTGGGCAGCGGGCCAGGCGCCTGGTATCGCCAGATTGCCGCCCCGGACGCCGCCGCTAACAGGAGCGCCGTGCCGAGCGACGCCAGGAGCAACCTGAGCCATCGGCCAGTGGCTTCGGGCGGGCGGGCCTCACGGCTTCCCTCGTCTCCTTCAGGCGGCGGCGCCAACGATGATCGAGGCATTGGTGCCGCCGAACCCGAAGCTGTTCGAGAGCGCCATCCTGATCGGCCGCTCCTGAGCAACCAGCGGCACGCGGTCGATCACGCTCTCTCGGCTCGGCTGGTCAAGGTTGAGAGTGGGCGGGGCCACGCCGTCCCTGACGGCGAGGATCGAAAACATCGCTTCGACCGCACCCGCAGCCCCCAGAAGGTGCCCGATGGCGGACTTCGTCGAGGACATCGCGAGCCCCTTCGCGGCGGCGCCGAACAGCCGCTCCACCGCTTCCAGTTCGAGATCGTCGGCGAATGTCGAGGTGCCGTGCGCGTTGACGTACTGAATCTGCTCGGCCAAAATCCGCCCATTGCGAAGCGCCGCCTGCATGGCACGGAATGCTCCTTCGTGCCCCTCGGGCGGAGCGGTCACGTGGTGGGCATCGCCGGACATTCCGTAGCCCCTGATTTCGCCGTAAATTTTCGCATTGCGCCGGCGCGCGTGCTGCCATTCCTCGAGCACCACGATGCCGGCACCCTCACCCATCACGAAACCATCGCGGTCCTTGTCCCAAGGCCGCGATGCACGTTCCGGAGTTTCATTGAACCCGGTCGAGAGCGCGCGCGAGGCGCAGAATCCGGCAATACCAAGCGGGCAAACTCCTGCCTCGGCGCCACCGGCGATCATCACTTCGGCATCCCCGAAACCAATCAGGCGCGCGGCATCGCCGATCGCGTGCACGCCCGTCGCACAGGCGGTGACGACGGAATGGTTCGGGCCCTTGAAGCCATAGCGAATTGAAACATGCCCCGATGCGAGATTAATGAGCGCGGAGGGAATGAAGAACGGCGAGATCCGCCGTGCCTTACCCTCGTGCACCAGCACGGCGCTGTCGGCAATCGTCTGCAGCCCACCGATGCCGGAGCCGATCATCACCCCGGTCGCGCACTTGTCTTCCTCGTTCTCGGGCCGCCAGCCGGAATCCTCGATCGCTTCCGCCGCCGCCACCAGCGCGAGCTGGATGAAGCGGTCCATCTTCCGCTGGTCCTTCGGGGAAATCCATTCGCTGATGTCGAGTCCGCCCTCGGAGCGGGTCCCGGGCGGGACCTGGCCAGCAACCTTGGATAAGAGATCGGTGACGCTGAAGGACTGGATTGCCCGGATCCCGGATTCGGCGTTGATCAGACGCTGCCAGACTCGCTCAACCCCGAGTCCGAGAGGGCAGACAACGCCCATACCGGTGACCACGACCCGCCGCATCACGGTTGTGCTTCGCCCGCGCTTCGCGGTCAGGCGGCCTTTTGTTTCTCGATGTACTCGACCGCGTCCTTCACGGTGCTGATCTTCTCGGCAGCGTCTTCGGGAATCTCAACTCCGAAGGCCTCCTCGAAGGCCATCACCAGTTCCACCGTGTCCAGGCTGTCGGCGCCCAGATCGTCGATGAAGGATGCTTCGGAGGTCACCTTGGACTCCTCGACGCCCAGATGTTCCACCACGATCTTCTTAACTTTGTCGGCGATCTCGCTCATTGGCTTTCCCGCTCCTTGACGCCGGTACCCAAGGACCGGCTCTCCTCACCTGCCAGCCGGAGAAAGAGCCCCGGTCGGCACCAGATACCTGCTCCGGACGATGCGCCGGGGGCGATTAGCATGGTTTCTTTGCAACCGCCAACCAGACGCCTGACTCCGGCTTCATGGCATGGCCATGCCCCCGTTCACGTGCAGCGTTGTGCCGGTCACCCAGGCCGCCTCCCGGGAGACCAGATAAACCACGGCCGCCGCCACGTCTTCCGGAGCGCCGAACCGGCCAAGGGGAATGCGCTCCGCAACGCGCTGGCGCTGGGCTTCAGGAAGGCCCGCCGTCATCGGAGTCGTGATGAAGCCGGGCGCCACCAGGTTGACGGTAATGCCGCGGGAGGCAACCTCGAGCGCCAGCGACTTGGTCATGCCGAGAAGCCCGGCCTTGGCCGCTGCGTAATTCGCCTGGCCGGCGTTCCCGGTGGTTCCCACCACGCTACCCACCGTGACGATGCGCCCCGCCCGGCGGCGCAGCATCCCTTTGAGGGCCGCACGGGCAAGCCGGAACGGCGCGGCAAGGTCAACCTCGAGAACCGTCTGCCAGTCGGCCTCACTCATCCGAAGCGCCAAGCCGTCCCGGGTGAGGCCGGCATTGTTGACCAGAATGTCGAGCGGCCCAGCCGCCGTTTCGGCCTGGGCGATCAGCGTATCGGGTGCGCTCCGATCGGACAAATCTGCCGCCACGACGAACGCGCGCTCGCCGAGCGAGGCGGCGAGCTCTTCGAGGACCTGCGTCCGTGTGCCCGAAAGAACGACTTTGGCGCCCTGGGCGTGCAACGCGCGGGCGATGCCGGCGCCGATCCCCCCCGATGCTCCCGTAACGAGCGCGCTTTGGTCATCCAGCCGGAACATCGCTCCGCCTAAAGCACTTTCACCAGCGATTCGATTTCGGGCGGTGCGCCCACCGCGCGCGCCTCGGCATCCGGAACGATTCGCCGGACTAGTCCGGTCAAGACCTTTCCTGCGCCGATCTCGACGAAGCTTTCGACCCCCATCGCAGCGATCGCAAGCATACTTTCGCGCCACCTGACCAGCCCGGTGATCTGGCGCACCAACTGGGTTCGGATTTCGTCAGGCTTGGCAACTTCGCTCGCTGTGACGTTTGCAACCACCGCTACCGCTGGCGTAGCGATCGCTGCCCGCTCGAGCACTCCAGCCATCTTCTCCGCTGCCGGTTGCATCAGGGAGCAGTGGAATGGCGCCGAGACAACGAGACGTATGGCCCTTCTTACGCCGCGCGTCCTGGCGATCTCGATCGCCCGCTCAACCGCATCGGTTGCGCCGGAGATCACGATCTGGCCGCCGCCATTGTCATTCGCGGGCGCGACGACCTGACGGCCGAGAGGTCCATCCGCGGCCGCCTCGCAAATACTTCTCGCACCTTCCAGCTCCACCCCCAACAGCGCAGCCATGCCGCCCTCGCCGGGCGCCACCGCTTGCTGCATCGCCTCGCCGCGCTGGCGCAACAGCCGGGCCGCATCCGCGAGCGTCAGGCTGCCCGCGGCAACCAACGCGCTGTATTCGCCGAGCGAATGACCGGCAACCGCCCGCACTTTCTCGCGAATCGAGAGCCCCGCCTCCCGCTCCAGCACCCGGATCACGGCAAGCGAAACGGCCATCAGCGCCGGCTGGGCATTCCGCGTCAGCATCAGCTCTTCCGGCGGACCTTCGAAGATCAACTGCGAAAGCCTCTGCCCGAGACTCTCATCCACCTCTTCGAAGACTTCCCGCGCAGCCGGAAACGCCTCGGCGAGGGCCTGGCCCATGCCCACGACCTGGCTGCCCTGGCCGGGGAAAATGAAGGCGTGCACGGACATGCGGGATTCCGGGATCAGGAAGGCAGGAGGGGCCGGCGCAGTATCCCGCCTGCCTTCGCCTGTCAATCGCGTGCCGCTTGCCCGGATCGGGCACGGGAAACCGGCAACGGATTCGTCTCGGCATCCGGGAGCGGGCAAGCGGTGCCAGTTTCACGAGGGGCTCTGCGACGAAGCTGCCCCGCGTGCGATGTCCTTTCAGGTGAAACAGAACGAATCGGTCGAGCAGTCACCACCTTGCAACCGCACCTGGTGCGCACGGTATCCGTTGAACTGGACCAGGAAATGCGGATCGATCCGCATCCCGCCTCTCGGATCGAGGTCAGCCTTCAACATGACGCCGGGAATTTTACCGGGATAAAACTGGCTATCCCACGTGCTGTACAGCGAATTGGTAGAGTACAGCCTGCGGCCATCGCGACTGATCTCGATCATTTGCGGACCGCCGGTCCACGCGACTTCGGACGGATGCGGCGCGTGATGCACCAGCCCGCCAACTTCGATACTCCCCGTTTGGCGCGGGTGATGAGGGTCTGATACGTCATACTGCAGCACTTGCCCGATGCCCCAGCACGCGACGTACAAAAAGCGGTCATCCAACGACAAGCCAATATCGGTCACCAGTGGCGGCGCGGCGCCAAAGCCTTTGAGGAGAGGTGGCAGCCGGTCAGCCGGCAGCGGGACCGCCGGGATGTGGATGGTCTTCTCCGCTTTCCAAGTGCTGCCATCTCGGAACCACGTCCAGACCGACCCTGAGAGATCGGTTGCGTCCACGACGACACCGACGAATCCATGGGTCGTGTGCGGGTTGTGCGCTGGTCGTACCTCGAGCACCATCTGATACTGGTCACCCAGGTCGATTTCCTGAATATGCTTGCGGCTTTTCAGGTCGAAGAAATGCAACCGGTGGCCATACTCGCGCTTGACCAATGCGTCGGGAACGACGCCGTTTTCAAATAGCCGCGGTGGGCCCCATTCGCTCGCGACCAGCACCCCGGCGTCCATATGCCACCAGAAGTCGTACGCGATGCGCTGGCTGCCCCGGTCCAGCTCCCATGGGCCGGTGACCGCGAATGTGGAATGGTCCATGGTGAAAATCCCGGCCGGACCGTCGTTTCCGTCGGCACTTCCGGAACCCAAGGCGCTGACAAACAGTCCCGCCGGTCCACAGTGGATCGTGTGGGGCCGGCTGTACTTGCCCTTACCCAGCACCTCTTCGGGCTCGATCGTGCGCGCTAACTTGGGGTGACGCGGGTCGGGTTGGGTATCAAGCACGTAGATCCGCGACGAGCGGATGCCCGGCACGACCAGATAACGGCGATCTGCTGAATGGTGGCCGGCATGGCCGCCGCCCAGCGCGGAACTGCAGATATCCCATCCGAAGTGGTGAAATTCGTCGGGTTGATCGTGGCGCGGCGCATCCCACGTGCCCACGACCTTGCTGTAGTCGGCAGATGCAGGGTCGGTGTCGACCACGGCAACGCCGTCGGGGTCGAGCAATGCGACGTAGGCGAGCTTCTCCGCCGGTGCCGCCATCGCATCGGCGGGTGTCCGATACAACGTCGCGGTCGCGTCGGAATGGTTTGTAGATTCTGACATCATGCGATCCTTTTGGCGTCAAGGTTATGAGGTCGGGCTGACCGCGTCCGCGCGGGCGGCACTTGTGGAACGTCCGTGCAGGCGGGCGCATCCCACGTGCCGAGTGGGGAAGGGTGGCAAGTGCGGCGCATCCGGACCATTCGCGCAGAATAGAAAACGGATCTCTGAGTTAGTAAAGAGCCTCAGGAGGTCCATTCAAATCTGCTACGTGGGGTTCGCTCGGAGATAAGCCTGCCAAAATCGGTGGCATTGTAAGGACGTTTCGTCCGCCGCGAAGCCAGTTGCGCCCGCCGGCACATTTCGCAGCACACAACCGCCCGTCACGGATGCGGCTTGCCCAAGGTCGATGCGCTGCGGTGGAAAGCCCGGTCATCGCCGAGGTTCCTCATCCCGCCTGAGAGCAAATTCGCCTTGACCGGAATCGGTCCTATGCTGGTCAGGGCGATGAAATTGCTCGAGTAAACAAACAAAGTGACTGCCCAGGTAGGCGGCGGAAAAGCGGCCTACAGACGACTTTGAGTCGAAAAAAGACCTTTGTTGGTCGCAAACTCGCCTACTGCCCTCGGCAAGGATGGCTACCTGGGCGCGCCAACGGGGGTACCTGGGCAGTTACCAAACAAAGAGCATGTTCAGTCACCTTGAACATGCTCTAGACCGCCGGCGGGACCTCCGCCGTAGCGAGTGCCGCCGCCTGCCGCTCCGCCAGGGCATCGGTGTCGAAATCGGCGATCAGTTCATGGAACATGCGGTGCCAGTTGAGTTCCGCGCCAAGCCGGACGAACACGCCGCCAAGCCCGATCGCCGAGCGGTCCATCAGGACAAACTCGCGCGGCGGGCGCACGCCGCCGGTTCGTTGCAAACCGGCATGGACGCGCTCTGCGACCTCGCGGCCGAACTGCGCATCATCGGTTTCCTGGATCCGCCGCACCCGGTCCTCGATCAGCGGCTCGTAAAGAAACTCCGCCCACAAATTGAGGACCGCAACCTTCTCGCGCGTAATGTCCTTGAACCCCCACCCTTTGTAGGCGCGCAGGGCCTTCTCTTCGTCGTGGTCGCGCACCGCTTCGAAGAGGTCGATCACGCCGCGGATGAAGTGCGGCGCGAACACGCGGATCGCGCCGTAATCCAAGAGATTGACCCCGCCATCTGCCCGCACCTGATAATTGCCGAGATGCGGGTCCCCGTGGATCACGCCGTAACGGTAAAGCGGCACGTACCAGGCGCGAAACAGTGCGCGCGCAATCCGGTTCCGCTCCTCTTGCGAAGGATTTTCTGCCAGCCGCGCCTGCAACGCCCGCCCATCGAGCCAGGTCATGGTCAGCAGCCGGCGCGTGCAATAGCCGGCAATCGGCCGCGGCACGTGCACATCCGCCTCGTCCGCCAACATCAGCCCGTAGAGCCGCATCTGCGCGGCTTCACGCAGATAATCGAGCTCTTCACGCAGCCGCTCGGCAAGCTCCTTGTAGATTTCCTCCTGGTGGATCGCATTGTCCATCCGCCGGTAGACCGCCATGGCCAACTTGAGCTGCCGGAGATCAGCCTCAACCACGCTCGGCATGTCGGGGTATTGCAGCTTGCACGCAACGATCGTGCCATCCGGCAACTCCGCACGATGCACCTGGCCAAGGCTCGCTGCTGCCGCCGCTTTCTGCTCGAAGCTCCGGAACCGTTTCTCCCAGTCGATGCCAAGCTCACCCGCCATCCGCCGGCGCACGAAGCTCCACCCCATGGGCGGCGCGTTGGCCTGCAGCTCGGAGAGTTCCGCCGCGTACTCAGCCGGCAGCGCATCGGGCACGGAAGAAAGGAATTGCGCCACCTTCATCAGCGGCCCCTTGAGCCCGCCGAGTATCGCTTTCAGGTCTTCTGCGTGCGCCGCCCGATCGCCCCGGATGCCGAACACGCGCTGCCCGGCGATTCGCGCCGCGATCCCTCCCACGGCCCCCGAAGTACGGGCGAGCCGGCGCAACTCGCCGAAGATCGTGCTGTCACTGCTTTCTGCCATCACGCCACGCTCGCAGCCTGGATGGCTTCGAGCTCGTCGATAAATCCGGAGATCACGCTGAGGCCACGCTTCCAGAACAGCGGGTTTGACGCATCGAGCCCGAACGGCGCCAGAAGCTCCCGGTGCCGCTTCGTCCCACCCGCGCGCAGCATATCAAGATACTTCGCCTGAAACCCCGGGTGTCCATCACGGTACACCGAATAGAGCGCGTTGACCAGGCAATCGCCGAACGCGTAGGCATAGACATAGAAAGGTGTGTGTATGAAGTGTGGCACATAGGCCCAGAAATTCCGGTACTCCGGGGAGAATTCGAACGCCGGGCCGAGGCTTTCCCGCTGCACGCCAAGCCAGATCTCGCCGAGCCGCTCGGGCAGCAATTCCCCGGTGCGGCGCTCCTCGTGGACCAGCGTCTCGAAGCGATAGAAGGCGATTTGCCGGACCACCGTGTTCAGCATGTCCTCGACCTTGGCGGCCAGCATGATGCGCCGCGCACCCACGTCTCGCGTTCGCTCCAGCATGGCACGAAAGGTCAGCATCTCACCGAACACGCTCGCCGTCTCGGCAAGCGTGAGCGGCGTATCGGCCAGCAGGTATCCTTGCGCGCCGGCCAGCACCTGGTGCACGCCATGCCCAAGCTCATGGGCGAGCGTCATCACATCGCGTGTCCGGCCATGGTAATTCAGCAGGATGTAGGGGTGCACGGACGGCACGGTGGGATGGGCAAACGCTCCACTCGCCTTGCCGGGACGAAGCGCCGCGTCGATCCAGGGTGAGGTGAAGAAGCGCTCGCCGATTTCTGCCATCGCAGGGCTGAAGCGAGCGTACGCGTCAAGCACGCGCGCACGCGCCTCCTCCCAGCCGACGTGACGGTCGTCGTCCTCCGGCAGCGGTGCGTTGCGATCCCAGTGTTGCAATTTATCCAAGCCGAGCCAGCGGGCTTTCAGCGCATAATATCGGTGTGCGAGCCTGGGATAATCTGCGGTCACCGCGTCAACCAGCGCCCGTATCACCGAATCTTCGACCATATTGGCAAGGTTGCGATAGCTTCCCGCGTGCGGATAGTGCCGCCAGCGATCGGAAATTTCCTTGTCCTTCATGATGGTGTTGATGATCAGGGAAAACAGCCGGACGTTACGGCCACACTCCTCGCCGATTGCCACTCCCGCCGCCTCGCGCACCCGCCGGTCGCGATCCGAGAGCCGGTCGAGTGCCGCGCTCATTGTCAGCTCTTCGCCGGCAACCGGAATCCTAAGGCCGGCCAGGGTTTCGTCGAACAGGCGGCTCCAGGCGGTGTGCCCGGTTACCTCTTTTTCGTGCGCCAGCCGCTCGAGGTCTTCGCTGAGTTGATGCGGTCGGAACACACGCAGATCGCGTAACCACGGGCGATAACGCGAGGTCAGGGCGTTGGTGAGCTTCGCCTCGAGCGTGGCCTCTTCAATCCGGTTGAGCTCGAGCCCGAAGAAGATCAGGTGACTGCTGATCGCCGTCGCGCGTTCGGTGATCGTCTGATAGAACTGCCCGTACGCAGAGTTCATCGAATCGCTGCTGAAAAGCAGCTGTGCGTACGAAACAAGGCGACCCAGCGCCTGTTCCAGTCGCTCGAATTCCGCTATCGCGGCACCCAGCGCCGGCCCCGGAAGTTGGCCGACCCGGCCCGCATGCCGCTCCGTGAACGCTTTCGCTCCCGCTTCAACCGCGGCAAGGTCGGCGGCCACACCGGGGCTGTCCGGCCCCGGGTAGAGATCGTCGAGATCCCAAACCGGCAGGGCGGTGCTGCCTCCGGCCTGGCCCTCCGGGACGCGCTCAAAGCCGGGATCTGGCATCACCGTCCGCTCCTCTATCCTGACCATCCGGTCCGGTACGCATGCCAAGATGGAGATCATGGGCGGGGTCGTCAAACCGGCGGTGGTGTTCCTTGCGTCGTTTGTCGTTCCCGACGGCGCGCGAAAGAGGGTGAGCCGGCCGCTGAAAACAAAGCGCTAGTGTGCCGCGACAGGGCTCCACTCCTGAGATACAAGCGTTGGAATCGCCGCACTGAAGTCGGCGGGCCGTGGCGCCGCCCCGGCAGCGGGATCTGGTCGTCAGAGTGGTGCGCGTGCAGAAGGCCGCGGGCGCGGCGGTTGAAGGAGGCGCGGTGGATCCCTATCCGCATTGGCCGAATCTCGCAGCCATGATGTTCGATCGTGCCCGCCAATGGAGCGAGCGCCCGATGCTGCGAGCCAATCGATCCGGCGCCTGGCAGAGCTGGACCTGGGGTCGCTTCGCGCGCGAGGCGGCTTCCGCTGCCCGCGCTCTCCGCACCGCCGGAGTCGGGGCCGGCGAACGCGTGCTGATCGCCGCCGACAACGGTCCTCTCTATCCGATCGCGGAGACCGCGCTGATGGCGATCGGCGCGGTGCCCGTTCCTGCTTATACGACGAACACGCCGTCCGACCACGCCCACCTGCTGCGGGATGCGGGCATCCGCGTTGCCATCACTTCCAGCCGCTCGCTGACCGAGCGCGTCCTGGCCGGGGCGGCGCTTGTGGGCGGACTTGATTTTTGCATCGCCGTTGAACCGGCGCCGGCGCCCGCTGCAACGCGGCTCAATGATTGGTCGCGGATCATCGCCGACGACAAAGACCCGGGCGACATTGCAGCCGAGGCCGCGCACGTCGCGCCCGACCATCTCGCTTGCCTGATCTATACCTCCGGCACCGGCGGCGTGCCCAAAGGCGTGATGCTGCCGCATCGCGCCATCCTCTCGAACTGCCGCGGGTGCGCCGCCCTGGTCCGGCCGCTTGCGCTGGACCGCGGCGTTTACCTCTCGCTGCTCCCTCTCTCGCACAGCTACGAGCACACCGTCGGCGGGTTCTTCCTCCCTTCGATCGGCATGGAAATCGTCTACGCCCGCGGCATCGAACACCTTGCCGCCGACCTCCTCAGCATTCGGCCCGACCTGATCACGGTCGTGCCGCGCGTGTTGGAAGTGTTCCGCGCACGCGTCCTCGCCCATCTCGCGCGGGCACCGCGCATCCAGCGCGCCCTGTTCGCTCAGGCCCTTGCCGGCGGGCTTGCCAGAATCGATCGTCGCCCGCTTCCTCTCCAGGCGCGGCTGGCCGAGCCGAGCCTCGAGTGGTTGGTGCGGCGCAAGGTCAAGGCGCGCTTCGGCGGGCGCCTCCTGGCGGTTGTCTCCGGCGGCGCCCGGCTTGATCCGGACGTCGGGCGCTTCTTCACAGCGCTTGGCGTGCCCGTCGTCCAAGGCTACGGGCAGACGGAAGCCGGGCCGGTGGTGAGCGCCACGCCGCCTGGCAGTGTCCGCGTCGAAACGGTCGGCCCGCCCCTCGAAGGCGTCTCCTTGCGCATCGCCGAAGACGGCGAGATCCTGGTGCGCGGCGATCTCGTCATGCTCGGCTACTGGAACCAGCCGCAAGCCACCAAAGCGGCGCTCGCCGGCGGTTGGCTGCATACCGGAGATATCGGCGTTCTGGAGAACGAGGGGTATCTGCGCATCACGGATCGCAAGAAGGACATCATCGTCCTCTCTGGCGGGGACAATATTTCCCCAGCGCGGATCGAGGGCATGCTGATGGCCGAGCCGGAAATCCTGCAAGCAGTCGTGGCGGGCGATCATCAGCCCTCTCTCTCCGCCTTTCTCGTCCCCGCCGAAGGCGCCGATGAAGCCGCCGTTGCCGAGGCTCTGCAGCGGGTGAACGACCGGCTCACCGTGACGGAGCGGATTCGCCACCATCGCCTGGTGGCTCCGTTCACGCAGGAGAATGGCTGTTTGACGCCAACGCAGAAGATCCGCCGCCAGATCGTGCTCGGCAAACTGGGCGCGATGGAGGCCGCCGCGAGCTCATCGCGAGTACCATAACGGAGCGGCGTCAGCGGAATGGCTCCGTACGCTCAGGGATAGAAAAGCGAACGCGCCAGAGCAATATTACGCTGACTGGAATCGCCAGATGCCAGTCAGGGCGATGAAATTGCTCGAGAAAGCAAACCTAGAACGCGTTCAGTCAGCTTGAACGCGCTTGTCTTATGGCTTTGCCATCCGTTCGGGTCAGAGTGAGATGCCTGGGCCGGGCTGGCATCTGGCGATTCCAGTCAGGGTGATATTGCTCTAGCGCCCACCGCCCATCATGTACACGAGGTCGTTGAGGTCCCGAACTGG
>JBOHMN010000684.1:0-4323 GCA_050730175.1 Acetobacteraceae bacterium | reverse complement strand
AGGGCCCGAAGGCGCAGCCGTGCGGATTCGTACGCTAAGATCGATACTTTTGGTTGAATAGCGGTGCGAATCCGCAGTTTTCGTTCCACTTTCCCCACGAACTGCCCAGTTATTGCGTGCAATTACTGCGTGCAATCCATTTTGGATGGAATATAGCCGGGGACCGCGGCATATTGCACGCAATAAACCCGGGGGCTAACGCGGGGGATGACATTGCGTGCAATACAGACACCGACGCAGCCGGTGGCGGCCGATCCGCCGTGGTTGACCGCCTTCCTCGCGGCCTTGACGCGTGCTGACCTCGCGCCGGCGACGCGCCGTGGTTACGGCTACGACCTGCGCCATTTCCTCGCCTGGCGCGCCAGCGTGCAGGCCGAGGACTTCGCCCTCGAGCGGCTCGGCGAATATGACCTGATCGCTTATCGCCAACATCTGCTCGCTGTTGGTCGCCGTCCGGCCACCATCAACCGCCGCCTCGATGCGTTACGCCGCCTGTGCAGATGGGCGCATGGCGTCGGCAGCCTTAACGCCGATGTAGCCCACGGCTTACGACCGGTGCGCACGGCGCGTAATCGCCAGCCGGCCGGGCTTACCGACGCCGAAGCGTACGCCCTGCTGCGCGCTGCCGGCGCCTCGACCCATGGCCTCGCGGGACGCAACTACGCCTTGGCGCAGCTGATGCTGCAGGCTGGTCTCCGCGTCGGCGAGGTAGCGGCACTGCGAGTGGACGACGTCACCTTGCACGAACGCTCTGGCAGCGTGCGCATCCGCGCGGGCAGGGGGCTGAAGGCGCGCGAAGTGCCGTTGAATGCGACCGCGCGCCGCGCGCTCCAGCGCTACCTCGACGAGCGCCGCGTGCCGGCCGCGGGTGAGCCGCTGTTCCTGAGCGGTCGGTGCACCGCGATGCCGGTACGTTCGATCCAAGCCGTGGTCGCGTCGCTTGTCCGGCGGGCCCATATCAAGAGAATTGCGGCCTCGGCGCACAGCTTGCGCCATACCTTCGCGCTCGGTTACCTGCGCGACAATCCGGGCAAGCTGGTCGAGCTCGCCGGCCTGCTGGGCCATGATTCGCTCGATACGACGGCGGTGTACACGCGACCGTCCGAAGACGACCTCGCCGCTGACCTGGAGCACTCGCACCTGAATGTCGACCGATGACCCGCTAGCGCCGCTGCATGCCCATCGACGCCGCGCCTTGCCGGCTAATCCCAGCGAGGACGAACTGGCGCGGCACTGGAGCCTGACGGCGGCGGATCTCGCCGAAGTCGCGCGGTGCCGTGGTGACGACCATCGTCGGCGCTTTGCCCTGCAGCTCTGCATGCTGCGCGCGCATGGTCGATTCCTCGACGATTACCGCGCCGCCCCGCTGCCGATCGTCAACCATCTCTCGCGCCAACTCGGCCTCGCCCCGGTACTGTTCGTCGATCAGCCGGGACGCGAGCCGACCGAACGCGAGCAGGCGCAGCGCATCCGTCGTTATTTCGGCGTGCGCGATTTCGATGCCGAAGCCGAGGCGGCATTGCGGGAATGGCTGCGGCAAGGCGTCGCCGAAGGGCATGGCCCGCCAGAACTGCTGTCGCACGCCGAGGAGCGACTACGCAATCGGCGCATCATGCTTCCGGCGGCGAGCACACTCGACCGCATCGTGCATTCGGAAGTGGCGCACGCGACTATCGGGCTGTTCGCAACCGTCGCCAGCAAATTGCCGGAGAATCTGCGCGCGGGGATCGCGCTGCTGCTCGAGGTACCGGATGGCGACGCCCGGTCCGGCCTGTTCCGGCTCAAGCGTTATCCCACGATCGGCACGCCGCCGGCGATCAAGGCGGACCTGGCACGGCTGCGCCTGATCGACGACCTGCTCGGCGACACCACGGCGCTGGAAGGCATCGACCCGCATGTCGTGCGCCAGCTCGGCGAACTCGGGCATCGTTACGACGCCAGAGATTTGCGACGCTTCGCGGTGGCCAAGCGGGAGGCGTTGGTCACCTGCTATCTGATCGAGGCGCGCAAGAATCTGCTCGACAACTTGGTCCAGATGCACGACCAGTTCCTGACCACCATGGCGCGCCGTTCTCGCCTAACCGTGGAAGAGCGGCACCGCAAATTGCGCCGCCACGCCCGCGATGGCTTGCACCGCGTGCTCGGCGCCATCGATGCGCTGGAGGTTGCCGGCGGCAAGCAAACGGTCGATGATTTCCGGGCGGCGGTCGATGCACCGCGCCTGTTCGAAGCCACGGCGGCCTGGCGCGAATATGAGCGCCTGGAGGAGCGCGGCCAGCTCGATGCCCTGCTGGCGCGTTACGGCACGCTACGCCGCTACCTGCCGGGGTTCCTTGCCCTGTCATTCCAGGCAGCGGCGGGTAGCGAATCGCTGCTGCGCGCGATCGAGCTCGCACGCGCCCTGGACGTCGGTGATCGCGCGGTGCTCACCCCGGATGATCCGATGGATTTCGTGCCGGCAGCCTGGCGGCCGTTCCTGATCGAGAACGGCAAGGTCGAGCGCCGCATCTGGGAAATCGCCCTGGCGTTCGCCGTACGCGAGGCGCTGCGCGCCGGCAATCTTTTTCTCACCCGCAGCCGCAGTCACGTCTCGTTCTGGAACCTGATCCACGACGAGCGCAGCTGGCAGCGGCATCGAGACGAAGCCTACCATGAGCTCGACCTGCCGATGGACGCGCAGGTTTTTCTCGGTCGCATCGCTGCCGCGCTCGACCAGGCAGCGAAGGCCACCGCGGTGGGCCTGGCCGGCAATCGCTTCATCACGGTTCAGAACGGTCGGATCAAGCTCAGGCAGCCGGACGCGATGCCGGTGCCGCGCGACCTGCGGCGCCTGCGCGATACCATCCGCGCCAGCATGCCACGGGTGCGCATCGAGGATCTGTTGCAGGATGTCGATGAATGGTGTGGGTTCACTCGTGCCTTCCAGCCACTCGGTGGCTACACGCCACGCGGGGAGCATGACACCCACCGCGCCCTGCTCGCGACCTTGATCGCGCACGGCACCAACCTCGGCCTCGCGGCAATGAGCCAAAGCACCGATTGCCTGACCGCTGAAGCACTGCAGGACACCAGCCGCTGGCTCCTGCGTGAGGCGACACTCAAGGCGGCCAATGCCATCCTGGTCGACTGTCACCATCGGCTGCCGATTAGTCAGATTTGGGGCGACGGTAGCCGGTCCTCTTCCGACGGTCAGCGCTTCGCAATTGAACGCGATAGCCTGCTCGGCTCCTTCTATCCTCGCTATTTCGGCTATTACCAGCGGGCGCTTACGGTCTACACGCACACCTCCGACCAGAGCAGTGTGTATGCAACGCAGGTAATTTCCTGCGCCCCGCGCGAGGCACTCTACGTGCTCAACGGCATCCTTGACAACGCCACCGCGCTCCGGATTCGCGAGCACACCACGGATACGCATGGCGCGACCGAACAGCTGTTCGGCATCTGCGCCCTGCTCGGCATCGCGTTCATGCCGCGGCTCAAAGACCTGGCCGACCAAGTGCTCTATCGCATCGACCGCGACGCCGATTACGGCGCACTCGACCAGGTGTTGCGCGGCGTCATCAATCTCGACCTGATCGCCGAGCAGTGGGACATGCTGGTGCGCATCGTCGCCTCGCTGAACGACCGCGCCGCACCGGCCGACGTCGTGCTGCAAAGGTTGATCAATGCCGCCCCCGCCGATCGGCCCGCCAAGGCGCTCACCATGCTCGGCTGCCTGGTTAAGACGATCCACATCCTGCGCTATATCCACGATGCGCCGCTACGTCAGGCGATCCAGCTGCAGCTCAACCGCGGCGAGTTCCGCCACATCCTCGCGAAGTGGCTGTTCTTCGCCAATCAGGGAGACTTCCGCGTCGGCGATTACGAGGAGATTATGAACAAGGCGAGCTGCCTCAGCCTGCTCTCCAACGCGGTGCTGGTCTGGAACACCGTGCACATCGCCCGCATCGTTGCGCAACTCCGTGCTGGCGGACATGAGGTGAAGGAGGAGGACTTGGCGCGGGTCTCGCCGCTGCTGCACGCACACACCGTGCCAAGCGGCAGCTATTTCCAGTCACCGCGGCGCCGGAGCGACCTCATGCCGGAATCGGTCCTGGCGTGACCGCGGGCCGCGACTAAGGGCCCCCAACCCGCCCCTCAACATTGCGTGCAATACGCTACCGTACGTTTTCGCACGCTTGCGCCCCCAGACCCTAGTAGCAGGAAGGCCTCCAGTGATCGACTTTAAGGGCAGCCATTTTGAGCGGGATATCATTCTTTGGGGTGTGCGCTGGTACGTGGCGTATCCGATGAGCTACCGTCAGCTCGAGGAGATGATGGAAG
>JBOHMN010000683.1:0-3193 GCA_050730175.1 Acetobacteraceae bacterium | reverse complement strand
GAGCTCGCGCGCCAGTGCCGCCAGTCTGGACCTCGTGGCCCTGTAGCGCGGAACGGCGATGCAGATCGCTGCTTCCGCCCGCCCATCCTCCCCGGTGATCGCGGCGGCGACGCCCGCCACCTCCGATCGCCAGCCTCCCATGTTCATGGCATAGCCGCGCCGGCGGATCGTGGCCATCTCGCGCCGCAACGCGTCGTGCGAGGTGATGCTGGACTCCGTTCGTGTCTCGAGCGTTTCGGGCAGGTGGGAGGCGAGCTCGTCTTCCGGCAGCGCGGCGAGAATCACGAGACCGGTCGAGGTGCAGTGCGCGGGAAGCCGTGAGCCTACTTCCGTGTGCACTATGACGGCGCGCGTCGTCTCGGTGCGGTAGAGGTAGGTTGTTGTGCATCCTTCCAGACGGCCGAGGATGACGCTTTCCTCGGTACGCCCGGTCAGCGCCTGCATGAAGGGCGCCGCAACTTCGGTGATGCCGGGTACAGGCACGGCCTGTCCGAGCCGCCGCGCGGCCGTGCCGAGCAGGTAACGTCCGCCTTCGCGCCGGTCGACATAGCCGCGTGCCGCCAGAGTGGCGAGGATGCGGTACACGCCCGGGCGGGACATGCCGATCTCCTCTGCCAGCCGCGCGAGCAGGACCGGGCTGCCCGCCCGCGCCAGGGCTTCGAGCGCGTCGAGCGCGTGGTTGAGGCTCCCCAGCCCTTGTTTTCTATTGGAAAATGCCATTTTCATATAGCGCCACCCTACGTTCCGCCCGCCGGCGTGTCAATGAACGGAACCTTAGGGAAACGAAATCGGGTCCGATCCGGCTTCGGGCATGGGGCGGATTCATCTCTCGGGCAGAACGCTATCCAGAAGCCTCCGCCCGTCGCTCAGGTCCCGGCGCAGCGCCTTGACCAGAGCCGCTGCGTCGCCGGCTCGGATTGCCTGCATCATGGATCGATGGTGCTCGCCCCCCTTCCAGCCGGCCTCGTAGGAGTGGGGGAAGAGCAGGTTCAGCGACGGACCGATCTGCAGCCATAGCGCTTCCAGGATCAGCAGTAGCGTTCGATTTTGTGCGGCGCCGTAGATCGTGAAGTGGAAGTCCTCGTTGCAACCGAGCGCGCCCTTGGTGTCGCGGCGCAACCATGCCGCTTCATGGGCGGCGTACAGCCGCTGCAGGCGAGCAAGCTGTGCGGGGCCCATCGTCCGGCAGGCGAGCCGGGCTGCAAGGGGTTCGAGCTCCAGCCGGACTGCGCAGATCTCGTCGTAGCGCCCGCGCGTCAGGACCGGAACCACGATCGTGCGGTCGAGCCGCTGCTCGAGGAGACGCTCGGCGACCAGCCGATTAAGCGCCTCGCGCGCCGGCGTCAGGCTTACCGTGAGCGTGGCCGCGACCTTGCGCGTGCTCAGACGCTCGCCGGGCAGGAGCACGCCTTGACGAAGGGAAGTGCGCAGGTTGGCATAGGCCTGCTCGGCCAGCGTGAGACTGCGGCACACGGGAGCGAGTGGGAGTGCCGCACGATTTTCGGCTGGGACGGGAACCATCGAACCACCTTTGATTCTTCCCTGCGCGTGGCTCGCGGGGTCGTTGACGGGCTTCGATATGTGATATAGCATATATCAGTTTTGGTCCGGAAACGCGACACTCCCGGGACTATGAAATGCCTGCCGGCGACATGAACTTCGAACCTGAGCTCGCCGGGTTGCTGGCCGGTCACGGTCGGCTCATGGCGCCGGTCCGCGATATCAGCAAGCCTGGCCTCCCCGCGCTGGATGTGGGGACGGTCGACGCTCATTATGCCGCCCGGCACCCTAACGTAGTGCAGGGCACCAGCACGTCGCCGAAGGTGCGGTCGCGCAAGCGTACTTCCGTGCGTGTCAGTGGCTGAAAGAGGCCGGTAAATCCGATGCTGCACCATCGATGCAAACCATTGTCGCTCACATCGATCCTTCGTACGCGGAGAGGGCACCGAACGGAGGCTCCCGGTGAGCAATGAGCCGCAGCAGCGCGTTCGCTTTCCCAAACAAGGGCGCCCGCGCGCCGACCTGATGAACCAGATGGCGTGGCTGGCCGAGGGAGACGCCGCGTGGCGGTCCGGGCGGGTTCCGCTCTACGTGTTCGGCGCGACCCCCGAGGTCGCTGAACTGGGGCGCGAGGCGTTCTTCGCGTTCTTTGCCGAGAACGCGCTCGGCGCCCGCCGGGCGTTCGGCAGCCTCAAGCGCATGGAGGAAGAGGTCGTGGCAATGAGCCTCGATCTCTTCCATGCACCCGACGGTGCCGCGGGAAACATGACGACCGGCGGTACCGAGAGCATCGTGATCGCCGTCAAGGCATGCCGCGACTGGACACGCACCCGCCGCGGCGCCCCGCGGCATCGCGGCAACGTCGTGCTCCCGGTGACGGCGCATCCCGCGTTCGACAAGGCGGCGCGGCTCATGGACCTCGAGACGCGCCGTATTCCCGTCCGCGTCGACCTGCGTGCAGATCCGCCTGCTATGGCCGCGGCGATCGACCAGGAGACGATCATGCTTGTCGGTTCCGCGCCCTGCTTCCCCTACGGCGTCATCGACCCTCTGGGTGAGCTCTCATCACTCGCCGTGACCCGCGATCTTTGGCTGCACGTGGATGCGTGCGTCGGCGGCTATCTCGCTCCATTCATGCGCGATCTTGGCCAACCGATCCCCGATTTCGATTTCACGCTTGCCGGCACGGCTTCCCTGTCCGCGGATCTGCATAAATTCGGCTTCTGCCC
This sequence comes from Acetobacteraceae bacterium, assembly GCA_050730175.1. Lineage (GTDB taxonomy): Bacteria > Pseudomonadota > Alphaproteobacteria > Acetobacterales > Acetobacteraceae > JAKAWQ01. Next base: position 464 of record JBOHMN010000683.1, on the reverse strand, counting down.
AAAGCCTGCCTCCACGGTCTTTTTCCGCGACGCCGCGCGCGCCCGCGCCGCTTCATTCGATCTCGACGTTTGGCCGAGCGGCCGCTTCACCACCGCGACGATCGTCGGGACCCGCCCCGGCGGCGGGGTAGCCGCAGCCTGGGCGGTCCTCAACTCTCTCGGCCGGGAGGGCTATCGCGCGATCGCCAGCCGCCTCTTGCACATGCGCGACGCCTACATCGAGGGCATCCGGTCGATCGACGGTCTCAGCGTCTATGGCGAGCCGGATCTCACCATCCTCTCGTTCGGATCGGAGAACGTCTCGATCGGTGCGGTCGCGGACGCGATGGCAGCACGCGGCTGGGTCCCGGGGATGATTCGTGAGCCGCCTGGCATGCACCTGATGCTGTCGCTGCTGCACGAGGGTGCGCGCGATGCATTCTTGGCGGACCTGGCCCATTCTGTTGCGGCGGCACCGCGGACTG